>CACYYH010000018.1 GCA_902778565.1 uncultured Eubacteriales bacterium
CGCCGGTCTTTTTGTCGAGCTCGTACATCTCGTCCGAGTATGCCTGATCGTCCAAGAAGAAACCTGCCTCAGCCTGCTCTTCGGTCATGGCTTTCATCTGGTCTATGTAACCGGGGAGCTCCGCGATGAGGGTAAGGTAATCGTCCACGTCCTGCTTTTCAAGGAACATAAAGTCTGCAAAGTAATCCATCACGTTGCTGAGATAACCGGTGTAAGGCCTGAACATGTACTGCAGCTCAGGATAGCGGTACATACCCATAATGTTTTCCAGGTAATTCTCGTAAGCCTTATAGTGCACCTTCTGGACCTCATCCAGCTCATCATAATCGAAGGCGTGGAGTTTATCCAGGGTCTCCTGGCTTATCCTGACGGATTCCGTATATTCATCGTAATTGACGTCGCCGAGAGTTACCTCGGGCTTTTCCAGCCCAAGGCTCCTGTAGTCATATACAGAACTGTGCATGGTCAGATAATCGGACTCTACGGTATCCTGCCACTCGTTCTGAAGGAATTCGTCGAATTCATCGCTGTGAGCAAAGGCAGGAGCAAAGCCGAAGGCAGATATGGCCACTGCTAGCATCAGTATTAAAGCTGTTCTTAAACCTTTGGTCATTTTACTTCCTTCCTTGGCACGTTTACGTTATATTTTTCTTCATTGTAAGGAACGCCGAAAGTCCTTCTTCTGTGGGCTCTGCCGGCTTTCATCACAGATTCGGCAATACGTCGTCTGGTGTTGCTCTTTATGACGGTCCTCAAAGGATCCATCTCTTTTTTTGTTGCTCTTAATATGCGCGATCTGCGTATCATCATGTCTTTGTACCTACTGTCTGCGTCTGACTGCTGAGAAAACTGTGCCGCCGAGAGCGCCTAAGGATGCCAGCATCAGTGCGATCCAGATGAACATATCGGTCTCATCTCCGGTCTTGGGAGTTGTATCGCCCTTTTCTTCTGCATCAGCGTCGCCGGGCTTCACTTCAGGTTCCTCGGTGTCTCCGGCATAATCTCCGCCTCCGGGCTCATTTTCGCCGTCTGTAACGGTGAATTTTACTTCAGCCGATCCGTCGTCAAACAATACTTTGAGAACGTGTTCGCCGGCGTCGAGGGTGTCGAGATAATCAGCCTTCAGAGTTATGACTACGCTTCCCTCTTCTGCGGTATAGTTTGAACTGTCAACTGCTGTGCCGTCCATCTCAATGCCTGTGAAATGACTGAAGGTCTCGCTGTCATCCACAGTGCGCTTGATGATGAACTCTGCATCGCTTCCGGAACCGATCACGTAAATAAGGTCTGAGCCTTTGTATACTTTGTATTGCGGTTCAGACGGCTCATCAGCAGTCACTTCAAAAGTATAATTGAAATACAAGTACTGAACGCCGTCACCATATTCATAGCTTGCATAGCATTCTTCTCCGTTTACCGTCAGAATGCCGCCATATTCCCAATAATCGGGATCTTCTTCATCGGGCTGGATCAGTTTGAAGATTCCGTCTTTAACGCTTACATAACCAAATATATCATAAGAACCTTCTTGGTCTATAGAAGTGACGGGATCCCAGTCATAACTGATATAGGTATTGTGGTAGTCAAATTCGTCATCTGTGTATACGAGATAATACGGAGCATCGTCGGGAACTTTTAACTCAGGAACGTCATCACCTAATGACGGGATATCGAAGGTTACCTGTACGTTATCTATGACAGGAAGCCACTTGGCATATAAAGTGATATCATCATCTGCAATAATGTCTTCCCATGGAGTGCCATCCTCATCGGTCCATCCGCCGAAGACCCAGGTTTTATCACCTTCCGTAATTTCATCAATATATTCGGGCTGATCTACCAGTTCAAGTGCCTTGCCCTTCTGTACGGTTATGGCTTCCGGCGTATCTCCGCGACCGTTGTTGTCAAAAGATACTTTGACTTCGTCAGGCTCTCCAACGGTGAATTCAAACAAAGCGCTTACGGTGCTGACTCCGTCTTCATAACTGATCACAGGATCGGAAACAGGTTCTTTGCCGTTGATGGTGAAGGAGTGATCCTCCGGAATCAGATGAGCTACGGCAGAAAGCGTAACCTCCATGTAATAGATCTTGCCATCTTCCAGCGAAGTATCTTCAGTGTTCCAGGCTGCTTCACTTTCAAGCCATGGATGATCCATGGCGCTGATAAATCCATTTATCTCTCCCTCAGCCTTTGACAGCTCGTCTCCGGCAGAGGGCTCATCTATGGTGATATCGATAGCCTCCAGATCAGGCTGCGGAGCTAGGACTTTAAGTCTGGCTATCACAGAATCAAAATGATGAGGGAAAGTAATATGGCCTATTTCGCCGAAAAGACCCAAAACCGGAGATATATATGTCATTGCGTCTGTGTTGGGGTCACCCGTCGGTTCAGCTGAATTATCGATAAGCATAGGTCCTATGAGTCTCAGCAGTGCAAAAATGTCATCATCTGTAAGGCTTAACTCTCCCTCCTGCGCCATGGACTGAAGTACGGTATAGAGCCCTGTGGCTGCGTCCCAGTAATAAGGAGCCGCTTCATAATAGTTGCCTTTGCTTTCAGTATCCACACCTTCTCTAAGGGTCAGTACCAAGGGTAAAAGATCCGGAAGTGCTTCGCTGACAGCATCAAAAGACAGTCCTCCGCCGAAGACGAATCCCATGAGTTTTGTGAAGGTATCCTGATATGCATACTCAACTTCCACCTGAGTACCGTCAGAAGCCGTGAAGGATTCCTTCCTTATTTTGGAATAATCCGCTCTGGTGCCGCTGTCATCAGGAGCAGCAGATACTCTTGACTGAAGGGTATCTATCAGGGAGTTTACATGTTCCTCAGTATCCATGGGATCACTTTCCGCCGCACCGCTTCCCAGTTTTTCCAGTTCTTCTATCAAGCCGGCATCTGTCTCTTCGGTATTGAGTATAAAATCAGTACCGTAGCGGGTCATGCCCCACATGGGGACCTTAGGGACCGGATCATTTGTGCAGATATAATTGTGGATGTATGAATACTGCTCTCCGTTGTCTTCAGCTTCAGCAGTGGCGGGAGCTTCGAAGGTATATGCAAAAATACCTTTATCGGCGCTTCCCAGTTTATCAGGCAATTTGGCTGCTATAAGGTCGGCGATGGCGCCTCCTCTGCTATGGCCGGTGATCCAGTATTTTGCGTCTGCGCCACCTGAAAGAGCTGCTATATCATCCAGCGCTTTGTCAGCGGCTTTTGACAGCGCGTAATGATCACCTTCAGCAGACTCACCGTTAATGAAGAAGTTCTGCTTCCAGCCCTTGGCTTTGGTCAATGAATCAAAGGCGAAGCTCTGAACTGCAACAGCTATGAGGGTCGTTCCGTCATCCAGGGTCTTTTTTGCCCAGGTATAGGCGCAGTCATCCGGATCCTCTGTTCCGAAACCGTTGAAGCCCACGCTTTCGAAGCCCAATTTGCTGAGCATGTCAGCGCCGTATCCCTCAGCCTCATCGGTGACAGCCGCAGCCGAGAGCTGCATGGACAGCAGGGCCAGACTGTGATTGATCTCTGCTGGATCTTCATTGAACCATTCTTCTGAGTAATAAAAGCTGTCGTTCAGCGTGTCGCCGGAAGTGAAAGTCGAATACTCCGTAAAAGTGTCAAATACGTATCCGTCCGACGGACCATCCGCTGCAAAGGCGGCCGCAGGCATCATGCTGACGGTGATAAGTATCGCAAGGATCACAGTCAGAGATCTGAGGAACAGGCCTTTTTCTTTTTTGTCTTTCGCATCAAACATATTCGTTACCCCATTTATTTAAAAAACTCAAAAATACGTTTATTGAAATCTTTTGCTTCTTCGTAGGCAGCGTGACCGAGGCCATCATACATATAGAGTTCGCTGTTGGGGATACGGTCCCTCATCTCGTATGAAGCCTCCGGGCCTACGATCTTGTCATCTTCCCCGCCGATTATGAGGGTCGGACATTTTATCTTATCTATCTCGTCATAGGCGTTGAAACCGATTATGGCTTCGGCGTTCTTTAAGAAGCGCCTGTAATCCTTGGGCTTGCCTATCATGCCTATGACCGGATATATCTTCCTGTATTTCTCCAGATATTCCGGAGAATAGCTGTTTTCGGCTGTGTCTATCATCAGAGACTTGTGATCGCCGTTATTGGCGAATTCCAGCCAGTTTCTCATTCTTTCCGCAGATATTTGATGCGGTCTGGAAGCAGAGACTGCGATAACCAGTTTTTCCACAAGTTCCGGGTGATCGATGGCCAGATACTGAGCGATCATACCGCCCTGGGATACACCCAGCACACAGGCTTTGTCTATGCCCAGTGTCTTAAGGACCTGAGCCTGATCCTCAGCCATGTCCCGGATGGTATAGCCCTCGGGCATATCATCCTTTCTGCTGAACATGTACACCGTGAAATCATCAAAGAAGACCTGATAAGGCCTGGCAAGAAGCAAAGCCTTGCCCTTCACGGTGGCCAGTCCGTCGGACAGTCCCGGAAGGATGACCATAGTCCTCTCACCCTGTCCGAAGGATGCATAGCTCATATTCGTGCCGCCGATGGGCACACTTCCGTTTTTTGCATTCCAGCCCATGTCATTACACACTTTCTGTTACTGAAATTACGGTTTCGATGGCGGTCATTATCGCCTTAGTTATGTCTTTAAGTTCCATATACGGCTTGTCCTCATGCCCCTGCTCTTTGATGTATGGCATGTGGATGAAACCCGTGGGGACTTCGCCTTTATTGTGATCCAGCATGCTGTAAAGAAGACAGTTGCAGACGAATTCACCTGCGCTGTCAGACCTTTCGCATGGGATGTCAAGGGATCTGACTGAATCTATTATCTTTTGCATCGGAAGCGTGGAACTGAGTTGTTCCGGTCCTCCCTCTGTGATGGACTGATGATCAGGCTTATAGCCCGCATTATCGGGCTCAGCAGCGTTCATGATATTCCTTCCGGTGGACTCGGGAGTTACAGCGGACCTTCCCCCTGCCTGTCCCAGCATGATCACCGCATCAGGTGAAAGCCTATCGTATTCCGCTATGGCTTTCTCAGTAGCTCTGCGAAACTCCACGGGAAGCAGCAGTTTATGGATGCTGCGGCCGAGCATTTCATCCGGAAGATCATGGAGCACCATTTCCGAAGGGTTCAGCCCTTCACCTCCGAAGGGCTCGAATGCGGTTACCAAAATGTCCATTTTACTCTCCTGATACTTTGATCCCGAACACTTCCCATAAGGCCGCATTAAGATCATCGTCGGTTTCTAATATAGTTTCCTCAGTTCTGTCATCTGAAGAGATCCTGAGTTTGTTTTTTAAAATCGAAGCAGTGCCCCTGTCAGTGAACATCTCAACGATGATACCCTGAGTCACGGGACTGGTCTTTGACATGCAGGCGTAGTAATTCAAAGGAACGAAGTCCACAAGTTCCGCAGGCTGCAGAACAAAACTTACCATGGACATACTTTTGCTGCCGTTATATCCCTCAAGCAGGACGTTATTGCCATTCAGATGGGTCTTATAAGAGTAATAATTCGGCGAAATGGCAGCCGGCTGCCAGTCCTGATCTTCGTCAAGAGCAACAGGTACCACCGGCGAAGGAAGTCCCAGGCCAACGTCCGTATAATAGCGGATACCGTCTATGGTAACTATTGCAGCGCAATGAGTGGGTACCACAGGGTCGGAAGAACCGAATAAACACTTCACTATTACCGGGTAAAAGTCATACCCGAAGGATCTTAAGACCGCGAAAAACAGTAAATTGATCTCAAAACACCCTCCGCAGCCATGCCTTATAATTATCTTTTCGAAGATATCCTGAATGGCCAGAGAAGGACAGCTTTGATTCCGGTAAAAGTCCAGATTTCCATAAGGAATATGCGTCTGATTCTTCTTTACCAGTTCCTTTAAATTATCCAAAGTCGGTCTTCTGTCGCCGTGATAACCTATCCTTTCCAGATACAGATCGATATCAGGAACGTCTTCATACAGACCGGAAAACAAAAATGCCATCAGTCACCGACCTCCTCTTTTTCCCTGCGTAAAAGCGCTATGCTTTCGATATGTTTTGTAAAAGGGAAATTGTCGAAGGGTTTCAGGTATTTAACCTTATAGCCATAATACTCGAAGTACGCCAGGTTCTGCATAAGGGTCTTCGGGCCGCAGCTTATATAAAGGATCTCGTCAACGCCGTATGAGATGATCTTGTCCAGAGCCTTGGGCTGTATGCCGGCTCTGGGAGGATCCACAACGATGACGTCTGGCTTTTCGAAGTTTTCTCCCTCCAGCACCTTGTAAACGTCCCCTGCAAAGAATTCGCAGTTGTCAAGACCGTTAAGCGCTGCGTTCTCTTTTGCCGCATCTACAGCCTCCTCCACTATCTCCACTCCCAGGACTTTTTCAGCCTTTAGAGCCATGATCTGTGAGATGGTGCCGATACCGCAGTAAAGGTCGAAGACTCGCTTTCCTTCTATACCGGGGATCAGCGCAAGAGCTTCAGAATAGAGCCTGGTGACAGCCTCCACGTTGGTCTGGAAGAAGCTGAAAGCGCTGACTTTGAAATTCAGGCCCAGCAGTTTCTCCATGTAATAGTCCCTGCCCCAGATGATCTCGGTGCTGTCTGGAATGACGGCATCCGCCAGGGTATCGCAGTTGGTGCGGAGAACTCCCACAAGGGTGTTTCCCAGATCCAGGCAGCGGATCATCTCGCTGTATGCCTGGCTGTCAAAAACCATTCCCGCCTTCTCATCTGACGCTGTTACTATGTTCACCAGGATCTCTCCGGTGTTCACACCTCTTCTGATTATCAGGTTTCGCATCAGTCCGGCATGGGATTTTTTGTTGTACTTCGGATAGCCTTTTTCTATGGCAAAATCAAGGGTCGCCCTGAGGATCTTATTGAAATCGGGGTGCACCAGCTGGCAGTGATCCACGGTGATGATGGACATGAACTGACCTTTTTTGTGCATGCCGAGAGTCATCTCTCCGTCCTTCACCAGATCGCCGAAGGTATACTCCATCTTGTTTCTGTAAGCATACTGGGAGGGACAGCCTTCTATGCCATCCAGCACCTCCGGCGCCACGCTGTTCTTTTTCAGCAGAAAGCCGATCTCAGATTCTTTGCTCTTAAGCTGCTCGGCGTATTCCACGCCCTGATAGATGCAGCCTCCGCAAAACTCTTTATGAGGACATAAGCCTGTTTTTATAAGATCAGAATTTGCCATATTTATCATAAAATTCTTTCTTGTATTCAGGGAATCTGTTTTCAGCGATGGCCTCCCTCATGTTCTTCATGGTGTTCACCAGGAAATGGAGGTTGTGTTCGGAAAGCAGCATGGAAGAAAGGATCTCCTCGGATTTGAAGAGATGTCTGAGGTAGGCTCTGGAGTAGTTTCTGCAGGTGTAGCAGTCGCACTCAGGATCCAGCGGCCCCCAGTCTCTTTCGTACTGTTTGTTCTTGATGTTGACTCTTCCGTGGGAAGTCATAACCAGACCGTGGCGGGCTATCCTTGTGGGAAGCACGCAGTCGAACATGTCTATGCCGCGCTCAACTCCCTCGAAGAGATAGTCAGGTGAGCCTACGCCCATGAGATATCTGGGCTTTTCCTTGGGAAGCATGTCCGGGCAATCGTCCATCATATCAAGAAATACTTCCTTCGGCTCACCTACGCTTAAGCCGCCGATGGAATATCCGGGAAGATCCATGTCGGAAATGAACTTGGAACTTTCCTTACGGAGATCTTTGAAGAAGCCTCCCTGCTGGATTCCGAAAAGCGACTGGCGCTCTACCTTATCTTCGGTCTCATAGTGATAGTCCTTGCAGCGCTTCAGCCAGCGGTTAGTGAGCGCCAGGGACTTCTCCACGTATTTGTGATCGGCTTCCGGAGGCGCGCATTCGTCAAAAGCCATCATTATATCAGAGCCCAGAGCCTCCTGGATCTCCATGGACTTCTCAGGGCTCAGCATGTGCTTGGAGCCATCCAGATAAGATCTGAAGGTAACGCCCTCTTCCGTGATCTTTCTCATGTGGCCCAGGCTGAAGACCTGGAAACCGCCGGAATCCGTGAGTATGGGCTTGTGCCAGTTCATGAATTTATGAAGGCCGCCGGCCTCTTTGACTATCTCGTGGCCCGGCCTCAGATAAAGATGATATGTATTTCCGAGAATGATCTCCGCCCCCAGCTTCTCCACTTCCTCAGGCTTCATGGCCTTCACAGTGGCCTGGGTGCCCACCGGCATGAATACCGGGGTCTGCACGTCCCCATGAGGTGTATGCAAAGTACCCAGTCTGGCGCGGGTCCTGTCGTCGGTCTTTTTAAGTTCAAAGGTTACAGCATTTTTCATATACTTCTCCCATTATATACTTTAACTATATTTAATATATTATATAACAAAAGTACTGCTCTTTGCACTAATAATTTGATGCGCATGGAAATTCATTGCCCCTTTGCTACCTGCGGTTCTACGTGCGGCGGATATTTTGCACGAAAAAAAAAAGACCGGCCATGAGGACCGGTCTTTGATGATTTTATGTATTAGCTCCACTTGAAGCCCTTTAATCCTATGACGTAAAGAGCGATTACGATGATGGGAACTACGTATTTAAATATGGGCTTCATCCAATCCTGGACCTTGAGGCCTTTTCCGGAGTTAGCTTCACGCTTGAAAGCATCCCAGCCCCATCCGAACCTGTCGCTGGTGCAGAACAGAGTCATGATAAGAGCTCCGATGGGAAGCAGATTGTTTGATACGATGAAATCCCAGAAATCGAGCCATGCAGTACCCTCTGCGAAAGGCTGGAAGTGGAAAAGGCTGTATCCGAGAGCTGTAGTAAGAGCTGAAACGAATACTACAACGCCGCAAAGCAGCGAACCCTTCTTACGGTCGAGGCCTGTGATCTCCCTTACGCAGGCGATGATGTTTTCACATACGGCAAGCACCGTTGAGAAAGCCGCAAAGGTCATGAACAGGAAGAAGATGGTTCCCCAAAGTCTGCCGCCGGCCATGGTGTTGAATACAGCTGCCATGGTGTTGAACAGAAGAGCCGGACCTCCGTCTACTTCAAGACCCAGTGATGAGCATGCAGGGAAAATGATGAGACCCGCAGTGATAGCTACAAAGGTATCAAGTAAGATTACGTTGACGGACTCGCCCATGAGAGCGCGTTCTTTGCCGATATATGATCCGAAGATGGCCATGGAACCGATACCGATGGACAGCGTAAAGAATGCCTGATTCATGGCGGCAACTATAACGCTGAAATCGATCTTTCCGAAATCAGGAACAAGGTAGAACTTGAGTCCTTCCTTTGCGCCATCCAGAGTCATGCTTCTTACTGCGAGCACCAGCATGAGTACCAGCAGAGCAACCATCATATATTTTGTGACCCTCTCCATACCTGCCTGAAGGTTGAAGGACAGAACCACGAAAGCGATGACGACTACCACGAAAAGATAGCCCACGTTAAGCCCCGGGTTGGTTATCATGGGACCAAAACCCAGATCCTGATAAGCGCCTCTTAAGAAGCTGACGAAATAGTAAACGATCCAACCGGTAACCACCGTGTAAAATGCCATGAGACAGAAGTTGCCGAAGAGCGCCAGACCACCGTGGATATGCCACTTCTGACCCGGTTTCTCCAGTTTCTGATACATCTTTACAGGGCTTGCCTGAGCGGCGCGTCCCAAAGCGAATTCAACTGTCATAGCAGGAAGACCCAGCAGGATCAGACAGATGATATAAACCAGAACAAAAGCACCGCCGCCGTTCTGACCTGTCATCCAGGGAAACTTCCATACATTGCCGCAGCCAATGGCGCAGCCCGCACTGATGAGAATGAAGCCTAACCTGCTGCCTAAACGTTCTCTTTCCATAATTGTTTCTCCTAAAAATAATAATTACAAAAATAGATGTTAACATAAAGGAATTGATTTGTCGATATGTTTTTTGGGGAATTTTCAGAAAATTTCGTAAAATGTTAGAAGTTGTTAGATGGCTTTTCCTACTCAAACTATCGACGCGTGTTCCAGTAGGAGTTTTTTATAGGCTTTCCTACTAAACCAGGCGACGCGTGTTCCAGTAGGAGTTTTTTGCGAGAGTTCTCCTACTCAAATAGGTGACGCGTGTTTTAGTAGGAGTAATTTTGTATGAGTTCTCCTACTCAGAACGCCATCGCACCTTGTAGTAGGAAATATTGCTTATGGTTTTTCCTACTGAAAGTGCCATCGCTATCTCCAGTAGGAAAATTTGATAATTTTCGTCCTACTTAAAGCATCGACACCCTTTTTAGTAGGAAGATACAAGGGATAATACTCCTACTCAAACTATCGACGCCCTTTTCAGTAGGAAAATATGCAAAATTATCTAAAACAACATAAAAAGCATCCCGAGCGGGATGCTTTTATGTTTGGAGCTAGTGGTGGGAATCCCGCTGCTTCGCCCACTGCCGTGGGCTCGCGCTCCAGGCCTCTCGCCGGCCTAATTCAGGCCGGCTTCGACCATCGGCTGCTCGAACGTCCACCGGACGTTCGAGCTTACGCCGATGCCCTCCCGGGTTCGATTCCCGTACGATAAACTAAAATAACAACAGAGGTGCCCATTTGGACACCTCTGTTGTTATTGGAGCTAGTGGTGGGAATCGAACCCACAACCTGCTCATTACGAATGAGCTGCTCTGCCATTGAGCCACACTAGCAGAACATGCCGATCATCGCCGGCATCTCAGCAAAAAAGCTTAGTTAAAAAAGGCAAGCCAACGAGTGGCTTGCCTTCAGTAAACATAGCTTATGCTTCAGCCACGATTTCTTTTCCATCATAGTAGTTGCAGTTAGGGCAAACTCTATGAGGAAGCTTGGGCTGGTGGCACTGAGGGCAAATGCAGAGTCCGGGAGCAGCCATCTTCATGTTTGCTGCCTGACGGGAATTTCTCTTTGCCTTTGAAGTTCTTCTTTTAGGTACTGCCATATCCTAACACCTCCTGGTATTTTGTATTTCATGGGCTTTGCCCAATAATCGTCAACTACTTGATATTACTTGATTATCAAGGCTTTGTCAACTGTTTTTTTATTTAAGTCCTTTAACGATTTCGAAGGTATCCTTAGCGATCATCAGCTCTTCGTTTGTAGGGATCAGGAGACATTTAACTCTTGCATCGTCTGCAGAGATGATGGTTTCTTTTCCTCTGATCTTGTTCTTGAGAGGATCGATCTTGATGCCGAGGTTTCCGAGGTCGTGGCAGATGAGTTCTCTCATGGTGATGTCGTTCTCACCTACTCCTGCTGTGAATACGATAGCGTCGCATCCGTTCATCTCAGCGATGTAAGCTCCGATGTAGAATCTTACCTTGTGAGCGAATACCTTGAGAGCAAGAGCTGCTCTTTCGTTTCCTTCTGCTACTGCTGCTTCGATGTCTCTGAAGTCGGAGGATACGCCGGAGATTCCCAGTACGCCGGACTTCTTGTTCAGGATCTCGTTAGCTTTGCCGCTGGGAAGGTTTTCCTTCTGTCTGATGTAGGTAACAAGCGCGGGGTCGATGTCGCCGGAACGTGTTCCCATTACCAGACCTTCAAGGGGTGTGAAGCCCATGGATGTGTCGATGCACTTGCCGTGCTTGATAGCGGATACAGAAGCTCCGTTTCCAAGGTGGCAGGTGATGATCTTCAGATCTTCAAGATCTACGTTCAGCATCTCAGCTGCTCTTCTGGATACATACTTGTGGGATGTTCCGTGGAAGCCGTAGCGTCTGATGTGATACTTTGTATAGTATTCATAAGGGATAGCATAGAGATAGCTTTCAGGCGGCATTGTCTGATGGAAAGCTGTATCGAATACTGCTACCATCGGAGTGTCGGGCATCAGAGCCTTGCAAGCGTTGATTCCTGCGATGTTGGGAGGGTTGTGGAGAGGTGCGATCTCGCAGCACTCTTCTACGTCCTTCATTACAGCTTCTGTGATGAGTACGGAATCTGCATACTTTTCTCCGCCGTGTACTACGCGGTGGCCTACTGCTCCGATCTCGCTCATATCCTTAACAACGCCGTGTTCGGGATCCTGGATGGCTGCCAGAACCTGAGCGATGGCATCTTCGTGGTTTGCCATGGGTGTCTCAAGTCTGAACTTGTCCATTCCGACCTTTTCGTGAGTGATGACGGAACCGTCGATACCGATCTTCTCAACGAGACCTTTGCAAAGCAGTGTTTCGTTGGTCATGTCGAGGATCTGATACTTAAGGGATGAGCTTCCGCAGTTGATAACTAAAATCTTCATGTGCTTTTCTCCTTTTATTTTTAAGCAAAATAATTAAACAAGTTTAATACGGAGATGTTCTCTCCAAATTCAATATTATACTCTTTTCTCCTTAGAATATCAACGGCTTTTTGACATATTCGGAGTTGGTATAAAGATCTCTTCCGAGAGCGATGTTGTACAGATCCGCTGAAAGTATATCCATCTCAAAAGTACTTCTGAGCTCCGGATGCTCTTTAAGATCTGTTTTGATGTTTTCGACCAAAGGAAGCGTCAGTGCATCTGATCTCTTCAGGGACTTCAGATGGGCCGCTCCCCTGGCGTTAAATGCGAGGATCCTGACGTAGGGCTTAGCCTCGTGGACCATATCCTTGGTGAGGCCGGTGAGCATGTGGATCAGTACTCTCTGGACTCTGGTCATGGTGTAGCGCTTTGACTTAAGCGCCCAAAGAAGACCGTCCCAGCCGGTGGCGTATCTGAACTCGTCCTTCAGCTTGCTGCCAAGCCCCTCCTCTGCTCCGTACACTGCGTTCAGTTCCTCATCGCTTGAAGAGGCCACCTTAGCCGCGATCAGCTTGAAAAGCATGTCCGGCGAGCAGAAACCCTGAGCCTCAGATTCGCGTTTTAAGACGTCCAAAGTCGTTGACGGAATAAGTTCCGACACCGCCTCCAAAGGCTCTCCATCCAGCAATCTGCGCCTTATAAAGGACGCTGATGCGATGGGACCAGATGCTTCCCCGCTGTCGTGCTCTGCACCGCGCCTTTTAATGGGTATTGGCGCTGCTTTTTTCATATGTCTGATATATTCAATGCCCAGGCTGTCGTTGGGCCCGAACTGTACTTCCTCACCGAGCACCGCCGAAAGCGCTGCGGGATAGGACTTGCCCTCCTTCACCAGACTCTTGATCATCTCCTGCTGTTCGTCGGTGATGGAGGCCCTTCTGTTGGCTGCGTTCAGCAGGATCTGAAGATGGGTGGTCTCGGAACCGAAGGCTATCACTTCCGTTCCCAGAGATTCAAGTATCTCCACTCCTGCCTTTGCAAAATATCCTGCGTTATTGCAGCAAAAAACCACAGGCATTCCAACCACCAGGTCGAAACCCTGTCTAATGGCCATTTCCGCCCGGGACCATTTGTCGATGAGGGCTGGCTCTCCGCGCTGAGTGAAATCGCCGCTTATGGCAGCTATCCTTATGACGTCGTCAGGGGCGCAGTCATAAACCTCGCTTACGCAGTTCACCGCTTCCTTAAGCATATATGCATGGCCGTTATGGAAAGGATCGTATTCAGCTATTATACCGAGTACCTTAGTCATCGTCCCTTCCTTCTGCTGCCAGCTGCAGTAACAAGTCAATGTCTTCCTGTGGAAGCTTCATGATTCTGCAGGCTTTGATGATGATCTCGTCGTCAGCTATGACGAAATCTTTGTTCACGCACATGTTGGTGAAGTTCATGGCGCCGATGCCGGTCTGGCTGAAGGAACAGACGCCGCTTCCGATGGCTCTGTCATATCTTCTCAGGAAAAGCTGTGCAAACGTAAGTTTTTCTTCAGTCATTCTCTACCTCCGGGTCTTTCTGCTCCAGCAATCTTTTTGAAAGTTCTATCATTCCGGGATCCTCTGAGGAGTTCAGTATGGTCACCTTTCCTTCGTGATCCGCGTCTCTCAGAAGGTCCTTTTCCTCCAGTCTGCGCTTCAGCTGTGAAGACGTGCCTTTGGAACCGTCGATCAAAACTATGTTCCTGTCTCCCAGATACTCTTTGATCTCTTTGATGATGAAGGGATAATGGGTGCAGCCCAGGACGATGGACTCGGTGTCGTCGGTGACGTAAGGGCCCAGAGCCCTGTCCAGATAAGCCATGAGGCCTTCCTTGTCCGTAATGCCCTTTTCCACGTATTCCATCAGGCCTTCGCAGGCCAGAGGCACGATGTCCGCCTCATTATCATAGGTCTTGATGAGCTCCCTGAACTTTCTCTGTCTCAGAGTCATAGGTGTAGCCATAACGATGATGCGTCCGCCCCTGCTGCATACCACGGCGGGCTTCACCGCAGGCTCGATGCCGATGACCGGCATGTCCTTATATCTGGTCCTGAGTTCTGTAATAGCTGCGGAGGTGGCAGTATTGCAGGCCACCACCAGGGCTTTTATGTCGTAGTCCATCAGGTTTTCCACGGCTTTGAAGGTCAGGTCGCGGATCTCCTTGACGGTCTTGGTGCCGTAAGGCGCGTTGGCCGAATCTCCGAAATAGATGAAATCCTCGGCGGGAAGCACCCTGACAGCCTCTCTCAGAACGGAAAGTCCGCCTACCCCGGAATCCATGAATCCGATGGGTCGGTTCTTCAGTTTTTCCTTGTCAGACAAAATACTCATTTTAAGCCTCTTCCTCGCTGTCCTCAGCAAGCTTCATCATATCTCCGAAGGTCATGACGTATTCCTCGAGAGGATAATCCATGGCCTCTGTAAAGTCGTAAAAATACTTCTTTCCGCCCAGGTTCTCAAGCCTCTTTTCGCAAAGCGCATCTCTTAAGGTGGTATCGAACTCCGTCATGGTGTTCTGGTCCGTGAGATATACTTTGCTGTCCAGGGAATACCAGCGTCTGAAGCGCTCCAGCTCCTCGGCGATCTTCGCCTCTGTGGACACTTCGTCGGCATTCTTCAGCATTCCCGTAAGGCTTCTTCTGATGTTTGTGAAAAGTCCGTATATCTCGGTCTCGGCTTCGGGTATGAATTCCATGATCTCTTCGAAATAATCATCGAAAAGCCCTGCAGTCTCGTCCTTGTCAAGCTCGTTTATAAGAGCAGCCAGAACGCCGAAGTCAATCTCATCCTCGCACTCCAGATACTGGGCAACGTTCTCCACATATTTGAAATCTTCTGCGGACTCTATGTCCAGCAGTTCATATAATTCTTCTTTAGTCATTTTTTTACTCCTGTTCAGGGCTTCTTCCTAAGCAAATTATCGATGGCGGCCCTTCTCATGCGCCTGAAGCCTTCCTTGGCCAGCTGTGACTTGTCGGGGTCCATGCGCTTCCGCGCCTTATTTATGGCAAAAATACTTCTGAAGCTCTTTTTATGCAGGTCAGCCAGGGATGAGATGCCGGAATCCTCCAGGGTCTCAAAGACCGCGTCGGTGAACTGCTGCCTCTCTTTTCCTTCCATGCCTTCCACCCAGCTGGAAAGAGTTCTTTCCATGAAATCAGCGGAGCCTTTTCTGAAGGAGGGTTCGAATTCAGTGCCTCTCACGCTCCAGTAAAAGGGATCGTGCTGGATAAGGCCTTTAGTGGTGCCTTTTATGACCTTCAGGGTCTCGTCACCGGCTAGAATGCTACCTACGATGGAAGCCTCCGGCATTATCTTTAAAGTCTTAGGTAAAATAGCCTTATATTCATCTGAATCCAGAATGGTGTTTATGAAGCCGGGACCGTCGTTGGAATAGATCATTTTGATCCGGTCTTTGAAAGTTTCATCGCAGTACGCTGCTGCGTATTCGGCGAAATTGCCGCCTTTGGAATGGCCTCCCACGGTGATCTCACCATCCTCACGGGATGCTGCCATGTTCAGGTATTCCACAGCCCTTCTCTGCCCCTCAGTCTCATCCAGATAGCTGAAACTGAAGCCTTCTCTCCAGCCTTCTATGTTGCCGTCTGTGCCTCTGAAAGCCACGTACATCCTGCCATCTCCATAGATGAAAGTAACGGCTGCAAACTGTGAATGAAGGTCTTTTGAGGCCTCATTTACAAAGTATTTCACCCTCACGTCGCCGAATCTGGCTGAATCTGCGCACTTTTCAAGTAGCGGCCAGGGATCGCTGAAGGGATAATCCAGACCGTCTCTCAGATGTTCATATACTTTACATAATTCTGATATTGTAAATGAAGTCCCAAAATCGTCTCCGAAGAGACTTGCAAGCTCCAGATAAGACAGTTCCGAAAATATCAAGTTGTCAACTTCGTTCAGAGGCCTTTCCGTGAACAGTATATCGCCCCTGAAATCAACGTAGTCAAGTATATTCAAGTTCAGTTGCCTCCTGAAGGCTCAGAAATGCGTTTTAAAGCGTTTTTCATGTCATCCGGAAGATCTGCCTCAAGATGCATCTCCTTCCCTGTAACGGGATGTATGAAGTCCAGGCTGAATGCGTGGAGAGCCTGCCTTCCCATGATCTCAGACACCACTTCCGGGTTGGTATCCATCCTGGGTCCCTTCTCCCCCGTAAGCGGAGGTCTGGGATCTCCGTAGACCTCTCTGTAAAGGAATGGATCCCCGTGGCAGTAAAGATGATCTCCCACCACCGGATGTCCCAGGGCTGCCAGATGGATCCTTATCTGATGGGTCCTTCCGGTATCAAGTATGAGCTCCACCAGGCTGTATCCGTCGATGATCTTTTCCTCGATGGGACCGCCGGCGGCTTCGCTTCCGTAGACCATTGAATGCGGGCATTCATATCTTTTCAGCACTTTATATCTGGTAAGGCTCTCCTGTCCGCCATTTTCAAGAGCCACCACCCAGCGTTCAACTTCATTTTCGTCAGGTCTTCCCAAAGGAAGATTAATGAGGCCCATGTCGTCTTTTATGATACCTTCCGCCAGGGCCACGTATTTTTTCACCATGGTGGAATGCATCTGCTTCACCAGGTCCGCCTGGACGTAGGGATTTTTTGCAACGACTATGAGTCCTGAGGTATTCATGTCCAGCCTGTTCACCAGCCTGATCTTATATACCTTGTCGGGATCGGTGTTGCCCTCCTCGTCGGCAGCTTCCTGAAGGATCTTGTACATGAGGCCGTTCAGCAGCGTGTGGCAGGGATTTCCCTTGGTGGGATGCACCACTATGCCGGGCTGCTTGTTTATAACCAGAAGGTGCTCGTCTTCATATACCACGTCCAAAGGCATCTCCTCCGGCGGGAATTCGGAACGTTCCTCAGGCATGTCCACGGTGACCACGTCGCCGGGCTTAAGGCCTACCCAGTTGGGAACAGCCTCGCCGTTCACCTTGATGGCGCCGGCCCTTCTCAGCTTGGACATGAGACGTGAAGAAAAAGCGAATTGTTCTTTGACAATCGCTTTTAATGGCTTGTTGCTGTCTTCAGTTTTCAGCTTATATTCAAACCTTGACATCACAGAAACTTGCTTTTCACCTTATCCCAGAATGTGGTTCCGCCGAACCTTACCAGGTTGATCTTTCTTCTTGAAAGACATAATTCAATGGACTTGATGCCGCTGTAGACCTTGTTCTGTCCGTCAAAGAGTATGCCCAGGGTGCTGCTCTGCTCGTCGCAGGGCTTGATGATCAGGCTGTCGTTTGCCGGGAGCAAAATACTGGATGTCAGCGACCTGTATGCGGTATTGTTCATGGGAGCCATGGGAGCCACCTGGAGCAGATTCAGTCTGGGATCCACCAGGGCTCCTCCGAGAGAATAGTTATATGCGGTGGAACCGGCAGGAGTCGATACGATGATGCCGTCTCCGCTGAACCTCTCGATGAAGGACTCGTTGATGCTTATATTCAGATGTATGGGGTGCGTGCCCTGCCCCTTGATGACGAATTCGTTCAAAGCGCGGTAAGCGATCTCGCTGCCGTCCTCGAACTGGATGTCGGCCTTGGCGATGTTATATGGCTGTACCATCAGGTCTCCCTCGATGAACTTAACGATGAACTCGTCGATCTTTTCAGGAGGGATCTCCTGGAAAAAGCCCAGATGGCCGGTATTGATGCCGGCGATGGGGATCGTGGGGAACTCATGGTTTTGCATGAGGTTCAGGAGAGTTCCGTCTCCTCCCACGCAAAGTATAAGGTCCACGTCTTCAGGTGTATCTGCCACTTCTATCCCGGATACGGCCAGCTTGCCCTCCAGGGACTTAACTATTTCCAGCGTGCGGGGCACGTCGTTTTTGTAGATAAATACTTTTTTCATTTCTTTTCTCTTATTCAAAGATATTTCTGTACCAGTTCCACGTCTGAAGGCGCGTCCACGTACTGCACGCCTCTCTTGAGCCTGGTCTCCCTGCCCTTGCCGGGTATGAATAGAATGGTGTTTTCGTCGGTCATCTCTATGGCCTTCTTAACGGCTTCCGGTCTGTCTGCGATTACTTCGTACTTACCGCCTGCAGCAGCCACGTAGCTTCCGATCTCGTTGCAGATCTTATATACGTCTTCCTCGCCGTAATCCTCTTCGGTTATGATGGAGTACTCGCAGTTCTGACCTGCGATGGTACCCAGCTCCTCGCGCCTCTGGAAAGCCTTTCCGCCGGCGGAACCGAAGACTATGAGGACTTTTTTGTCCGGGAACTCTTCCTTGATGGTCTCAAAGAACCTTTCGTAACTTATCTTGTTATGGGCGTAGTCCACGATGGCGATGCGCTTGCCGTCAGCTGAACGGAAAACTTCCATACGTCCGGGAACTACTGCTTTCTTAAGTCCGGCCTTGATGTGTCTGAAAGGCACGCCGAGAAGCGCTGAAAGAGCTACCGCTGCAAGTGCGTCCTCCACGTTGATGGTACCGAAGATGCCCAGCTCTATGGGCTCATCGAAATCTTCATAGCCTTCAACGTCCTTGAGGCGCACCTTCATGCTGACGTTGCCTTCGTTAGATACAACGTCATAGCCGTAAACGTTGGCGGCCCGGTCATGCTGGCTGAAGGTGATCACATAAGGACAATCTTCTGAAGCAGCCTTTATCCTCTCCTGCTGGTCGCAGTCCAGGTTGATGGCGGCTTTTTTGCAGTGGGCGAAGATCTTAAGCTTGGAGTTCAGATAATCGTCGAAGTCCGGATGCTCTATGTCGCTTATATGGTCTCTTCCGATGTTCAGAAAAGCTCCTGCCTCAAAACTTATGCCCTCCACTCTGTCGTACTTCAGTCCCTGGCTGCTGACCTCCATGGTCATGTATTCGATGCCGCAGTTAAGGGCGTTGGACATGTGGCGGTAAAGCTCCATGATCTCCGGCGTGGTGAGCCTGGATTCTTCGTCGATAACACCGTCATAGTTCTCTATGCTGGAGCAGATGGCGGTGCGGGGCTTACCCTGCTCTGCCATATAATCGTCCAGGATGTACCTCATGAAATATGATGTAGTGGACTTGCCCTTGGTGCCGGTGATGCCGATCATGCGAAGCATGTCGGAAAGCTTGCCGTAAAATGTCTCTGCAATGATGGGCATTGCCTTTCTGATGTCGCTGACATAGATGCCCCGGCTATCGCCTGCCTCTGCTTCAGCGGTCTCTCTCACAAAGCAAACCGCACCGGCATTCAGAGCATCCTCCAGGTACTGTTCCTTGAAGTGAGCGCCCTTCACTACGAAGAGATAACCTTCGCCGGCTTCTTTTGAATTGTATGTGACTCCGCTGACGGTCTTGCCGGTGAAGTCCGGGTCTTCAGATGCAGAAACCAGCAGCCCTGCGTTCTTGAATGCGTCAGTGAAATCTTTAATGGTTACGATCCTATTTTCCATCAGAAAACCTTTCGTAATTGTTTTATTAATCGATCTTTTCATCGTCCGCAGCTGCCGGTGCGTCGCTTACGAACTCGTCAGGAGTCTCGCCTACGATGTCTTCAACTGAAGGAGCTTCAGCAACGATATCTTTGGCTGCCGGAACTTCTGCAGCATCCTGAGGTGCAGGAGCATCTGTTGCTACATCCTCAGCCTTGGCTTCATATACCTGAACAGGCACGTCGGGAGCGCCGTCAGCTACCTTAGCGTCATCGGGAATGATATCGTCGATCTTGTCCTCTAAGGTATCAGGAACGAAATCATCTATCTTGTCACCCACGTTCTCCTGGACTTCAGCCAGCTTGTCGGTGGCGTCAGAAACCACGTCAGCAGCATTGTCTGCGATGTCGGATACTTTGTCCATGAAGCTGTCAGCTTTGGGCTCTTCCTTGGGAGCGGCGGTCTCCTCATGGATCTCGTAGTTGGCGTTCACCATGTTTCCGGGGTTCACACCCTGGTCCTGAACGTGCTGATCGGGAACCATGACTACCAGGTTCTGAGTGAGCAGCTCGTAGAATACGGTCTCAGTTGTCTTTACATAAACGTAAAGGAATACCAAAGGTATGATACCGATGATGTTTCCTATGATCAGGCCTGCCCCGCTGAAAGGCGCAATTATAAGTTCCTGTGCAAAAGAAGCCAGGAAAGCCCAGCCGATGAATGAGAGTATCATGACGAAATATTTTCCGCAGTTGCCCCTCATCCTGGCCTTGGATTCGTTGATGCACTGAGTCACTGTGTACTCAGGGTGATCCGCAAGGATATAGAAAGCCATACTGTATCTGATGGCGGCGATGATGCCGGGCACGATGAACAGCAGCGACCACAGGAAGATGAATATAGTGGTGACGATCTGCAGCAAAATGGTCTTTCCCAGCATGCTGAAACCTTCAAAAAGAAGCTTGTTGTCGGTTTTCTTTGTCCTGAAGAAGGTCAGCATGAACAAAGCAAGTCCGTACATGAAGGCGCCTGTAAGCAGCACTTCATAAATATTTCCGACGAAGGTGGTATTGTACTGCACCTGCTGTCCGTAAAGTTCCATGACCTGATAGTTGGGAAAGAGCATATCCAGCAATGCTTTAACGTAACCGGTAAGGATGGTGTAGATGCCGATACCGATGAACATCTCTTTCCAGTGGCCCTTCAGGGCTTCCAAAGCGATTTTTTTCATAAGGCCCGTAGGCTCAGTAACGATGTGATTATTCATGTTAAAATCCTTTCATTAAATAGTCCCTTTTGAACTGCTTATACCCTCATTTCAAGGTATAATATCCAAAAATTAATCCATTTGACATTATATCCCAAAAGCGTTATAATTGCAAGCGTGCTAGGGGAGCTGTTGCTGAGATCTAAACCCTTATGACCTGATCCGGGTAATACCGGCGGAGGCAAGCAATTAGCAATAATGATTTATCATTAACTCCCCTCCGAATTATTACATTTAGGAGGTTTTTTTATGAGAAACAACAACGTCAAAAGAATGGTCCTTTGCGCGGTTCTCATCGCGCTTTCCATCGGACTGAACCAGATCAAATTACTTCACCTGCCCTTCGGCGGATCCATCACGCTGCTGAGCATGCTGGCCGCTACCCTTGCAGGCTACTTCTGCGGACCCAAGTGGGGCCTTGCATCAGGCCTTGCCCTGGGACTTCTGAACCTGATCATCGGCGGATACGTGATCCATCCTGTGCAGCTGGTTCTGGACTACATCCTGGCCTTCACCGCCCTGGGACTTTCCGGATTCTTTACGAACAAGAACACCGGCCTTTACGTAGGATATGCCGTAGCAGTTATCGCCAGATTCATCTGCAGCTTCCTTTCAGGCTGGATCTTCTTCGGCGAATACGCGCCGGAAGGCATGCACCCTGCCCTTTACTCATTCGCATATAACGGCGTATCCATTGGAGCTGAAGGCGTGATCACACTGATCGTCCTGGCCATCCCCGTGGTCCACAACACCATCTACAGACTCCAGGATCAGTTCGCAACGAACCACGTGAAATAAATCGGAAGTTAAAAGAGCAGCCCGCAGGCTGCTCTTTTTTAATAGAAGACCCGGCTGCCGCCGGGTCGTTTTCTTTCTCTTACATCTCTTCCGGGTCGCCCTCTTCCAAAGGTAACATTCCGACGTCGATGTTGGCGTTTTTTTCCTCTGAAGGCTTTGCAGTTACGTAAACAGCCTTAGATCTCACGTAGATAAGACCATTCTCATCGATTATCTCACCGTAAATGTGACGTACGCGGTCCTCTCCCTCCTCGACTCTGGCCAAAGCCAGCATATCCTTTTCGATGGGAACCGGAATCAGGTATTCATAAGTTGCGGTGCCTGTAAAAACGAAGAGATTAGGCAGTTTATTTATGTACTCATAGACATGGCTTGAATATCCCATGGTCTCATCCAGGATTGCGGCGGTCACACCGCCGTGAGCCAGCATTTTGTGGCCCTCGTGGAACCTGGTGAGCTTAAAAGGCGCAGCGCACTCACCGCTTTCAAGCGCGTAGAACCTGACGCCCACCCCCTCCTTGTTCATGGTGCCGGACACAAAACCGTATGACATCATGCGGTACTTGGCGGCAACTTTGCTCTTGGTGCGGGTCGAATATATCTTCTTTGGCATAATTTAAAAACTCCTTATGATCAAACTGGTTTTTATTATAATACCGCGCGGGTGATTAGGCAAATGTAATTTTGGGTTTACGTGACAATTGTTGTAAAACGGCAATTTGTCACGTAATTGTGTTTTAGGTACCGGATTGATTACGTGACAAATCCAAAAAAATCGAAATTATCACGTATTTGAGAGTCTTTGTACCCAACGTTTTCACACTGTTTTAAGGTCGTTAGCCTAATAATCGATCGACATGCTGCGCAGATAGCCCGGTTTTGACCAAAACAAAGACTCTAAATTACGTGACAAAATCAAAATAGAACACTTTGGCACGTAAAAAAATTTTATAACACTTCAGATTACGTGACAAAACAATAAATATTGAAATTGTCACGTAAAAGTAAAGAATTAAAGTACATGAAAATTTAGTACCAAGCATCGCAAGCCAAACAAATACGCTGCAGGCGTACCTGCAGCGTATACATCAATTAAATTAAATCAGCTCTGACAAATTCTTCAGCACCACTGTGCCGTTGTTTTTGTGGATGGAGTTAGCGGGTACGACTCCGCGTACGCAGCTGGTGGGATATACGTTGGAGTTGCGGCCGATCATGGTTCCGGGGTTCAGAACTGAGTTGCAGCCTACTTCTACGTGGTCGCCCAGCATGGCGCCTACCTTCTTGATGCCGGTCTCGATCTTTTCATCGCCGTCCTTTACAACCACCAGGGTCTTGTCGGACTTTACATTGGAAGTGATGGAGCCTGCTCCCATGTGGCTATAGTATCCCAGGATGGAATCGCCTACATAGTTATAGTGCGGTGTCTGCACGTGGTCGAACAAAATAACGTTCTTCAGCTCTACGGAGTTGCCTACTACGCAGTCTGCGCCGACCAGAGCGGAGCTTCTGATGAATGCTCCGTGGCGTACTTCGGTGTTGGGTCCGATGATACAGGGTGCGCCGAGATATGCTGAAGGAAATACCTTTGCTGTCTTGTGTACCCAGACGTTTTCGGATACTTCTTCATAGTCGTCGCCAAGGGTGGGTCCCAGCTGAAGGATCATGTTCTTGATGCCTTTGAGAGCTTCCCAGGGATAAGTGAATTGTGAAAGATAATCCTTCGCCAGAGTATGGTCAAGATCATATAAGTCTTTAATCGTATACATTAAAGTCTCTCCTTTTTCTCGATGTCCAGGAAGTACTTATAAGTATCAACTGTCAGCTCACCGCAGGCTTCCTCGTCGCAGGCGATGATTGCTGCGTTGTGCATCTGGAGTGCGCTGCAGGTCCACTTCTGGGATACGCCGCCCTCAACTACAGCTGCCATTGCGCGGGCTTTGTTGTGGCCGGAGATCAGAACGAGGACTTCTTTGGAGTCTGTAACGGTGCCGATACCTACGGAAAGCGCCTGTGAAGGAACTGCTTCGGGGTCATTTCCGAAGAATCTGGAGTTTACGATCCTGGTGTCTGTGGTCAGGTCGCGAACGCCGGTCCTGGAGCAAAGTGATGTGTAAGGCTCGTTGAATGCCAGGTGACCGTCAACGCCGATGCCGCCCATGAACAGGTCGATTCCGCCGTAGGAAGCGATCTTTTCCTCATAGCGCGCGCACTCGCCTTCCGGATCGTCGGTCATGCCGTTAAGGATGTTGATGTTCTCAGGCTTCATGTCTACGAGATGATCAAAGAAATTGTCGTGCATGAAGTACCAGTAGCTCTGGTCATGTTCATGAGGAAGACCGAGATACTCGTCCATGTTGAACGTAACAACGTTTGCAAAGGAAACCTCCCCTGCTTTGTTCTGTCTTACGAGTTCCTGATATACTCCGATGGGAGAAGATCCTGTGGGAAGTCCCAGAACGAAGGGTCTGTCTTCTTTGTGAGCGTTTATCTTAGCAGCGATGTAGTCAGCTGCCCATTTGCACATTTTGTCATAATTGTCCTGAATTACTACTCTCATTGTTGTCCTCCTTATTATTCAGCCATATGGCCTTTTTCTCTGATCACGTCGATAACCTGATCAACGTATTTCTCGCAAGTCTCCTCTGTGCCGGCTTCCACCATTACGCGTATCACGGGCTCTGTGCCTGATTCACGGACCAGGATACGGCCGGTGTCGCCCAGTTCTTTGCCTACGCGCTCAACTGCAGCCTGCACGTCAGGGTCGTTCTGAGCGTCCGGTTTGCTCTTTACGCGGACGTTCTTAAGCACCTGAGGATAGAATACCACGGGCTCAGCCAGCTTGCTCATGGGCTTTTCCTTGGCCAGCATGACTTCCATCATCTTGAGAGATGTAAGGATGCCGTCGCCGGTGGTCGCATATTTTGTAAAGATGATGTGGCCGGACTGCTCGCCGCCGATGCGGTTTCCGGTCTGCACCATGTTCTCATAAACGTATTTGTCGCCGACCTTGGTCTTGTCGTACTCGATGCCCACTTTGTCCAGAGCCTTGTAAAGACCGAAGTTGGACATTACCGTGGTAACGACTTTGTTGTTGACCAGCTTGTCTCTTTCCTTCATGTAAAGGCCGTAGATGTAGATAATGTGGTCGCCGGTAACGACGTTGCCCTTCTCATCCACGCAAAGACATCTGTCAGCATCACCGTCATATGCAAAGCCCACGTCCAGCTTATTCTCAACTACGAACTTCTGAAGATGCTCGATGTGAGTGGATCCGCAGTCAGTGTTGATGTTGTATCCATCAGGCTCAGCGTTGATAACGTAAGTCTTGGCACCGAGAGCGTCGAATACGCTCTTTGCGATCTGCCAGGAAGCGCCGTTAGCGCAGTCAAGGCCCACCTTGACGCCCTTATAGCTGAACTTGGAAAGTCCGATGAGATAACCGATGTAGCGGTTACGACCGGATGAATAATCAACAGTTCTGCCGATGGCTTCTCTTTCAGCCATGGGCACTTCCGTCTTACCGTCGATGTAATCCTCGATGCGGAGCAAAGTCTCCTCATCCATCTTCTCGCCGTTGGAGTTAACGATTTTGATGCCGTTATCATAGTACGGATTGTGAGAAGCAGAGATCATGATGCCGCAGTCGAAATCATCAACTCTCGTTATGTATGAAACGGAAGGTGTGGTAGTCACGTGCATCATGTATGCGTCAGCTCCGGAAGCAGTAAGTCCTGTGCAAAGCGCAAACTCGAACATGTAGCTGGAACGACGTGTGTCCTTGCCGATAACCACCTTGGCCTTCTTGCCGAGACGTGCGCCGTAATACCAGCCGATGTAGCGGCCGATCTTGATGGCGTGCTCGTAATTCAGGCCCTTATTGGCTTCACCTCTGAAGCCGTCAGTACCAAAATATTTTCCCATGTTTTTACCTCTATAAAAAAGTGTATAATATTGTGTCATAAACTAAAAATACAACAAAATATTATACACTATCTTGTATTTGGTGTCAATTTTATGGCGCAAAAAATGTACGGTTTTTAATACATTTTTTAGCGCGGTTTTAGCGGGGTTCCGTATCGGAATGCAACGGTTGCGTCTGCAGCCCCTTTATAAGGCTAGAGAATAGTCAACTTCAGCCGTGCCAAAACGCCTCCTAACCTTGTGAGACTGGCGTACATAAGGCTCGAGAACAGTCAATCTCAGCCGTGCCAAAACGCCTCCTAACCTTGTCTGCCCGGCTTACATGAGGCTCGAAAACACCAGATAAGCGGTCTTTATCTCGTCGTGGACCAAAGTCCCCTTTTCTATCCTTATGACGTCGTCAGCGATGATTTTGGCGCCCTGAGCCAGGACCTCGTCGCGGTCCAGCTCGACTTTATACTTGTTTTCCTTTGTTCTGTAGCGCTCGGAGATCTCAGATGATACGGTGCCGTTGTTGGCAAGCACGATGTCCACTTTCCTGCTGCCCAGATAGCGGTTCAAAACTTTGATGTGGTCGCTGACGGTGTAGCCGTCGGTCTCGCCGGGCTGAGTCACCAGGTTGGCGATGTACATGATGGGGGCTTTGGAAGCAGCCAGAGCGTCCCTGACCGCAGGCGCCAGCAGGTGCGGGATGATGCTGGTATAAAGACTGCCGGAACTCAAAATGATCAGGTCTGCGTCCAGTACTTTTTCCACTACTTCGGCGTTTACTTTGATGGGATGGTCATAGGTGATGTAATCGATGTCTTTGATGTTCTGGCCTACTGCCACCTCGCCCATGTAGTCGCCGCCTTTGCCGTGGCCCACGAGCTCCACCTTCTCTTCTGTGAGCGGAAGCACGGTGCCCCTGACCCTAAGGAGGCTGCCCATGTATTTAGCAGCTTCGGTGAGGCTGCCCTTCAGATCGATGAGCGCTGCCATCAGGATGTTCCTTACGGGATGATTCTGAAGGCTGCCGGTTTTGGTGAAGCGATAGCCAAGGAGATCTATGAAATCATCGTCAACGTTGGCCATGCTCAGGAGCACCTTTCCCAGGTCGCCTACCGCCGGTATATCAAGTTCCTCCTTCAGTACGCCGGTACTGGATCCGTCATCGCTTACAGCGATAACAGCAGTAACGTCTATCGGGAAAAGCTTCAGTCCGGACAGTATGGCAGATATGCCTGTACCACCTCCGAAGATGACGATCTTTTTCATTGAGTTGGAGGCTGCGGGCTGGGTGTTTTGCATGACGGTCTGGTCGGTTGGTGCAGTGCCGCCTGACGTAAGGTTCGCAGGCGCGCAGCCCAGATAATCAGCGATCTTTTCCAGGACCTTACCTGAAAGTTTCTCCCCGCGGCCTATCTTAGCTATGGTGCGGGACGATATCCCCAGTTCTCTGGTAAGATCCGATTTCCTGATGCCCTTCTCCCTTAATTTATCTTCAAGTCCAGTATAATTTACCATGGAATTTACCTCTGTATATAAAATCTTTACTTATTTTAGCATATACTGCTACAAAAGTAAAGATATTTAATTTTAGTGTAAAGATTATCTTGGCGCGGCAAATACCCGATACTCGAACAACTATTTTTACGTGATAAATTGAATAATTTCAGTTTTGTCACGTAATTGAATTTGTGAATCATATAACATACGTGACAAGTCTTAATATACTGAAAATGTCACGTAATTCCGAGTCTTATTTATCCAATAATCAACCAGGATCAGCTTCATTTCGATCGGTATTGATCCTGTTAAACCTCTTTTGCCCCATTTCTATCCAAAAAAAAGACTGCCGTTTACGTGACAAAAACAATATATGTCACTTTGTCACGTAAAGAAAAAAACCAAGACTACAAAATACGTGACAATTCGCAAATATCGAAATTGTCACGTAATTTTTTTTCTGAAGAACAACGCGTCGGCCAGCAAGCACCCTGCCCCGCAGCCCAGCGCGTTGTGCAGCATGTCTGCTGTGTGAAACAGTCCTACATCAGTCTTAAGCTGAAGGGTCTCGATGGCCAGCGATAGGCATGCGCCCAGCAACAAGCCACACCATGCCGGCACCCTGTGGCCGGCAGCCAAAGGAAGCAGCACACCCACAGGCACCAGCATAAGCAAATTTATAATGATCTCTACTGCCCAGTAGCCGGCCGCATAACGGTCTTTGTACATAAGTGCGTCAAATAAGTTGC
>CACYYH010000019.1 GCA_902778565.1 uncultured Eubacteriales bacterium
GGGCGTCCTGCTCGCCGGCATCATCATGGGCGTGCTGACTTTCATGGGCATACAGATCCTGACCTGATAATCGACAGCCATACGGTTTTTGACCATTATGACACGAGAGTATTGACAATTAAAGACTTGTTTGATAGTCTACCCCCGCTAAAAGCCTTATAAAGAGTGGTTGAGGGAATGGGCCCGATGAAACCCGACAACCGGAACCTTCCGGTGCCAAATCCCACGGCTTTGCCGACAGATAAGGTTGCGAGAAAGAGTGCCGCCTGTTCTGTGCAGGAGAGGGCGCTTTTTTTTGCACGACGGAAAGGAAGAGAAAGATGAGAACACTGTTTACCTCCGAATCGGTTACGGAAGGGCATCCCGACAAGATTTGCGACCAGATCAGCGACGCGGTGCTGGATGCGATCCTGGCGGAGGACCCCGAGGCGCACGTTGCGTGCGAGACGTGTACGACGACCGGCCTCGTCATGGTGATGGGCGAGGTGGCGACCAAGGCCAATATCTCGGTTGACCGCATCGTGCGGCAGACGATTTGCGATATCGGTTACGACAGGGCGAAATACGGCTTCGACGGAAACACCTGCGCTATCCTGACCGCCATCGACGAGCAGTCCACAGACATTGCCATGGGAACCAACGACGAAGTCGGGGGAGCCGGCGACCAGGGCATCATGTTCGGCTATGCCTGCGACGAGACTCCGGAACTTATGCCCATGGCCATCTCAATGGCACACAAGCTGGCCAAGAGACTGACAGACGTCCGTAAGGACGGGACTCTAAAGTATCTCAGACCCGACGGCAAGACCCAGGTCACCGTTGAGTACGACGGAGATGAAGTCAAAAGGATCGACACAGTTCTCATTTCCACCCAGCACGATCCCGACGTCACTCAGGAACAGATCAAAAAAGACCTGATCGAATACGTGATCAAGCCCATCATTCCAGCAGAGCTCCTGGATGAAAAGACCAAATACTATGTAAATCCCACCGGACGTTTCGTCATCGGCGGACCTCACGGCGACTCCGGACTCACCGGACGTAAGATCATCGTAGATACTTACGGCGGATATGCCCGTCACGGCGGCGGAGCCTTCTCAGGAAAAGACCCTACAAAGGTCGACCGTTCCGCAGCCTATGCAGCAAGATACGCTGCCAAGAACGTGGTAGCTGCAGGCCTGGCTAAGAAATGTGAGATCCAGCTTGCATATGCCATCGGAATCGCAAGACCTGTATCCATCCTGGTAGATACCTTCGGAACCGGTGTTATCGAAGACGAAAAGATCGCCGAACTCGTATTCAAAAACTTTGATTTTATGCCGGGAAGCATCATCAGGGATCTCGATCTCAGAAGACCCATCTACCGTCAGCTGGCAGCCTACGGCCACTTCGGAAGAACAGACATCGACGTTCCCTGGGAGCACACCGATAAAGCCGCTGCACTGAGAGAACAGGCCGGATTATAATAACTGACAAAAACAATAAAAAACGGACTCGGGTTTTCCCCGGGTCCGGTTTTTGTTTTTGCTTTTTTATTCTTCTTCACCGCTGTCAGCAGCTGCGGTTTCTTCAGTACCGTCAGTAACTGCGGTCTCTTCGTCAGCAGCTACCGCCGCCTTTACCTTATCCTTGTCCGGCTTTTCGCAGGTGAGACAATCGTCCTCACAGTAGCAGTCTTCGCTTATCTCGTCCCAGTTATCGCATTCCCTGCACTCTTCATCATATCCGTATTTAGGAGTATCCTCAAGGTCGCCAAAGGCAGCCTTGAGCTTATCCTCGAAGGATGCATCAGGATCGCTTATGATCTTTTCAGCTTCGTCATCTTCAGCAGCTTCTTCTGATTTATCCCAGTCTTCCATATCGTCGGAATAGAACTTTTCTATCCCCGCAAGTCTTCTGTCCATGGAGACCGTTTTTCTGGTAAGGATGGCGAACATCATGATCAGTTCATAGCAGACTCTGGCAAGGAGGTTGCCGAAGATTATGATAAGTATTCCTGTTCCTATGCTGCCGGTGAAGATCATGTAGATGCCCAGGAATGTGATCATCAGGAATGTGATCACTCCCAGAAGTTTGGTGATATCCTCTGTGTGAAATCTGTTCATGGCAAGCAGATCATATACCTTGCCCCAGAATCCTTTGAACTTTCCTTCGTTGGATTTTCTCAGGAAGGTGAAGTTAAGAACGATGCCGATAACGATGGCTGCGATCACCAGACCTATGATCCAATATAAAGATTTTAAAGCAGATGCGTAATAGTCCTGTGCGCCCCAGAAAGGGTCATTTCCGAAAAAGTCAAAATACATATTTTTTCCTTTCATAAAACATCTATATAAATATACAAAAAAATTATTTTAATAACAAAAGAATTGTATCATTTTTAGTAATTATGTCAACCTTTGTTCTTTTTTTGCGAATAGTTTTCAACAATTCCGGAAGTGGCTTAAATCAAAGGCTCCGAGAGTTATCAACAGCATATGCCGAAATCGTATACAATTTTTTCAACAAGGGCCTGTGGAAAACTCAAAGTGCCGTAAGCCCTTGAAAATCAAGGCTTGAGCTTGTTAACATTTTTTGTCAACAAAAAGTTATCCACAGATTATTTTCTTTTGTTCGCAGTTTATTTTTTACTTCAATTATGTTATACTTTTCAAACAAGGAGATTGTGTGATGAAGACAAAAAGACTTTTTAAAGAAAATCCATATCTTGTGAGTTCCGAGGCCATGATCCTGGAATCCCTGCCCTTTGAAGGCCATACTGCGGTCATTTTGGACCGTACTGTTTTCTTCCCTGAAGGCGGCGGACAGCCCTGGGATCTCGGTCGTCTGACCATCAAGACCGGAAGCTGCAGATCATATGCAGTTATAAAAGTGATCGAGCACGAAGGTGAGATACTACATGTTCTCGACACCTCAGATGACGTCCCCGTGAATTCCGTATGCCTGCTTGAACTCGACTGGCAAAGGCGTTTCGACAGTATGCAGCGCCATACCGGCGAGCACATCTTTACCGGAGTATTTGATAAACTCTTCGGAGGTACCAACCGTGGCTTCCACATGGGCGACGATTATATGACAATAGACATCGCTCTGGAGGACCGCGCCAAGGTCGACACCATCACCTGGGATATGGTGAAGGAAGCCGAGCTCAGGTCCAATGAGATCATCTATAAGGATATGCCCATGATAGTACGTCACTTCGATTCCTTCGAAGAAGCATCAAAGGAGCCCATGAGAAAGCCTCTGACCATCGAAGAAGACATCACTCTGGTGGGTTTCGGCTCCACTGACTACGACTGGGCCTGCGTGGCCTGCTGCGGTACCCATCTGAAGTCCACCGCCCAGGTGGGCCTCATCAAAGCCTTCAAGCTGGAATCCAACAAAGGAATGTACCGCATCTACTTCGAAGCCGGAAGACGCGCCTTCGTGAAATATCAGGAGGAAATGGAGACCCTCCACACCCTGGGACGCAAAATGAGCGCCGGAACAGATGATATCCTGTCGAAATACGATGCTCAGACTGAGAAGAACAAGGAGAAGTCCTTCCAGCTCTCCATGCTGAAAAAAGAAGTGGTTTCCAGAGAGTGCAAGCGTATCGTCAAGGCTCTTTCTGACAATGCCTACGAAGGTCTGCCCTGCGAGAGATACAGCATACTTACACTGGATGACCTTACTCAGCTTGGAAGAGCCCTCAGCCCTTCCATAAAGAAGGTATTCTTCCTGGTCCATGAACCATCAACTACAGTTCTTCTGGTATCAGACGGAAAAAACAACTGCGGAAAGCTGGTGAAGGAGAACGCGAGTATCTATAACGGCAAAGGCGGCGGAAACGACATCCTGGCCAGAGCCATTTTCACTAAGACAGAGTACGTGGACACCTTCATGGATTTAATTGAAAAGCATTTAAGATGACAATGAAAAAAAGCAGTTCCTTTCGGAACTGCTTTTTAAGTGCCTAATTAATTATTAGTTTTCCTGGTAAGGCTTGCAATCAGGATCCCAGTGAAGTTCACAATCTGTAGCAGCCTGTACTTCTTCCCTGGTGAAATCAGGATGAAGTTCAGTTACCCAGAGTCCGTCTTCTCTTACTTCGATTACGCACATCTCAGTGATGATCTTGGTTACGCACTTCTCAGCTGTAAGAGGAAGTGTGCAGTGCTTCTTGATCTTGGGTGCGCCCTTCTGTGTGTGCATCATTGTGATGATAACGTTAGGGCATCCTACGCAAAGGTCCATAGCACCGCCCATACCTGCAACCTTCTTGCCGGGTACGATCCAGTTAGCAAGGTCTCCGTTCTCAGCAACTTCCATAGCGCCGAGTACGGTAGCCTTAACATGTCCGCCTCTTACAAGGCCGAAGGACTCTGCTGTGTCGAAATACTTAACTCTGGGAAGTACGGTTACATACTGTCCGCCGGAGTTGATGATATCAACGTCAAGATTTGTTTCGTCAGCCATAGCATCGATGCCGGCGAATCCGTTCTCTGAATGGCAGGTTACAACGATATCTTCTGCGATATAGTCAGCTACCATTGTGGGCATTCCGATACCGAGGTTGATGAAATCTCCATCTTCAAATTCTAATGCGCATCTTCTTGCGATTCTTTCTTTTAAATCTGCCATGGCTTTTCTCCTTCCACGATAGTGTCTACTAATGTTCCGGATACCGCAAAGATATCAGGATCTACTGCTCCGATTTCAACCAGCTTCTCAGGTGCAATGATTGTGTGGTCAGCTGCACTTGCCATTACATAGTTGAAGTTCTTAGTAGCTTTTGCGCAGTAGAAGTTACCAAACTTATCTGCAACTGTAGGTCTGCAGAATGCGAAATCAGCGTGAAGAGGCATTTCGAAGAGGTACTTCTTACATTCGATCTCTACTACTTTCTTCTTTCTTCCGAGTTCGTCAAGTTCAGTTTCCATAGGTGTTCCAAGTCCGGTGGGAGTAAGAACGCCGCCAAGGCCATAAGCTGCTGCTCTGATCTTTTCAGCGAGAGTTCCCTGAGGAACGAGGGTGTAAGTAAGTGAGCCATCAGCAAACTGCTCATTGAGTCTGGGGTTAACACCAAGGTGGGAAGCGATGATGTGATCTACCATGTGGTGATCTAAAAGCTTGCCCACGCCACGTGCTGTCTTGCCGGGGAACGGATTAGGCTGTCCTTCAGCAAGTCCGCCGTCGTTAGCGATTACGGTCAGGTGCTTAACACCCTTCTCTACCAGTGCGTCCATGAGGATCTCGGGGGAACCTGTAGCAAGGAATCCACCGACCATGATTGTCATACCGTCCTGAACGCCGGCAACTGCTTCCTGAGCAGTCTTGATTTTATTGATCATAGTTTTCACCTTCCTAAAAAATATTTGATTTGATTAGTCATCGGTACTATATAATCCTACACTTTTGATAGGAAATAGTCAATAGAAAATGACCCAGACAGGGGCAAACTTTTGAATTTTTTTGAGTATTCTGAAGTTTTTATACCCTGCCTGCGTCTATATTCCGGATTATCTGTCAGCGATATTCGGCTTATCCTGCCAGCCGCGCTTTTCAACTTCCTGCATGATGAATGACATTACGTGTTCAGCATACTTTCCGGGACCGAAACCTGCGTCATATCCAAGCTCCTGAGCAAGTTCATGGGAGATACGAGGACCGCCGCATGTAAGGATGATCTTGTCACGGAGACCTTCAGCTTCCAGGAGTTCTTCCATCTTGGTGAGCTGAATGATGTGGATATCCTTCTGGGTTACAGTCTGGGAAACCAGGATAGCGTCTGCGTTTACTTCCTTAGCCTTAGCAATGAGCTGTTCGCAAGGAACCTGGGAACCCATGTTGTAAGGTACTACGTGCTTGAACCTCTCAAGACCGAAGTGTCCGTGGAAGCCCTTCATCTGAATGATAGCGTCGATACCTACGGTATGAGCGTCGGATTCGATGGAAGCACCTACTACGACGATATCTCTTCCGATGTGCTCGCCGATCCATTCGCCGCACTCTACACGGTCCATAACGGTTCCTTCTACCTTAGGAACGTTGATAGCTGTGAAGTCGATCGTCTGCTGTGCGGATCCGTATACTACGAAGAAGGTGAATCCGGGTGTAAGTTCGTGATAGTATGTTACGTTGGGTTCAAGGAATCCAAGAGCCTTTACATACTGCTTAGCGCATTCTTCAGCTTCTTCACCGTAAGGAACGGGAAGTGTGAATGCAAGCTCCATTTTACCATCGTTTAAAGCGTCGCCGTAAGGCTTGACTTTGGTTAAATCTACCTGAGCGATAGCTGTATTCTTATTATCTGCCATTATACTTTCCCTCCTTACTCATGATCCATAAATCTTGCGATAAACGGATTGAAGTAGTTGTCGCCCTTCAGGCATACGCCCTCAAGACCGTGTCCACCGTCGAACGGACGCTTAACTCCGCCGAACTTACCTTTTTCGATAGTTGCGAAAAGGCCTTCCTTCTCAACTTCTGCAAGAAGAGCGTCTGCCTTGCCGAGTACTTCCTGTGCACGGCTCTGGATGATTCCGCCTTCCTTGAACTCTACTTCGTCACCGATGTGCTTGCAGTTATTGAAGATGTATTTTGCATTTTCAATGGACAGATATCTATCCTGCATATGCGGTGTGTGGATAGCTTCTGTGAGCATACCTAAGAGCTGAAGTGACTGACCTGACCAGATAGCAACAAGGTTGAACAGAGCATCCTGAAGGTGTCCTCTGAAGATGTTACCTGTCATGAACTTTGTAGGAGGCATGTATTTGAGTCTTGCGTTAGGGAAGATCTCTCTTGCCATGATAGCCTGTGAAAGTTCAAGAAGGAATCCGTCCTCTGTAGCGGGATCCATTTCGAATGCGTGTCCGAGACCCATCTGTCTCTCAGGGATGTTAGCGAGTACTGCGAACTGTTCGTTGATGAACTGGGAAGCAGTTACGGTGTGCGCGGATTCGATAGCATCATCAGTGGTGAGGTAGTTATCCTCGCCGGAATTGAAGATGATTCCGCAGTATCCGATGATTACACGGGACATGAACTGGTCTACCAGAGTTCTCTGCATATTGATGTCTCTGAAAAGGATTCCGTAAATAGCGTCATTCAGCATTACGTCAAGTCTTTCAAGAGCTCCCATTGCAGCGATCTCAGGCATGCACATTCCGGAGGAATAGTTGCAGAGTCTGATGTATCTGCCTATCTCTTCGCCTACTTCGTCAAGAGCCTTTCTCATGATCCTGAAGTTTTCCTGAGTAGCATAGGTTCCGCCGAAACCTTCTGTTGTAGGTCCGTAAGGAACGTAGTCAAGAAGGGACTGAGCTGTGGTTCTGATAACGGCGATGATGTCTGCGCCCTGACGAGCAGCAGCCTGAGCCTGGATAACGTCCTCATAGATATTACCTGTAGCTACGATTACGTAAAGGTAAGGCTCCGGACCTTCTCCGATTCTTTCGAGGTATTCTTTTCTCTTAGCCTTCTGCTGGTCGATCCTGTCGAAGGTAGCCTTGATGGCAGGTTCAAGTGCAGCGGCAGCTTCTTCCTGGGAACACATGGGAAGCTTGGTGATCTCAAGCTTGCCTGCTCCTACTTCCTCTGCGATCTCCTGAGGTGTCTTGCCGGTCTGTACAATTGCATTTCCCATCCAATAGGCTGCTCCTGTGGGAAGTGCGCCTGCTTCCTTGATCTGGTCAACTACGACGTTGGGAAGCGGATTGTCAACTTCATCAACACCGTCGACTCCAAGAAGTCTCAGGATCGTTCTTTCAGTTGAAACAGTGGTGTGTCTGTCGATGAAATCCTGCATGTCATGAGCAATGTTAGCAGCATGCTGACGAGCACTGTTTACAACATTGAAATCGAGATTTAATTTGCTTTTCATCCTTTTTCTCCTCATTTAATATAATTCTTTGCCCTGTCTATTATCTCGTTGCTCAGTCCGAGCATCTTCGCAATATTCAAAGCATCTTTAGGCACTTGTTTGTTTTCCTCTACTCTGCGCAGACGGTAGTCCATGTATTTCGAGATTATATTGATCCTTTCACGGCGGTTCGCATACTGTATCTCACGGTTCAGCAGAGTGAAATCGCAGTTCGCAAGGCCTACGACCTGCAGGTTCACCACGTTGTCCGTCTCAGTTACAGTTTCGAAGTGCGTCGTGAAAAGAGTAATATACGGTTTGTCCACCAGATAATCCACCAAAGCTCTGGAAAGAGCCAGGCCCTCCACCGGGTTGGTTCCGGAGGCGATCTCATCGATCAGGATCAGCGAGCGGTCCACGCTGTTGTCCAGTATCTCCTTCAGTTCCTCCATCTCGGAGCCGAAGCTGGATAAGCCACGCTCCACGGACTGGGAGTCGCCTATCAGCATCTGCATGAAGTTGGAAAGACCGATCTTGGCGCTTTTGGCCGGTACAAAGAATCCGTACTGGGCCAGGATGGGGATCTGTCCTGAGAGCTTCAGGGATATGGTCTTGCCTCCCATGTTGGCTCCTGTTATGCAGGTCACTCCGTCCTTCAGAGCTATGGATATCGGACAGTATTTTTTGCCCTTGGAGTTCAGAATGTCCTCCACCTGGAGGTTCCTTCCCTCTTCGAACTCAATTATATGTTCATCCACGATCTCCGGTTTCACGCAGTCGTGTTTGATGGCGTATTTTGCCTTTGCCAATGCAAAGTCGAATTCTCCGATCCTGTCGCAGTTGTAGAAGAGGTCCTCCTTGCGAGCTGCTATCTTCTTAGACAGCATTGCGCAGATCCTTTCCTCTTCCTCCTCCATGTCCACTGCCAGTTTGTCTATCTCCCTCTGGAGTTCAAAGACTCTGTCGTTGGGCTTCAGAACGAAGGTGGCGGACATGTAGTCCTGATCTGTCATCTCCAGAGCTTCTATCTCCTTGAGCTTTTCAAAGTCCGGATGAGACTTGGAGATCACGATGTCGAACTTGGGAGTCAGCATTATGCCGTACTGTTTGTGGATCTCATCGCGTTTCACCTTCTGCTCTTTTCTGATGGAGATCTCGATCTCGCGCTTAGCTTTGCGGATCTCCCCGAGCTTAGGACTGAACTCATCGTAGATGTAGAAAGTATTGATCCTGTCGCCTCTGGGATCCAGTGCATCCAGAAGGTCCGTCATATCCCTCAAGTGATATCTCTCGGGTATGATGTTTCCTCCCACGGTCTCGGTCCCTTCCTTCTCCTGCCCGGGAAGGCAGCAGTGGTTGGAATGTTCAAATGAACTGGTCTCTTCCGACTGAAGCATCTTCATGTACTTCTCCATAAGGAGGAGCAAAGACTTGATCTCATAGATCTCCAGCGCCGTGAGCACTGATTTCTCAGCCCTTTCAGCAGTTCGGCTGGCGTCCTTCACTTCCATGAAGACTTCACTCAGAAGTTCTATGGTCCTTTTGTTGTTTTTGACGTATTCAACCAGAGCTTCTACCCTGTTGAGTTCCTCCCTCAGTTCTTCCTCCTCACCGGGGAAGAAAGGCTTGTTGTCCTTGAGGACTTTCTTGCCGAAGGGTGTCTCGATATTAAGTTTCTGTGTTATATAATCCAGGCCGGTCTCATGACGGGTCTTGACGTTGGCCAGCCTGCGGTTTCTTCCCATGTACATAGGCCTCACCTACTTTCTCACGTCGATGATAGGCATGTCCGGAAGCAGCTTCTTAAGGGATTCGATCAGGAAGTCTGAATCGAAGGTGTAGCCCTGAGGAGCCCAGGGGTTAACCGTGATAGCGGCTATCTCGATGTTCTTCAGCACCTTGACCTTGAAGCCGCGTTTTCTCAGCTGGCCCCAGTCCATGATGTTGACAAAGATCTTCGTGGGATCCTTAAGAATGAACTCAACCTGCTTCAGGTGTTTGTTGCTGATATCTGCAACTACTGAATTGGTGAAAGCTCCCGGTATGAAAATATATTTGGTATCTTCTTCAATGGCGTCGTCGATGTATCTGGCATTGCCAAGACCTGTTACCAGATCCAGCACTTTGCCCTCTCCGTCGGTATTGAAGGCGATGATGTGTTCATAGTTGTCCTGTTCGATAAACGCTTTGACTCTGTCATCCTCGCCGAACTCAGGAAGTCCGTAGAGATGTACCACGTGAGCAGTCTCCTCCACCACCTTTTTCATGGAGCGGCTAAGCACCGCGCCGGTGGCAAGGATAATGGCGTCCGAAGTTTCAGGGGACGCGATGGTCTTACGGTCGATGGCTCCGTCGATCATGATCAGGTCGCAGCCGAGATCGAACATGTCTTTGCAGAGTTTCTTTGTCTCCGAATTGATTACCGGACCGGCTATCTGAACGTAGCCTGCGTCCTGAACTCTGCAGATCAGCAGCTCGCCGATAGCTGTAGAATACGGAGTGCGTCTCAGTATTTCCAGACCGGCGTCTGCCAGATTATAAAGCTGTGAAGGAACGGAAACAAGAGTACCCTGATCCAGATAGACTCTGGGCTTCTCTGTTCCTGTAACCAGGTCCTGGGTCTCTCCGTCTCTTCCGGTCGAGGTGATCCCCAGGACTATCCCCTCATCCATAGCCTCTTCAATCAAAAAATTCAGCGCCGTTGTTTTTCCGGCGTTCTTAGCCATGCCCACTATGGACAAAGTCTTGTATTTAGTTGAGAGGTCATATAATAAACCCATAAAAAACTAATACCTCTTTTATGCACCTATAGGGAGACCCGGTCAGGGGCCTCCCTATGATGATCGTTTTTTATTCCCGGAAACTGTCCGGGAAAACAGTTTTTAGTGTTTGTTTCTCTCGTGTCTTGCAAGGTGTGCAGGCTCGATGGTCTTGATTTCAGGACCTTCGCCGAGAGCGGAAACACCCTGATACTTGTAAGTCTTCTTGCCTGTGCAGTAGTCGCATGTGCAAGGAAGTTCAGGAAGGTTAGGCTCTGTGTAAGTTGTAATGATACCCTCGTAGTTTCTGAGAATAACCTTGTTAGGTGTCTCGGAAATGATGTACTGAGGCATTACAGGAGTCTTTCCGCCGCCGCCGGGAGCGTCAACTACGAATGTAGGTACGCAATATCCGGAGGTGTGTCCTCTGAGACCTTCGATGATCTCAATACCCTTGGATACGGAGGTTCTGAAGTGCTCGATACCCATTGAGAGGTCGCAGATGTAGATGTAGTAAGGACGTACTCTGTTCTTAACAAGGATCTGAACGAGGTCTCTCATGATGTGCTTGCAGTCGTTAACTCCTCTTAAGAGTACGGACTGGTTGCCGAGAGGGATACCAGCGTCAGCAAGCATCTGGCAAGCTCTTGCTGAATCAGGTGTCATTTCCTTAGGGTGATTGAAGTGAGTGTTGAGCCAGATCGGATGATACTTCTTGAGCATAGCTACGAGCTCAGGAGTGATTCTCTGAGGAAGAACTACAGGAGTTCTGGATCCGATTCTTACGATCTCAACGTGGTCGATCTTTCTCAGTTCGGAGATGATGTACTCAAGAGTCTCATCTTCAACCAGAAGAGCGTCTCCGCCTGAAAGAAGAACATCACGAACTTCAGGAGTCTTTCTGATGTATTCGATGCAAGCGTCGATATCTTCTCTTGATCTTGCGCCGTCAGTTTCTCCTGCGAGTCTTCTTCTGGTGCAGTGTCTGCAGTACATTGAGCACTGGTCAGTGATCAGGAAAAGAACTCTGTCGGGATATCTGTGGGTAAGTCCGGGAGCCGGCGAGTCAGCGTCCTCGTGAAGAGGGTCGAGGTCGTCAGCAGGTGATCTGTGCATTTCTGCAAGTGTGGGAACAGCCTGCATTCTGACGGGATCTCTGGGATCATCGGGATCCATGAGGGAAGCATAGTAAGGAGTGATTCCTACTCTGAATCCACCGATGACCTTCTCGATATCAGCCTTTTCCTGCTCGGAAAGGTTGATAACCTGAGCGATCTCTTCTACGGTTGAAAGTCTGTGCTCAACCTGCCAATGCCAATCGTTCCACTGCTCATCTGTTACGTCCTTGAACAGAGGGATATCTTTCCAATTTCTAATTGCCATTTTTTGTTTCTCCTTAAATTAATAATGTGAGAGTCATTATGGGGCTGCAAGCGCAGCCCCGGTGTTAATTAACTGTGCGTGTGCATCAATTATGCATACATTTCCTCGAACAGCTTTCTGAGTCCTTCATGCTCTCTGAGAACCTGAAGAGTAACGTCAGCGTGGTTCTTGGTGTAGCCGTTTCCGATGATCATGTTAACGTCCTTGCCAACACCTTCAGCTCCTAATGCAGCTCTTGTGAAGGATGTAGCCATGGAGAAGAAGTAAACGGTTCCGTTGTCCTTGCAAGCAAGGATGGAGCCCATCTCTGTGGATTCGATGGATACGCAGTTGATTACAACGTCGAATAATTCGCCGTTTGTAAGTTCCATAGCCTTCTCATACATTCCAACAGCATCAGTAGCATCCATGTGGAAGTATTCGTGAGCAAGACCAAGAGCTCTAGCTCTGTCTTCGGACTTCTGGGAACCAGCAGCGCAAACTACTAATCCGTCAGGTCCAACTCTCTTCATTGCTTCATAGAGGCAAAGAAGACCGGACTTTCCGCCGCCGCCGATAACGAGAACTTTCTGGTTAAGCTGGCAAAGCTTAGCTGCCTGTGCAGGAGCACCGGCAACGTCGAGTGCGGATAAAGCTGTCTTTTCGGGCATATCCTCAGGAATCTTTCCATAGATACCGGACTGGAACAGGATAGCCTTTCCTTCGATATCAACCTGGTCGATAGCAGGTCTCATAGCGAGGATCTTGTCGATTCTTAACGGTGTCAGTGAAAGTGAAACTAATGTTGCGATCTTGTCGCCAACCTTGAGGTCTCCCTTGTAAGCAGGGCCAATTTCCTCAACTGTTCCAAGAAGCATTCCGCCGGAACCTGTCCAAGGATTCTTGTGCTTACCAGCGTTCTTAACGATTTCCATCATCTTAGCGCCGATAGCGTCCATTTCTTCCTGAGTTTCAACTTCTGCGGGCTTCTTGTTAAGAACTCTTCTTACGATTTCTGTGAAAGAAGCGGAGTCGATGTTAAGGGTCTTTACGTCGATAAGGACTTCATTGTCCCAAATCTCCATATCGTTATCGATTACGTCAGCGGGCTGAGGTAATACTCCCTTGGGTGAAATAACTCTGTGTGTGCCGTAAGGGCTTCCGCCTGTTTTCATTTTGGTTTCCTCCTAAATATAAAAAAATTATTTTTTGTAAACTGGTCAATGAATGTACCATAAAGTTACAGTTTATATATTTGCAATTAATATGCCAAAAACCACCTCCCCGTTATTCATTTCACACCTTTTTCAAAACCCTTGAAGAATAAGGGTTTCGAGACGCTATTCTCATTTTATTAATCATCTTTGAATAAAAATGCAGAATCAACCGAACCGATTTTGCACCAACGTAAAAAATGCGAACCGTAATCGGTTCGCATTTGATTTGCTTATGAAAACGGCTCCGGCAAACACGCCCTCATATACCGTATTTTTTCTTTTTTCTGACAAGCTGAGTCTGGGATATGCCTACGGCTTTAGCGGCTTTTCTGGTAGAACCGTATTTATCCAAAGCATACCTTATGAGACCCTTCTCATACTCGTTTACAGCGGCTTCCAGATCTATCTCATATTCTTCTCCGGCTTCGCCGTTCTGCACGTCCAGAAGCTCATCGCGGCCCTTTTCACCTTCTATCTCAGTGATAACGTCCTTCAGGGTGATCTCTCTTCCATGAGCGGAAATGATCATACGCTGGATAACGTTTTCCAGCTCACGGATGTTACCTTCCCAAGGCTGTTCCTTAAGATAGTCCATGGCCCATGGGCTTATGCTCCTCTTTTCGCCGAATTTGTCGCCGTACTTGGAAAGGAAGTGCTCCACAAGCCCCGGAATGTCCTCTCGCCTGTCGCTGAGTTTGGGGATTATGATGGGGACTACGTTCAGCCTGTAATAGAGGTCCCTTCTGAAACCGCCGTCTTCCACCATCTTTTCCAGATCTCTGTTTGTAGCGGATATGATCCTTACGTTTGTCTTTATGGGAGCTGTGCCTCCGACCCTGTAGAACTCTCCGTCCTGTATTACTCTGAGGAGCTTGGCCTGCATTTCCAGCGGCAGCTCGCCTATCTCGTCCAGGAAGAGCACGCCGTTGTTTGCGATCTCGAAATATCCCTTCTTTCCGGTGCTGCTGGCTCCGGTGAAGGCTCCCTTCTCATATCCGAAGAATTCGGATTCAATCAGGTTCGGGGAAATGGCGCCGCAGTTTATCTTAAGGAAGGGCTGCATCTTTCTGTCAGAGTTCTTCTGGATGAGGTTTGCCGCCTTTTCTTTACCTACGCCGGTGTCTCCGAAGATGATGACGTTACAGTCGTATTTTGAAACCTTCAGTATGTCCTGAAGGACTTTTTTCATGGGCTTGGAATTACAGATGAAGTCCTCGAACATGGAACTCGCCATCAAAGACTGGGAATATGCGTCAGCCTCTGCCTCCACCTGGGCAGTCTTGCTGTCATGAGCAAGCTCCAGATCCGACAGTTCCTCCGCGATCTCGCTTACCAGCTGCAGGTCGAATTCCGCGTAGTTTCCGGTGTAGCCTTCAGCTCCCAGCACTGCCAGTTCCTTCGAGATGGACTCCGTGATGTAAAGAGCTATGTTCAGATTGTTGATCAGATTTGCAAATAGAACCGTGCCCTTCTCTCTCGTCGCCAGTATGTTTATTGTCTCAGCTCCCGGGATCTCAGCGCAGTTGACCGAAAGGTCAAAGCATGATTCTCCCAGCTGTCTTATGCACTCAACAGGGCGCAGTATATCCAGTATCTGTATCTGATTGAACACTCTGGGCATGAGCCTCTCTATGCCCTCCCCGGTAACGTCGATACCGGTACGCTTGTCCAGAACGCAGGTGATCTCGCACTGATCTCCCAAAGCCCTGCGGATCACGTATCCGTAGAGAATATTAGACAAAAGATTGTTTCCTACTATGAGGAACCTGGACTTGCCTTCTATAAGTGTGCTCAGTTTATACAATGTTCCGGACTCGTCCAGTGCAAAAAGCATCTGTCTCACCGGCACGTCTTCAGATACCTTGATCACCGGAATGTCTGAATGCACGATGGCATAACCTTTAGCTTTGACCTGATTGAACACCCAGTCGATATCGCCGATGTTCTCAAGGTACATCGGGAACGACGTGAGGGATGCATTGATGATGATCTTATCGCCCACCTTCAGGCCTGCCTTGTTTTCGTACTCGTCGCCTATGGCTTCCACTGTACCGTAAAGCACGCCGCCCGTGTCCGTTACCGGATTATGGAGTTTGCCTCTGCGTATGGTGGTATCTATGATCTCACGCCTGATCTCGGCGGGGTCGTTGTTTGCCTCGGTGCATATCTGCTTGAAACTGGTTCCTTCCAGATGGATTATATCCGCAGATACCCTCAGTTCATCGGGCCTGACGTTTCTGGAGTTATCCAGCCTCCATGCGGAGGTGGGAATAACGAATTTCGGTTCAAGTACTCTGCTGGTTCCGTAGTTTGACATAATCGGTTCGCTCCTTATCCCGGCGTGAACCGCAATCGGTTCATTTCCGCCTCAAAACCTATGATATACCATTGGCACGGGTTTTGCAATATTATTTTTAGCCTAATTTTGAGGCTGATTTCTATTCAAAAAATTTGCAAATTTTTTAAAAAAGGAGAAATTAAAATGGCTGAAGAAAAAATCACATCAACCCTCAGACTCAGAATGTCTGCAAAGGACGCTCACTATGGTGGAGAACTCGTTGACGGAGCACACATGGTTCACCTTTTCGGTGACGTTGCTACTGAACTCCTCATCAAGTTAGACGGAGACGAAGGTCTGTTCTGCGCATATGACAACGTAGAATTCCTTGCTCCTACCTATGCAGGTGACTATATCGAAGCTTACGGCGAGATCGACAGAATCGGCAACACTTCCAGACACATGGTATTCGAAGCAAGAAAGGTCATCGTTTCCAGAAAAGACATCAACGCTTCCGCTGCTGACTTCCTTGAGGAACCCATCGTTGTTGCAAGAGCTTCCGGAACTTGCGTAACACCTAAGGAAATGAAGAGAAAATAATCTCAGATACTGAGGAATATAAAACCCGAAGGATAATACCTTCGGGTTTTTTCTTTGTTCTTTTTTGCATTTTTAAAGTCCCACCAGGATCGGAAGGAACACAGGTATCACCATGGTGAACACTGCTCCCGAGAAAAAGGCCAGAGCCGTTGTTGCTTTGTTGGTGGCCCCTTCTATAGTGGCTATGCATACGTCCATTGCAGCCGCCTGGGGAAGTCCCACGGTCTCGATATATCCAAAGGTTTCTGCCACCCAGGGTATGACGAGGATAGATATCATGTCCCTCAGAAAATTCGTGAGGAAAGCATAGGCTCCTGCCGTTATCATCCCGGCTTCCATTATTATGTTCGGTCCCAGGGAATACCATCCGAAGGTGCAGCCGATGGCCATCATTTCCTTCATGCTCATGCCCACAAAGAGTTTCATCACAAGCATTGATAACAATGTCGAAGCTGCAAAAACCAAAGGAAAGACAAAAGCTCTTGCGCCGGTCTCTCTGAAAACGGCCGGCAGGCTTCCGTCAAAGCCCATATCCATGCCCACCAGGAAGACCATCAGGTACAGTCCGTATGTGACCAGCATACCTGTGATACCGGATGCGGTCCCGAAGGTCACTGCTCCCGTCTTGATCACCAGAAGATATCCCAGAATGAAGCCTGAGATAACGGCTATGAGATATCTCACCGTGGATTTCGAGAAAAGTTTGCCCTTCCTTTTCTTTCCCCGGTCCTGAACTTCCGCGGCTTCCTCAGCCCCACCGTTCTTTTTTCTCAGACCGTATCTGTCATAACCCAGAGCGCGTCTCAGAAGTCCGGTGGCTGCCAGGGTAAACGCCATGGACACCAGCGCCATGACAAGGGACTGAAATCCTATGGTGCCGATGTTTCCCACCACCTCTTCGTTCTCGCCTATCCTGAAGCCCATGAGGAAGATCAGCGCAGTGACTATGCCTGGAAGGACAGTGCCTATCCATTTGAATTTGTCTTTTTCCTTCCCGAGAAAAGCAGCTATAAGATACCCCATAGCTGCAATTCCAAGATATAAAAATGCTATCTTCATTTTTTTAATGTATGAATACCAGTGACAGCCAAGGTACAAACGTCACTATGAGCAGTGATATTATTCCGACTATGAAGTAAGGAATAATATACTTGAACATGGATTCCATCTTGATCTTGGCAACGGCTGCTCCTACGAAAAGGTTGCATCCGTAAGGAGGCGAGCAAAGTCCCAGCGCGAGGTTAACTGCCATTACAACGCCGAAGTGTATCGGATCAACTCCCATAGCCTCAACTGTAGGCAGCAGCATGGGAGCCATAACGATGATGGCGGGTACTGTATCCAGGAAGCATCCTACGATCAGCAGAATGATGTTGATCAGGAAAAGTACAACGTATGAGTTGTCGGACACGCTTGTAAGGAAGGCTGTGATTCCCTGAGGAACTTTCTCAAAGGTCATAAAGGTGGAAAATACCGTTGAAGTTCCAAGAAGGAATGAAGTGATGCCGTTCAGTACAGAAGTGTCCAGGAAGGTATTGTACAGATCCTTCAGCTTCATGTCTCTGTATACGAAAAGGCTGATGATGATGGAATATACTACGGATACGCAGGCAGCCTCAGTGGGAGTGAATACTCCGGAATAGATACCGCCCAGGATGATTACCGGTGACAGAAGTGCCCAGAAACCGTCCTTAAGTGCGACTCCGATGTTCTTTGCTCTGTTCTTCATGGAAACGCCCATGGGAACCTTCTCGATCACGTTATTGCTATTCTTGCGAAGGTCGGTGCCGGAACGTCTGCACATGATGATGTTGGCTGCAACGAATATGATTCCGATAAGTATTCCGGGAAGGATACCTGCCAGGAACAGCTTAGGGATCGATACGTTGGTGGATGCACCGTACAGTACGAAGGAAAGGCTCGGCGGGATGATAGGTCCCACGATACCGCCGAAGCATACTATAGTAGCAGCATAGGCGGGGTCATAGCCCTTATTCTTCATTTCGGGGATCATCATGGAACCGATGGCGGATGCTGTAGCCATTCCGGATCCGCAGAGAGCTCCGAAGAACATACATGAAATGATGGTAACGCATCCGATGGCTCCGTCAACGAAGTCCACCAGAGCAGACGCAAAGTTTACGATACGCCTTGCGATTCCTCCTGTCGACATGATGGTTCCTGCCAGCATGAAGAAAGGAATGCACATTACGGTGAAGGAGAAAATACCGCTGTAGCAATACTGTGCGTTGATTACCATCTGCATGTCCGAACAAAGGAACATGGAGATCATGGTAGCTCCGCCGATAGCAAAGCCTACGGGAACTCCTATAACCAGAAGTACGAATAAAAGGATCAATAATACAGCTACTGCCATTAATTCGCACCTCCTTCCGCAATATTTTCATAAGCCTCTATGGCCTGATCTATCTGGGAAACGGTATTGGGATGTGATGGAGCATCGTAATTCTTTGTGATCAGAGCTTTGATGTCTCTGTACAATACCGCAATTATTCTCAACGCCATAAATCCGCAGCCGAGAACCAGGGAAAGATAGCCCCATGAGGTGCTGATCTTTATTCCGGCATATTTTACCTTCCACTGGAATGCTACAAGTATAATTGCATAGTAGATAATGACTGCCAGTATACCCAGAAGTATCAGGTATGCCACTATCTCGAAGACCTTTTGCCATTTCGGGGACAGTCTGTCGGTGACAAGAGTGATCTTGATGTGTTCGTTTCTTCTTTCACCTATTGATATTCCAAGCCATGACAGCCATACGAAGATGAACTTGCCCAGTTCTTCAGACCAGACCAGTGAATGTCCCACGACGAATCTCATGATGATCTGCAAAAATATAAAAATGACCATCAGAGCAAACATCACCACAAGGCAGATGTCTTCGGCCTTGTCTACCACTTTCATAAATCTTTTGAAAGCTGTGTTTTCACTATTCATGAGTTTCTCCTTTTGTTAGGAAACAAAGGGGGCAATTACTTGCCCCCCCTGAAGATTCATCCGTAAACAGAATTATTGAGGAACTGTAGCAAGCCATCTGTCGATAACGTCCTGGCCTACTCTTTCTGCCATCCATGCATATACAGGCTGGCAAGCTTCCTTGAATGCAGCTACTTCTTCGTCGGTGAGCTGGTAAACTTCAGCTCCCTCAGATTCGAATCTTGCGATGTACTCAGCTTCCTTAGCTCTCTCTTCTGCTCTCTGTCCGGCTGCCATCTGGTGTACGCCTTCCTCGAGAACTGCTCTGTCAGCTTCAGGAAGAGCCTCGATCCACTTCTTGGAAACGATGATCGGGAAAGGTGATGAGCAGTGGTTGGTAAGAGTTACGTAAGGAGCAACTTCGTGAAGGTTGAAGTCGTTGAATACGCCGAGTGAGTGGTCAAGAGCGTCGATCTGGCCCTGTGAAAGTGATGTAACTACTTCGGACCATGCCATAGGTGTAGGGTTAGCTCCCATAGCGTTCCAGATCTCTACGTTCAGGTCGTTCTGAGCGATTCTTACCTTCTGACCCTTGAAGTCAGCTGTGTTGTGATAAACTTTGTTTCTGGAAATGACCTCTCTGATTCCATTGTAGTAAAGGTCGATGCAATAGAAGTCAGATCCTGCGATATACTCGTTGAAGAGTTCAAGTCCGCCGTTCTCCAGCATACCCTTTTCCCAATCTTCGAATGTAGGATAGAGGTAAGGAAGGTCGATGCAGGCGGATTCATCTCCTGCTACCTGAGTGAAGCAGGAAACGAGGTCGAATACCATCTCAACTGTTCCAAGTCCAAGACCCGCGATAACGTCTGTGGTGTCGCCGAGCTGTCCGTCGGAGTATACTTCAACGTTGAAACGTCCGGGAGCATTCTCTTCAAGATATTCGCCTAACCATTCAGCCCAGGTATTGGTTGATCTTGATGATGAGTCGGTATGAGCGATCTTAATTGTGATAGGCTCTGCACTTTCATCAGCAGCAGGTTCGGAGCTTCCGCCGCCGCATCCGGCAAGTACTGTGAAGCAAAGAGCGAATGCAAGTAAGATAACAAGGATTTTTTTCATTTTTCCACGTCCTTTCAGTTTTTCTCCTAAATTAATATTAAATTATTAATTTTCCTATATGTTTCTTTTTAAAAGCAATTACCATGCCAAAACGCTTTAATTGGTTAACAAAATAATGCGATGTGAAAAAGCCCTTGAAAATCAAGGGTTTTAAAAAGCTCCCGGTATATGCCGGAAGCTTTTGATTATAAATGTATGAACTATTTTTCAAAAACATGCGAAATAAATATCATGGTCTGATGAAATTTTTTTCACAGTTTTAGTCTTTGATCAGCTGATGCTGAACTCTATTTCTTCTGAATGTCGTACTGTTTGATCTTGTTCCAGAGCTGTCTCGAAGTGATGCCCAGAGATACTGCGGTCTTTTCCACGTTCCAGTCGTTCTTTCTGAGGCTGTCTGTTATGTAGTTCTTTTCAAAAGCGCCCCTCGCGGTCCTCAGATCCTGCAGCTCGCCCTGAATGGTATAGATGCCTGATGAGTTTCTGGAATTCATCAGGATCTCTTTGCTGGTGACCCTGCCGTCAATGCTCAGTGCGATCATCCTCTCGATGATATTCCTCAGTTCCCTGACGTTGCCCGGATAATCATAGTTAAGAAGATAGTCCATAACGTCATCATCTATGGTCACGTTCTTCTTTTTCTGATCGTTGGCGGTCTGGGTAACAAAGAAATCGATGAGGCCGGGCAGATCCTCGCGGCGTTCTCTCAGCGGAGGTATGGTCAAAGTCAGAGTGTTGATTCTGTAAAGCAGATCATCTCTGAAATTGCCGTTTTCGATCTCTCTGTAAAGGTCTTTGTTGGTGGCAAAGATGAACCTCACGTCCAGGTTTATGGATCTGTTGGAACCCACCTTCTGAATTGATTTTGTTTCCAGAGCTCTCAGTAGTTTTCCCTGGGTGGTCACCGGGAGGTCGCCTATCTCATCCAGGAAAAGCGTTCCGTAATTAGCTTCTTCGAATTTTCCTGTTCTGGAACCCACCGCACCGGTGAACGCTCCCTTTTCATGTCCGAAGAGTTCGCTTTCTATAACGCCCTCTGGGAATACCTGACAGTTCACGGGAACGAAGGGCTCGTTTTTTCTGTTGCTCTTTCCGTGTATATAGTTAGCGATCACTTCCTTGCCTACGCCGGACTCTCCAAGAAGGAGAATGCTGATATCAGTGTCAGCGGTCCTGTCGCACATTTCAAGCAACTGACAGAATTCCGGGTTCTTCGAGTCAAGAAATACAGAACCGGAGTTCTGGTTTTTCACCAGTATGTCGTCCTTACGTCTGATGTGCCTGATATCGGCTATCCTTTCCACCTTGATCAGCAGTTCCCCGGGATCGCTGGATTTCACAAAATAGTCGGTGGCGCCATTTTTGATGGCCTCAACTGCGCTTTCTATGGAACCGTAAGCGGTCACCACCAGTATATCTACGTCCATTTCTTTCCTGCGGATCTCAGCTATAAGCTCATCTCCGCTCATAACAGGCATTCTGAGGTCCGTGATCACCAGATCGATGTCGCGCTTTTCGAGTATGTCCAGGGCTTCCCTGCCGTTGGAACAGGTCTCCGTATTGTAGCCTGCATCTTCCAGGATCATAGAGACCACAAGCTGATATTCTTTTTCATCGTCAACTATGAGGATATTGTAATTATTTTCTTTCATCCTTCATTTCCTCCTCTATGGGAAGTTCCAGGTGGAAGACTGTGCCCTCGCCGGGAACGCTTTCCACCGTAAGATTGCCGCCTATCTTCATGACCTCTGACTGCAGTATGTAGAGTCCCAGGCCGGTTCCGTTGTCCTTAGTGGTAAAAAACGGATCGAAGATCTGATCCAGTTTGTCTCTGGGAATGCCGGAGGCGTTATCCTCGAAGTCCATCTTCAGTCTGCCTGAAGCCTTGCTGAACTTTAACCCTATATGTTTTGACTCCTTATCGCATTCATCAAAAGCGTCAAGGCTGTTCTTGGTAAGGTTTATCAGGCAGAGTTTCAGCACGTCGTCATTTATCTTAAGCTTCTTACCGGCTGCATTTCCAAAATCCAGTTCCAGACCGATATTGCGCTTATCCATGGTATCCTTTTCCAGATCCATGGCAGACGTCACGGAATCGCTGAGATCCACAAAGGTAGCTTCCACCATGGAGAGTCTGGAGAAGCCCAGCATGTTTTCTATCAGGCGGTTGATGCGGTTCACGGAGTCGTCCATTACTTCCACCGCGTGGTTTTCCTTTTCTCCTGCGATCTTTTTCTTCAGCAGGAAGAGATAGTTCTTTATGAGCCCCAGAGGATTTCTTATCTCATGAGCAAGTCCTGCGGTGAGTTCTCCAACGGCGATCATCTTGGCTTCCTGACGGTTCAGGCTTTCGTAGCGGTGTCTGTCGGTGTAGTCGTCGATGATCAGTATATTGCTGGTGGAACCTTCCCTCAATTCTCTGGCGTATACCAGGTAATATCTGCCGTTATAGAAAAAGGCTTCCTTTTCATTGGCTCTGTTCTCAAACGGAGCCAGTCCGCTGATATCCGCCCGGTTTTTATCGATCAGATCACCGTAATCGCAGCCCAGCATGTCGATCAGCGCCTTGTTCACTGCGTTTATCTTTCCGGTGGGATCCGACACCAGGACTCCCATGTTGATGGAGTCTATGATATCCCTCAGATTCTGTCTGCTCTCTTCCAACTCCTTCGTCCTGACGTGGACATTGTTGGCTACGGTGGTGTTCCATATAAAGAAAGCTCCGAACAGAACGACGATCAAGGAAATGATATTTGCGGTCGTTCCGGTGGCTGTACTCTCATTTACTTCAGGTATAAAGGAACCGAACCACTTGGAATTGATGTGGCTGTACTGGTCGTTTTCCTTCATTACCAGGATCCCCTTGTTTATGATGTTGAGAAGCACCTGGTCATCTCTGTTCACGGCGATTCCCACGTCCTCTTCGGAAACAGAGCCTTCAACGAATTTGAACCTGTTGGATCTCAGAGCTTGATTCAGGTGATATGAGATCTTAGCTTCATCTCCGATAATGGCGTCCACCTGCCCCAGCCCCAGCAGGGTGAAACTTTCCTCAAGGCTGTCCGTAAGCACTACGTCCACATTGCTTGCAGGATTGAAGAACTTGTTTACCGCATGGTGGGCTGCGCTTCCGGAAATGACCGCGATCGATATGTCTCTTATGTCCGAAATGCTTTCATATGGAGCTTCACCGTTAACCAGCACCTTGCTTCGCTCCGTATAGAGCGTCTGCGAAAAGCTGAAGACGCTGTCGTTTATGGCATTTCTGTTCAGTACCGCCATGTCCACGTCTTCGGTCTTGAGCTTTATCGCCACATGATATTGGTCAAAAACCATGGGCTGCATATTCGTTTCCAGAGCAACTGCCAGCTGGTTGAAATAATCCACTATTATGCCGGTGCCCTGCCCGGTTTCCGGGTCTATAAATGCAAAAGGAGCATTGCTCATGTCGACACCGTATTTCAGGTCGCCGTTCTTGAGATATGCCCTTTCTTCATCACTTAAAGGCGCAGAAAATCTGATATAGTCCAAAATACCTATATCGTAACGCATCACCACATCGAGGCACTTGATGCCTGCGATGATCACTATGAAAATGATAACGTAGATCGCGAGCCTTCTTTTCATTATCAGCAGTTCTTTATGTATTCGATCTCATCCTTTGTGAGCTTACGGTATGTGCCTTCTTTAAGGCGGCCCAGGCGGACCTCTCCGATGGATATCCTCTGGAGTTCCTGTACAGGGTTCCCAACGGCCTTGCACATCTTTCTCACCTGGCGGTTCTTACCCTCCGAGATGGAGATCTCCAGAAGTGTGGAGTTTTTGTTTTCCTTAAGGAGCGTCACTCTGGCAGGCTTTGTCACATAGCCTCCGATGTCGATGCCGTTCCTGAGCTTCCAGAGTTTCTCCTTGGACATGACCCCGCTCACCAGGGCGCGGTATGTCTTAAATACCTGATGCTTGGGATGTGACAGTCTGTAGGACGCTTTTCCGTTATTGGTGAGTATCAGTGCGCCGGATGTGTTCATGTCCAGCCTGCCCACAGGGAAAACTCTTTCCCCGATATCCGGCACCAGATCCAGAACCGTAGCCCTGTCCTGCTCATCTTTTGCAGTTGTGACGTATCCGACGGGTTTGTTGAGCAGATAGTATACAGACTCTTCCTGCTCAGCCAGATCCACTCCGTTAACGGTGACCTTGTCACCCTCCTGAACGTCGTAGCCGGGCTCCTTCAGCACTGCGCCGTTTACCTTTACGTTTCCGTTCAATATCAGTTCGTCAGCCTTCCTTCTGGAGCAAAGCCCTGAACCTGCAATGTATTTATTGATCCTCATAATTCTATATCCAGTTCTATCTGATTGTAGTCTTTTTCTTCTTCCGTTACTTCGGCGTCCTCGGTATTAATGGCAGTCTCTATATCCTCTATTTCAGGGAGATCCTTAAGAGACGTGAATCCGAAATTCTTCAGGAAGGTATCCGTCGTACCGTAAAGCACCGGTCTTCCGATGGCCTGGGATCTTCCCACGGCTTCCACCAGTCCCTTGGCCAGCAGGCCTTCCATTACTCTGTCGCACTTGATGCCTCTGATGGCTTCGATCTCGCCCTTGGTCACCGGCTGTCTGTATGCCACGATGGCCAGTACCTCCAGAGCAGACTGCGAGAGTCTTCTGATCTTTACAGGAGTGCAGAGTCTTTCGATATAGTCAGCGTTTGACTCTCTTGTCACATACTGGAAAGATCCGTTCACCTCTCGGATCACTATGCCTCTTCCCTCCTGCTCGTACTCTTCAGCCAGTTCCCTCATGATTTCCAGCGCCTCATCGCTGTCGATCCCCAGGACGTTTCCTGCTTCCTTTGCGGAAAGAGGCTCCCCCCAGATGAACATCATGGATTCAAATGCAGATTTTATGTTCTTTTTATTCATTTAACGTCTCCTCCCTGAACTCTTCAGGTGAATACTTGCGCAGTATATCGTCCTTTTCCACGTTCTCGCCGGCTGATACTTCTATGTTTCCGTAGTTGTGCTTCTGTTCCACGTTCACCACTCTTTCCTTGGCCATTTCAAGGAGAGAGGAAAACGTGACTATGATATCGTATTTATCCTTCTTATCTTCCACAAGGTCTCTGAAATTGAACACGCTTCCAAGGCTCTTCCTTACAGTCTTCAGAATGGATCCTATCCTGTGCTCCATGGTGGAACGTTCCCTTTCGATCCTTGTGTAGTGCTTCCTTACGGCTTCAATCCTCTGCTTACGCTGAATGAAAAGTCTGAAAGCAGCCGCAAAAGATCCGATGTCCAGGCTCAGATACTCGTCGGGATTGTTCAGATACTCTGAAATATCCTCCTGAGGTTTGGAGTAGACGTGGCTCATCCTCTCCTCGCGGATCCTGAAGGCTTCTGATATCTCCTTGAAGTGCTTGTACTCCAGTATCCTCTGGACCAGTTCTTTTCTGGGATCCTCTTCGATGACGGGTTCGCCCTCTTCATTGACCCTCGGAAGTATCATCCTGGACTTGATCTCTATGAGCGAAGCCGCCAGCACCATGAATTCCTGAGCGACCTCGATGTTTTGTTCCTCCATGGCTCTGATGTAGTCCAGATATTGACTTGTGATCTCGCTTATCCTTATGTCATATATGCTCATCTCTGCGCTTTCGATGAGATATACCAGAAGGTCGAAGGGACCTTCAAAGGACTGAAGCTTAACTTTATACATTACTCGTCTCCTTGAGATTCAAACCTGCTGTAAGCCAAAAGTGCAAGCACTACGATCACGCAGCAGATGACTTCCTTTAAAGAAGGGATCTGGCTTGCGATGATGACAGCTAAGATGGTCGATGTTACAGGATCCATGGATTCCCAGGCGCTGACATACAGCGGATCCACGTGCCCCATGCAGAGATTGAACAGCGCATGTGCCCCGATCTGGCAGACGAATGCCAGAGCAACTATTCCCAGATAATCCGTCGCAGCATATCCTGTGAGTCTGGTTCCTGTCACAAGACATGCGATCCCAAAGCATACCCAGCACCAGAAGAATATCAGCATAACATAGGCCTGACCGTCCATCTTCGATCTCACTCTTCCGCCTACTGCAAAATATATTCCCATGAATATACCTGCCAGAAGAGCCAGAACGTTGCCGATCATTCTTCCGTCATTGAAAGCGCTGATATCCGAGCACATAAGGTATGCGCCCGCCGCCAGGGCTATCACTATTGCGATTATCGCTTTTCCGGGCACTTTCTTTTTATACACGAAAATGGTAAGGGCTAACACCACCAGAGGGTGGAAGGATGCAAGAACTGCAGCAGCGGAAACGTTCGTGTACTTGACCGCCGTGAACCAGCAGTAGAAGTGAAGGAAAAGGAAGATTCCCGTTGCCAGGGTCACAAAGAACTTTTCCTTATCCAGTTCTTTAAGCATCTGTCTTTTTTCAGGATTTCTCAGTACCGGTATCGCAAAGAACGGCAGAGCGATAGTCAGTCTTCCGAACCCTATCATGAGAGCCGGGGAACTGATTATAGTAGCGATAGGTCCCGATGCGCTGCCGCAGAATACGGCAACTATTACGAGTATCTTTGCGTATTTAGCTAAAAAATTATTTTTTTCCATAGATTTACTCTTCTTCCAGAAGTTTCTTCAGATTTATATCGTAAGGCGGTCTTACTATGCCCTTTTCGGTTACCACCGCCGTTATATACTTATGATCTGTCACGTCGAAGGCGGGATTATATGTCTTCACGCCTTCAGGACCCATAGGCTTCTCGTACCACATCTCGCAGATCTCTTCGCCATGTCTGAGTTCAATTGGTATTCCCGCTCCGTCCGGCGTATCCAGGTCTATGGTGGAGGTGGGTACGAACATATAGAATGGGATTCCATACTCGTGGGCAAGGATGGCTACGCCGGAAGTTCCGATCTTGTTGGCTCCGTCACCGTTGGCCGCCATGCGGTCGCAGCCTACGACTACAGCGTCGATCCAGCCGTTTTTCATGACTATTGAAGCCATGTTATCGCAGATAAGCGTGGTATCCACTCCGCTCTTTACCAGTTCCCATGCGGTGAGTCTGGCGCCCTGGAGCAAGGGTCTGGTCTCATCGCAGAACATGTGGAAGCCGTAGCCTCTCTCCTGTCCAAGATGGATCGGCGCAAGGCAGGTGCCGTACTTGGAGGTGGCAATGGTTCCGGCGTTACAATGAGTAAGGATACCCATGCCCGGCTTCAGCAGTTCCAGTCCGTATTCTCCCATTGCCATGCATGCATCAACGTCCTCCTGGTGGATCTTTCTGGCTTCCTGAAGGAGGATCTTTTTGGCATTGTGGCAGGCGAATCTTGGGTTCATCCTGTATTTCATGTCCATGACGGAAAGCATTCTCTTAAGAGCCCAGCTCAGGTTTACTGCGGTGGGTCTTGAAGAGTTGAGATATTCTGCAGTGCTGTGCACCAACTCCGGAAAACGGTCGCCGCGCTCTTCGCACTCTATGCCGTCATCCTTCATCGGGCAATAGTCTTTTA
>CACYYH010000020.1 GCA_902778565.1 uncultured Eubacteriales bacterium
TCCGGGAGAAGCTCCCGGCTGACGCTGGTGAAGGAAGCCACCCTGATGGTGGCGTTTTCCATGCCGCTGATCTCACGCTGGCGGCGTGCCAGGGCCTCTTCAGCTTTGCTTATGGCTTCGAAATATGGATAGTATTCCCTGCCGTCAGCGGTAAGCTCAAAAGTCCCCCTGCTCCTGGTGATGAGCCTGGTGCCCAGCTCCTCCTCCAGACCCTTGATGATCTGGCTGACGGCGCTCTGGGAATAGCCCAGCTCCCGGGCGGCGCCGGTGAAGCTTTTCAGCTCCGCCGCCCTGCAAAATATACTGTATTTGGATGTGATCTTCATGGTGTTTTGCGTTTTTTGCTGTGGTTTGATTTGCATAAGTTTTTCTTATGTATCTATTATAAATATTTGTTTTACTAATGTCAATGGCGATGGTAATATATCAGTAAAGGAGAGATCTATCATGCACGATCCGCGGGAAAACAAAAGAGCTGAATTCAACGTGGGACTGAGAGCCGGCATACCTATCGGCATCGGTTATTTTGCTGTGTCTTTCAGCCTGGGCATCATCGCCAGAGACTGCGGATTCAACGCATTCCAGGGCTTTCTGACAAGCCTCACCAGCTACGCTTCGGCGGGCCAGTACATCGGCTTCACCATGTACGGCGCAGGGGCGACTTTGTGGCAGCTGGTGATAATGATGATCATTACCAACGCCCGCTATCTCCTGATGGGCGTCGCCCTGAACCAGAAGGTAAAGGAAGGCACTCCCCTCCTGCACAGGATCCTCATCGGACATTCCATAACCGACGAGATCTTCGGAGTATCCATCGCGAGACCCGGCTACGCCAGCCCCTACTTCGGCGTGGGCTGCTGGCTGTCGGCCATGTCCATGTGGTCCGTGGGAAACGCCATCGGCATAGCAGTTGGAAATATCCTGCCGCCGAGAGCAGTAAGCGCCCTCAGCGTAGCGCTCTTCGGCATGTTCCTGGCGGTCATCATCCCGCCCATCAAAAAGGACAAGATCATCGGCTGCGCCGTGGCCATCAGCTTCGCGCTGAGCTACCTGGCAACCACGCTCCCCGCCTTCCAAAATATCTCTTCCGGCAACCGCACGATCCTTCTGACCGTGATCATCGCCTCAGCTTTCGCTGTCATCGCCCCCAGAAAAAACGAAAGCCCCGAAGTGACAGTTGATGCCCCGGCCGGTGCGGGCGAGACCGCTGACGACACGGATGGAATTGCTGACGGGGCGGGCGAGACCGCTGATGGCGCGCATGGAGCCTCGACCGGCGCGCATGAAACTGTAATCAGCGCGCATGAGACTGTAATCAGCGCAGATGGAACTGTAACCGGCGCGCATACAGAATACAATACACCGGAAGGAGGCAGCAAAGATGAAGGTTAACATTTACATCTGGATCATCGTGATGGCACTGGCCACCAACCTCTGCCGCGTGCTGCCGCTGACCCTTATACGCAGACCCATAGAAAATAAGTTCATCCAATCTTTTCTGTATTACGTTCCCTACGTAACACTGGCAGTGATGACCTTCCCCGCCATCATGGATGCCACACAGGTGCCCGCGGCCGGCGCCCTCGCGCTGGTCGCCGGAGTCGCCGCAGCCTGGCTGGGCGCCGGGCTCTTCGGCACTGCCGCCACCTGCTGCGTCATCGTTTTCATAACAGAACTGATAATGGTGTAAGGTGAATTTATTTCTGAAATACCGAGCTCCCCGGTTGGGGAGCTTTTTTGTGCGGTGAGCAGTAGGCTGATGCGAGAGTCCGGCGTGGGAAAGGCGCCGCGCCGGCTCCGCCGCCGTCAGCCCAAAAGTTGCCCATGTATGATCCGCCAGACAGCACCGTTATCAAAAGGCATGTTCTCGCCGTCAAAAGTCAGGATCATATTATGCGGAGGATAGATGCCGTTTGCGAGATAGTTCTGGAGTTTGCGGTAATTCTTTTCCTGATAATCTTTTTTGTCCATCATTCCGAAGTGCTCCCAGTACATGATGCTACCATCCGGCAATTTGATGGTAAAATCCGGATACACGACTTCAATGTTGTACCCGTCGTCGCTTTTGACTGTCAGTTCCAGACGTTTCTCATACCAAAACTCCAGTCCGGCAGCATAAAGCGCCTCAGCGATCAGCATCTCGTTCTTCGACCTGACGAACAGACCGAAGGATGTCCTGTACTTCAGCCCCGCTCGGTCCTTCGTATTCTCGGACTGGGGAAAGTTTTTTTGTGTTTTGTTATTTTGTAATATCCCTTTCGGATCCGACATTTCTTCGAGTATACTTTTGCTTCCTCTTGTTTCAAGTGTTTCCCTTAATTTTATATACGCTGACGGCAATTTCCCTGCCACGGACTCAGGATCATAATCCTCAAGATTATCCAGCAAAGATCTCAATGCTTTTACATTTCCTTGTATGGCCTTCCTGATTTCAGAAATGAGTTGAGCTCTATAAATATTTTCAAGCTTTTGATATTCTCTTATTGGAACATACTTTTGCTTCTTTTCCCCCTTTCTCCTCAAAGAGAATCTATATTTTCCTTTCACTTTTCTGCATATGAGAACTGAATTCGGTTCTTCAACAGATTCGTATTGATTTAAAATCCTTAGTTCATCTTTGATTTCACTCTCAACTTTTACCAAAATACTCATATATACTCCTTTCTGTTATTATGCCCTTTTCAGGTATACCTTTTGAAAGCCTTTAAACTAATCTATTGGCAATAGTATACCTATTAGTCAGAATACTTAGCCTCAGGTATACTTTTTCGCTTTCAACTCGTCGTAACTATGAAAAAGTATACCTGCCATACAAAATCTTCTCATTCCAGGTATACTCCCCGCCCAACTCATAAAAAATTCTTATGAAAAGTATACCTGTATTGCAAAAAACTGGCTTTCAGGATCAACCGCCCCACCCCTGCAAAAAAACCTCCCAACTTCCGCAAAAAACCCACCCCAAACCCACCAAAAAACCGACCTCCGGACATTAAAAAACCTGCCCGGGCGGGCAGGTTTTGCTTTTTGCGTTGTCAAGACAACTGCTTATCATAACGTATTGGATGCGTTCAGCACGTCTCTGATCTTGTGCTGTACCATTCTCTGGATGGCGTCGCGAGCGGGTCCCAGGTACTTACGAGGGTCGAACTCTGACGGGCTCTCGATGAGGAATCTTCTGATCTCTGCGGTCATGGCGAGCCTCAAATCTGTGTCGATGTTTACTTTGCAGATGCCGTACTTGGTGGCTTCTCTGATCATCTCTTCGGGTACGCCCTGGGCTCCGGGGATCTGGCCGCCGTATTCGTTGCATCTGTCTACGAACTCGCGGAGTACGGTGGATGCGCCGTGGAGTACAAGCGGCGTCTCGGGAATCAGTGCGTGGATCTCTTTTAAGCGGTCGAAGTCAAGGTACGGATCGCCTTTGAACTTGTATGCGCCGTGGGAGGTGCCGATGGCGATGGCCAGTGAGTCAACGCCGGTCCTTTCAACGAATTCTGCTGCTTCGTCGGGATCTGTGAACTTAGCGGATCTCTCGTCTACGGAGATGTTGTCCTCTACGCCTGCCAGCTTGCCCAGCTCTGCTTCTACTACTACGCCGTGGGCGTGTGCGTATTCAACTACCTGCTTGGTAAGGGCGATGTTCTCTTCGAAGGGATGCTTGGATCCGTCCACCATTACTGAGGTGAAGCCGTCGTCCACGCATTTTTTGCAGATATCAAAATCTTCGCCGTGGTCCAGGTGAAGGCAGATGTCAAGGCCGGTATCTTCGATAGCGGCTTCCACCAGCTTCAGGAGGTATGCGGGGCGGGCGTACTTGCGGGCTCCTGCGGATACCTGAAGGATCAGGGGTGCTTTTTCGATCTTGGCAGCATCAACGATGCCCTGTACGATCTCCATGTTGTTTACGTTGAAGGCTCCGATAGCGTAGTCGGAAACGAGAGCCTTTGCGAACATTTCTTTTGTTGTTACAAGTGCCATTTCAAACTCCTATTACGTCAACTCAATATTTTGAAATTATTAACTCCAGTTTACTTCTTTGATGATGTCTTCGCGGGTGGTTCCCTTCTTAAAGGTAAATACGCCGGCTCTCATCTTTTCGTGGTCATAGTTCATCTTGCCGCAGATCTCCTGATACTCTTCGTAGTCCTTGAAGATGCCTGCGTCCACCATGCACATTACTGCTTCGTATGCGGTGGTTCCGGTGAGCTTGACCTCCAGGTCGGCTGCCAGCTTATCGCCGTCCCACTTGGCGGCTTTGGTTACTTCCCCTGAATTTTCGGTCTCGGTCTCCTTGTTTGCGTCTGCGTTCTGATCGTCTGTCTTCTCTGCGTCTGCGTTAGCGTCCTTATTGGCGTCGGCATTGGCATCCGCATTAGCATCTGCGTTTGCGTCGGCATTGGCATCAGCATTTGCGTCCTTGTCAGCGTCTGCATTGGCGTCTGCTTCTGCTGCTGCATTTTCATCAGGCTCCGTCAGAACTTCGGAAGCTTCGTCGGTTCCCAGGATCTCCTTGGGATATTCAAGGATTATGCTGAGGCGCCAGAAGATGATCAGTGCTGCAATGGCCAAGATCAGTATGGCTATCAGTACGTCGCTCTTATTGTAAATTATGTCTTTGATCTTGTTCATGATTTTCCCCTTTGTTATTATTTTTAAACCTCTATCATAGTATTTTAACAGATTTGGACTTTAAAAACAAGGGAATCTGGAGTATAATATTCGCATGATAAAATTAAACATCACCGAAAATCAGGCTAATCAGCGGCTGGACCGCTTTCTGAAAAAATATTATACCAAGGCGCCTCTTTCCATGATCTACCGCATGATCAGGAAGGACGTCAAGCTGAACGGCAAGCGGGCCAAGGAGGATACTGTCCTCAGCGCCGGCGACGAGCTGACCCTCTACATAACCGAGGAGGAGTCTGCTTCCCTCATGGGCAGCGTCCGCAAAGTCAACGCCAGGAAGCAGTTCAAGATCGTCTACGAGGACGAGAACATCCTGGTGGCCAACAAGCCCTTCGGGCTCCTGACTCACGGTGACAGCCACGAGAAAAAGAATCATCTGGCCAACCAGGTGATGGACTACCTGATCGCTCAGGGCGAATACGATCCTTCCAGGGACCGCACCTTCACTCCGGCACCCTGCAACCGCATCGACAGGAACACCACGGGGTTGGTGATCTTTGCAAAAAATCCTCAGGCCCTGCGGGAAATGAACGCGGTGCTCCGTGAAAAGGACTGCATCGAAAAGTACTATCTGACCATCCTTTCAGGTGAGCTTAAGGATGATCTTTTCCTGAAGGACTCCATGGTGAAGGATCAGGAAAGGAACCGCGCGGTCATATCCGGCTCGGACGCTGAAGGCGCCAAGTCCATGGAGACTCTGGTGACTCCTCTGGACCACGGCACTTACAAAGGCCGGAGATACACTCTGGCGCAGGTCCGCATCTTCACCGGCAGGACCCACCAGATCCGCACCCAGCTGGCTCACGCCGGCTACCCTCTTCTGGGAGACAGCAAATACGGCGGCAACACCGCGCTGAACCCCACACAGCTACTGCACAGCTACATGCTTTGCTTCCGGGAGATGCCTGAAGGCAAGCTCTCGTACCTGACCGGCAAGGTCATCAAATGCCCTCCGCCCGAAAACTTCCGGGCCGTCAGGGACTCCATATTCGGAAAGGAAATACAGTGAAAAAAGAAATTTTTGCCTGGATAAGAGATATAATAATTGCAGCGCTCATCGCTCTGATCATACTCAGCCTCTTCAAACCCATTATCGTTCAGCAGCACTCCATGGAGCCTAACTTCTACTCCGGAGACTACGTCATCGCCTTCAAGCAGGCCTACAAACTTTCCAAAGAGCCCGCCAGGGGAGACGTCATAGTTTTCCACAGCGAGCTGAAGGACAGCAAGGGCCGCGACAAAAACCTCATCAAGCGTGTCATCGCAGTTGAGGGCGAGACCGTGGAGATCCGCGGCGGCTACGTTTACGTCAACGGCGATAAAATCGAAGAACCCTACGTACTGGAACAAGGCATCTCCGGCGTGATGGAAAAAGTCGTAGTCCCCGAGGACTGCCTCTTCTGCTGTGGCGACAACCGCGAGGTCAGCGTGGACTCCAGAAAAGACGAAGTGGGCTTCGTATCCAAAGACCAGATCGTGGGCAAAGTCATTATAAGGCTATTCCCCTTCAACTCAATACAGACATTCTGATAATTCGCCGCCCGGACTTGTGCGCCGGGGCCGGCAGGAACGATGATTCGCCGCCCGGGCTTAGCGCCGGGGCCGGCAGGAACTATAAATGAAAAAACAGATCAAATTAGTAGCAAACAACAAAAAAGCATATCACGACTACTTCGTGGACGAGACCTATGAGGCGGGCATCGTGCTTACGGGCACGGAGATCAAATCCGTCCGTCAGGGCAAGGTTTCCATCAAGGAAGCCTACGTCAGGATCAGAAACGGCGAAGCCATCGTCCAGGGGATGAACATCTCCCCCTACGAGCAGGGCAACCGGTTCAACGTGGATCCTTTGAGGGACCGCAAGCTCCTCCTCCACAAGCAGGAGATCCGGAAACTCACCGGGAAGCTGACGCTCCAGGGAATGACCCTGATCCCCCTGAAGATGTACATCAACGAGGACGGCCGCGCCAAGATCGAGCTTGGCCTCTGCAGAGGTAAGAAAAACTACGACAAGCGCGAAGCCATCGCAAAAAAAGATGCTCAGCGTTCCATGGAACGGAGCATGAGAAATCACTGATATAACGAAATATCCCCGCGTCTCGCGGGGTTTTGTTTTGCAATAAAAAAGCGGCAGGACCGGATCCCACCGCTTTAATTTTATATTTTTATGCTTCTTCCATCCTCTTCTCGGCTTCGGCGCGTTCTTTGCAGATGTCCGCCCAGCTGCGCTGTCCGGCCATAAATTCAGCAAAGGCTGCCAGCTCGTCGGGGATGGCGATCTTCTGAGGGCACATCTCCATGCAGGCGCCGCAGCCTATGCAGGCTGAAGGTTTCTTGTCCTCCGGATATGAATCCAGCTGCATGCCGACGGTGAAGCCGCCGCCTGCGCGGACCTGATTGTATTTGAAGAGCAGGTCCGGAATGTCCAGTTCCATGGGGCAGCTTTCGGTGCAGTATCTGCAGGCTGTGCAGGGAATGTCATTCTTCATTCTGTCGGCTGCCTTCATGATGACCTTTTCCTCTTCATCCGTCAGCGGGGCTTCCTTCTCAAAGGCTGCCACGTTGTCCACCACATGCTCCATAGCTGTCATGCCGGAAAGAACTGTGAACACCTTGTCCAGCTTCTGGGTCCATCTCAGGGCATAGGAAGCTGCGGACTTATCTCCGTCAAGCTCTGCCGCCAGGTCCTCGGGAAGTTTGGCCAGTTTACCGCCTCTCACGGGTTCCATGATGATGATGGGAAGTCCGTACTCAGATACCAGTTCGTACTTTTCTTTGGCTTTTTCAACGGTCCAGTCCAGATAGTTGATCTGGAGCTGACAGAATTCCATGTCGGCTGCGTACTTGTCCAGGATCTCCTTCAGTGTAGGCAGATCTGCATGGCTTGAGAAGCCCAGATGTTTGATGCGGCCCTGTTTTTTCTGTTCGATGAAGTAGTCGAAGATGCCCCATCTGGGATCCTCGTAGGTCTTCAGTGAGTTTTCATATACGTTATGCAAAAGATAAAAGTCGAAGTAGTCCACCTGGCATTTCTTCAGCTGCTTCTCAAAGGTATCTGCCGGGTCGTATTTCTCGGAGACTGCGTGTCCCGGGAACTTGTCCGCCAGATAAAAGCTGTCTCTGGGATAATTCTTCAGGATCCTGCCGATGACGTTCTCGGAGGTGCCGCTGTGATAGGGCCAGGCCGTGTCGTAATAGTTGACGCCGTGCTTCATGGCGTAGTCCACCATTTCAGCCGTCAGTTCCTCGTCGATCCTGCCGTCTTCTTTCACGGGAAGACGCATGAGACCGAAGCCCAGCATGGAAATATCCAGATCTTTAAACTTTCTGTATATCATGACTGCCTCCTTTTATTCTGCAAATCATTTCTTCGCCAAAATCTTCTTAAGGAATTCTCCGGTATAGGAACCTTCGAACTCCGCCACTTCTTCGGGGGTTCCTGTGGTGACCACGGTGCCTCCGCGGTTTCCGCCCTCGGGACCCAGGTCGATGATGTAGTCTGCGCTCTTGATCACGTCAAGGTTGTGCTCGATGACCACCACGGTATTGCCCTGGTCCACCAGCTGCTGAAGCACGTTCACCAGCTTGTTCACGTCGTCGAAGTGCAGGCCTGTGGTGGGCTCGTCCAGGATGTAAAGGGTCTTGCCGGTGGAGCGCTTGGTGAGCTCCGTGGCCAGCTTGACTCTCTGGGCCTCGCCTCCTGAAAGCTGCGTAGATGGCTGACCCAGCTTGATGTAGCCCAGGCCTACTTCTTCCAGAGTCTTCAGATATCTGTATATCTGAGGCACGTTCCTGAAGAAATCCAGGGCCTCGTGGACGGACATGTCCAGGACCTCAAAGATATTTTTGTCCTTATACTTGACTTCCAGGGTCTCCCTGTTGTAGCGCTTGCCGTGGCAGACTTCGCAGGGCACGTATACGTCCGGAAGGAAGTGCATCTCGATCTTGATGATGCCGTCGCCGGAGCAGGCTTCGCAGCGGCCGCCCTTCACGTTAAAGCTGAATCTGCCTTTTTTGTAGCCGCGCATCTTGGCCTCGGGCAGGGTCGCAAAGAGATCCCTGATGGTATCGAACATGCCTGTATAGGTAGCCGGGTTGGAACGCGGCGTCTTGCCGATTGGGCTCTGGTCGATGTCGATGACCTTGTCGATATGCTCCAGACCTTCGATGGAATCGTGGTCCCCCGGCTCCTCCTGGAGACGGTTGGTGACGTGGGCCGCGCCTTTGTAAAGGATCTCGTTCACCAGTGATGACTTGCCGGAACCTGAAACGCCTGTGACGCATACGAATTTGCCCAAAGGAAAGTCTACGTCGATGTTCTTCAGGTTGTTCTGTCTGGCGCCCTTCACCGTGAGTTTCCAGCCGTTGCCGGGCCTTCTGTAATCCGGGATGGGGATCTTTTTCACGCCTGACAGGTACTGGCCGGTTATGGACTCAGGACAGGCCTTGATGTCTTCCACGGTTCCCTGGACCACCAGTTCGCCGCCGTTGACGCCGGCTCCCGGGCCGATATCCACGATGTGATCCGCTGCGTACATGGTATCCTCGTCATGCTCCACCACGATCAGAGTATTTCCCACGTCTGTCAGATCTCTCAGGGTCTTCAGAAGCTTCTCGTTATCCTTCTGATGAAGGCCGATGGAAGGCTCGTCCAGTATGTAAAGCACGCCCACCAGACCCGAACCGATCTGCGTGGCCAGCCTGATCCTCTGGGATTCGCCGCCTGAAAGGGTGCCTGCAGCTCTGCTTAAGGTCAGATAATCCAGTCCTACGTTCTTAAGGAAAGTCAGACGGTTCCTGATCTCCTTGATGATCTGCTCCGCGATCATTGCATCCTTCTCGCTGAGCTCCAGCTTGTCGAAGAACTCCAGGCATTCCACTATGGACATGTCTGAAAGTTCGGATATGTTGATGCCTCCCACGGTCACCGCCAGGATCTCCGGCTTGAAACGCCTGCCTCCGCAGTCGGGGCACACGCTGGTGGTCATGTAGGCTTCCATTTTGTTTCTGAAATAGTCCGAGGTGGTCTCGCGGACACGCCTCTCGATGTTGTTTATGGCACCTTCAAAAGGTCTGTCCTGGAAGGACTTGGATCCGGTGCCTCTGGAAACGTAGGTCCACTGAAGCTTGCGGTCGCCGGTGCCGTAATAGAGTTCCTGAAGGAAGTCCTTCGGCATGTCCTTCAGGGGCACTCTGGGATCTACGCCGTGATACTGGATCAGACCGTTGATGTTCTGCCTGTACCAACCGGCGAACTCCATGGTGCCGAAGATGGGCTGCAGCGCTCCATCGTTAATGGAAAGGTTCTCGTCCACCAGCTTCTTCGGATCCAGCTTCTGGGTGATACCGATACCCGAGCACGTAGGACAGGCTCCGAAGGGAGCGTTGAAGGAGAACATCCTGGGCTCCAGCTCCTCAAGGGATGCGCCGTGATCCGGGCAGGCCAGCTTGGTGCTGAAGATCTTCTCGATATGATGATCGTAAAAATCAGCTTCGATCTGCACCAGACCGCCCTCAGACTGACCGATGGCAAGCTCGCAGGCTTCGGCGATACGGCTCTCCTGGCCGGGCTTCACCACGATCCTGTCCACTACTATCTCTATATTATGCTTGTAGGTCTTCTCAAGCTTGATCTCGTCCTCGCCGAGGATCTTTACCTCGCCGTTCACCCTGACCCTGGTAAAACCTTCACGCTTCACGCGCTCCAGGATCTTCTCATGGGTGCCTTTCTTGCCCCTAACCACGGGTGCCAGCACCAAAAGCTTGGTCCCCTCGTCCAGAGCCATGATGGAATCCACCATCTGGTCCACAGACTGGGAGGTTATGGGCTTGCCGCAGACAGGACAATGAGGCTTGCCTATCCTCGCAAAAAGAAGCCTGAAATAGTCATGGATCTCCGTAACGGTTCCCACCGTGGACCTGGGGTTCCTGTTGGTGGTCTTCTGGTCGATGGAGATGGCGGGGCTCAGGCCCTCGATGTATTCCACGTTGGGTTTCTCCATCTGTCCCAGGAACTGACGGGCATAGGAAGACAGGGACTCCATGTACCTGCGCTGCCCCTCCGCATAGATCGTGTCAAACGCGAGGGACGACTTGCCGGAGCCCGACAATCCCGTGAGCACCACCAGCTTATCTCTGGGGATCCTGACGTTCAGCCTCTTCAGATTATTTTCATTTGCGCCTCTGATAATTATTTCGTTCTGCATAGTAAGAGTATTATAGCATATTTTAAAAAGTTTGGGTAGTATTTTTTGGAACATTTGTTCGATAATTATTGCCTGAACCCCGACGATATAGTATAATGTCATCAGGAGGATCAAACATGACAGCATTTAAAGTACATGCGGATTTCGAGCCCATGGGCGACCAGCCCAAGGCCATAGAGACCCTGGCGGAGGGCATCCGTGAAGGCAAGCGGTTCCAGACTCTAATGGGAGTCACCGGGTCCGGCAAGACCTTCACCATGGCTAAGCTCATCGAGGAGGTCCAGAAACCTACCTTGGTCATCTCTCACAACAAAACACTGGCAGCTCAGCTCCACGGCGAGTTCAAGGAGTTCTTTCCGGAGAACGCTGTCGAGTACTTCGTCAGCTACTACGACTACTATCAGCCTGAGGCTTACGTGCCTTCAACTGACACGTATATCGAGAAGGATTCCGATATAAACGCTGAGATCGAGAAGCTGAGGCACTCGGCCACGGCTGCCCTTGCAGAGCGCCGTGATGTTATTATCGTGGCTTCAGTGTCCTGTATTTACGGCCTCGGATCGCCTTTTGACTATGTGAATCAGATGCTGAGCTTGAGGCCCGGCATGGAGAAATCCCGCCGTGACATCCTCCGCAAACTGGTGGATCTTCAGTACACCAGAAACGACGTGGATTTCCAGCGTGGCAGCTTCAGAGTCCGCGGCGACATCATAGACATCTACCCTGCCGGCGAGGATTCCGCAGTCCGCGTGGAGCTCTTCGGCGACGAGATCGACACCATTAAAGAAATGAACCCCGTGACCGGCGAGATCCTGGGGCTCAGAAATCATATATCCATTTATCCGGCGTCTCACTACGTCACCTCCCCCGAGAACATGGAACGGGCCATCCGCACCATCAGCGAGGAGCTGGACGAGCGTGTCCAGTGGTTCAAGGACCGCGGCAAGCTTCTGGAAGCTCAGAGGATCGAGCAGCGCACCAGGTATGACATCGAGATGCTGAGAGAGATTGGCACCTGCAAAGGCATCGAGAACTACACCCGCCATCTGTCAGGCTTCAAGCCCGGCGAGAAGCCTTATACGCTGATAGACTACTTCCCCGACGATTTCCTCATGATCGTGGACGAGTCCCACGCCATGCTGCCGCAGCTCCACGGAATGTACGCGGGCAACCTTTCCAGGAAGACCGCCCTGGTGGATTACGGCTTCAGACTTCCGTCCGCGCTTGATAACAGACCGCTTAAGTTCGAAGAGTGGGAGAAGATGATCAACCAGGTGGTATTCTTCTCTGCTACCCCTGCCGAATATGAGAAACGCGCATCCGGCGGCATCAACGCCGAGCAGCTTATCAGGCCCACCGGCCTTCTGGATCCGCCCATCGAGGTCCAGCCCACCAAGGGCCAGATCGACCACCTTATCGGCGAGATCAGAAAGACCGTTGCCAAGGGCGAGAAGGTGCTGGTCACCACTTTGACCAAAAAAATGGCAGAATCCCTGACGGATTACCTGAAGGGTGTCAATATACGAGTAAGATATCTCCACTCCGACGTGGATACCCTGGAGCGTATGGAGATCATCCGCGACCTCAGAATGGACGTTTTCGACGTGCTGGTTGGCATCAACCTGCTGCGTGAAGGTCTGGACATACCTGAAGTTGCGCTGGTGGCCATACTGGATGCAGACAAGGAGGGCTTCCTCAGAACTGAGACTTCGCTGATCCAGACCATTGGCCGTGCAGCCAGAAACGTGGACGGCAGAGTCATCATGTATGCCGACGGCATCTCGAAGGCCATGAAGGCCGCTATCGACGAGACCGACCGACGCCGCAAGATCCAGAGCGACTACAACGAAGCTCACGGCATAACTCCGGAGTCCGTCAAGAAGTCAGTCCGCTCAGTCATCGAAGCCACCAAGGTGGCCGAGAAGGAGATGGAATTCTACAAGGGCAAAGCTCCTTCAGAGCTCACCAGAAAGGAACTTCAGGACTACGTAAGAAAGCTGGAAAAGGAAATGAAGCAGGCCGCAAAGGACCTTCAGTTCGAGCGCGCCGCCCAGCTGCGAGACCAGATCTTCGAATACAAGGTACGTCTGAACTAAAACAAAAGCGCAGAGCAGTTGCTCTGCGCTTATTTTATATTATGTTATCCCTGTCCATCCCTTTATACAGGATCCTTCTGACTTCCATTATCTTACTGTCTGGTTCTTCTATAACAACATAGAAGATTATGTAGTTATCCACATATATCCTATAATATGGATATTCCCTGACCTTTTGAGAACGAAATGGCTCGAATGCTTCAGCTATAGGCAGTCTTTTGAGTATCGCTCTTTCTATTTTATCAATGAGTCTTTCAGCCGCAGGCTTATTTTCAAGAACATTGCAAATATAAAATACTATATTTTCCAGGTCATCATAAAATAATGGAAGATATCTGAGACTGTAATTATTCAGCATTTATTTTTTCCCTTATCCTGCCAAATACATCCTCATGCGACAGTCTCTCAGGATTATCTTTCGCTGCTTTGTCAGCAAAATCAAGAGCATTTTCATAATAGAAAGTCAGACGGTTATATGTTTCCATGCTCATGACTACCATGGAACCATAACCGTGTTTTGTAAGGTAAACCGGTGATCCATCCTGAACTGCTTTCTCAATTTCAGTAAACTTGTTTCTTAAATCAGATATCGGTCTTATCTGCATATCCGTCTCCAAATCTTATCTATCATAATATTATCATTATTTTATCTTTATTATGATAATATCATGTCTTTTAATATTAGTCAACTGTTCTCTTCATACATTTCCGCTTCTAAAAAACAATAAAAAACGCATATATACCAGATGTGATTTTCCACAGCGCCGGTACTTAGCGATCGGCAAGAAGCAATATGCAGCAGTCCGCCGTTAGGCGGTATCCGGCAAATAAAAAACTGCGAACCAAATTTATTTGATTCGCAGTTTTTGTTTGTCGGATAATGATAGCGCAGCGATCTGCTGCATTTTGCTGTAAGCGAAGACGGAGCTTAGAACCGCTGCGCGAGGACTAAGTGCAAACGCTCACATATGGTATATATGCGTTATTTTCACTTTTTATTCCGGTAACTTCGCTATATCCACCCAGCCAATAGCTCCTGAGTACTTGTACAATTCCTCCGGTGTGAACTCCGCTGCGGAGTTGGCTGATCCGCAGGCCGGGAACACTGTCTCGAATCTCTTCAGGGATTCGTCGCAGTATATCTTCACGTTGGGGTTTTCTATGCCGAAGGCGCAGACTCCGCCGATGGCGTGTCCTGTGAAAGCAACCACCTCTTCAGGCCCAAGCATGGATGCTTTGTGGTGGAAGGTATCTTTGAACTTGCGGTTGTCGATCCTTGCGTCTCCTGCAAGCTGCACCAGGATGCATCCGTCCTCGCCGTCCTTAAAGGACATGGTTTTGCAGATGCGGGCGCCTTCGACGCCCACCGCCTGGGCTGCCAGTTCCACGGTGGCTGAGCTCACCTCGAACTCCATGATGCGGTCCTCGATGCCGAGGCCTCTGAAGTATTCTCTTACCTTGTCAATAGCCATGATGTCGCTCCTTCCAAATATCAGTTCTTAGGCGTCATGTAGAATCTGCCGTTCACCTGTTCCGTCTTGATGACGTTGGTGAATGCGCCTTCATCCATTTCTTTGATGGCGTTGATGACCTTGTCCGACTGGTCTCTTCCGATAACAGAGTAAATGATCTTCTTGTTCTCTCCGGAATATCCGCCCTCGCCGGTAATGATGGTGCCGTCATGATGAGTCAGCTCGTATATCTTTTCCAGCACCTCCTGAGGCTTGGAAGTTACCACCAGGAGAGTATCCTGCTGGTATCTCTTATAGTAGGTCCCCAGCATGGTGGTGATGACGTACTGGTAAATGATGGAGTACAGCGCTCTGTCAAAATCGAAGAGCAGTCCGCCGATCACAAGCAGCACGATATTTCCTGCCAGGATGTATCCCCAGGCGTCGATACCCTTCTTCTCGCTGAGGAAGATGGAGATGAAGTCAGTGCCGCCTCCTGATGCTCCGGCCGTCAGGCAGATGACGGATGCGATGCCGCCCACGATGCCTGCAAACAGTGCGATGAGGATCGGCTCGTATGTGATGGTGATATTCGGAATGATATCCGTCAGGATAGATGAAAGCACCACAACATAGAAGGACTCAAAGGTGAATTTCTTTCCGATATACCTGAGACCTATGTATGCAGGGATAACGTTCAGAGGCAGATAAACCAGCGAGTACGGTATCTCCACGTTGAAGAACTGCCTGCCTATCTGCTGTATAAGTACCGTTATGCCGCTGAATCCGCCGGGGATCAGGTTGCCTGTCCTGATAAAGCTCTTCAGGTTGAAGGCGAAGATGCCCGCAGCCAGGGTGAGCAGCAGAAATTTTATAATTGTCTTTTTTGCTTTAGATGTTTCCTTCATATTTACAGATCAAAACAAATCTTTCTACGTCCGAGCTGTCGTCGGTGCATGTGCTGAGCACCAGAGTCTCGGGACCGTCTCCGTACTTGGGAAGTGTGTACACATCGTCATTTATCGATATGTATTTGCCGACTGATGCGCTGTATTTCATGGTCTCTCCGGTGGGGAGCAGAACGAATACGTCCTTGTGTGCTTCCAGGTACTTGCCGTCATTAAATTTCTTAAGGCGGCCGAACATTGCGCCGTTATGCATGTTATGGCCGTAAAGCAGCGTCTCCGCGTCGCTGAAGTCTGAGCTGCAGGCGATGTCCATGAATATGGAGCCTGATATGGAATAATTACCCTCATAGTTCAGGTTGAGATAGGTGTAATTGCTGGGGCCCTTCACAACAGGGAAGTTGACGTTGGTGTCCGGAATATACAGCCAGGCCACCACGTCGGAGTTCGTCGCCTGAAGGGACTCAAAATCCACCTTCGGGAAATCATCCTCATCCACGTAAACGTATTTTTCTACGGCTTCTTCAGCCACCACGTCTATCTCGTGGTAGTTCATTATTATCTTAAAGATATTGTAGCCCGAGAATACTATGAGAGCCAATAGTACGACTATCAGAATGATCCTCAGGGTCCTTCCTAATCCTTTCATATTCCCCTCCTGACGGATCAAAGTTCCCTTCTGCCCTCAAATGACTTGAGCAAAGTAACTTCGTCCGCAAATTCAAGATCGGATCCTACAGGTACGCCGTGGGCGATCCTGCTGACCTTTATCCCTGCCGGTTTCAGCAGTTTGGAGATGTACATTGCCGTGGCCTCGCCCTGAATGGTGGGGTTGGTGGCTATGATGACCTCCTCGCAGTCGTTGGCCTGGAGCCTCTTTATCAGGGACTTCAGGTTGATGTCCTCGGGACCGATGCCCTCCATGGGTGAAATGACTCCGTGAAGCACGTGATAGGTGCCGTTATAGTCTCTGATGCGCTCCATTGCCATCAGATCTCTGGGAGTTTCAACCACGCAGATCAGGTCTTTGCGGCGGCCGGGGTCTGAGCAGATCTTACAGGGATCCGAATCCGTAAGATTGCCGCAGATGGAACAATGCTTCAGCTGTCTCTTTGCATTCAGCATGGACTCTGCCAGAGCTTCCACCTGCTTCTCGTCCTTGTCCAGAATATGAAAAGCCAGCCTCTGGGCGGACTTTTCGCCGACTCCCGGAAGCTTGGACAGTTCATTTATAAGTATTTCCAGTTGTCTTGGGTAATCTCTCATGTCTTTATGACCGATTCATTCAAAAATTAAAGTCCGGGGATATTAAGGCCGCCGGTGAACTGGCCCATGGTGCTCTCGGAGATCTCATCGATCTGTCTCAGTCCTTCGTTTACGGCTGCCATTACCAGATCCTCAAGGGTCTCAACGTCATCGGGATCCACTACTTCAGGCTTGATAACGAGCTTGGTGAGCTCCTTCTTTCCGCTTACTGTGGCTTCAACTACGCCGCCCCCTGCAGTTGCTGTAACTTCCTTTTCCTCAAGCTCAGCCTGGGCTTTTTCCATCTGTGCCTGAAGCGCCTGCATCTGCTGCAGCTGCTGCATGTTGAATCCGCCTGCTTTCTGAGGTTTCTTAGCCTTGCCGGCTCTCATTCCTTTTCCCATTTTAATCCTCCACAATTATATCCAGTCCCAAAGCGTCCTTCGCTTCTTTAGCGTAGTCCTTCTCAGGGGCTTTTTTCTCTTCCATAGTATGTTTTTCCAGCACGATTCCGCCCTTCATGGACCTCTTCAGTATGCCGGACATGATGTTATCGATGGCGTCCATCTTTTCCTGAACGTGCTTTCTGGCAAATTCAGTGGACACGGCGACGGTGTAAGTGGCCTTGCGCACGTCCTTCAGTCTGGTCCAGCTTCTGATCAGGTTGAAGCTGCCGCTGGTGGCCTCGCCCTCTTCCATGGCGTCTCTCCAGAGATCATCCAGATCCAGCACCTGTGAATCAAAGACGGTGGTGTCTCTTCTGGCGTTCCTTTCAAGTTCCTCTCTGGATACCTCCACGGGTTTATCCATGTCCATGGTCTTGATCAGGATATCCGGTTTCTGAGGGGCTGCCGGGATCACCTTTTCTTCAGGCTCTTCAGCGGGTACCTCTGCCTGCTTCGGCTCCGGTTCAGGTCTGACAGTCTCTGCTGCCGCCTTGACAGGCGCGGGCTTTTCCTCCCTGACGGGTCTCGGAACAGCTTCAGTCATATAGCTTCCCTTGCCCCCTGAAAGTGCCACGATGTCCAGTTCCATCAGGATCCTGGGCTGTGTGGACCATCTGGCCTCGTTTATGGTCTTGGAGATGCGCAGAATGGCTTTGTCTATCTCATCGAATCCGATGTGCATGGACTGCTCTTTTACCTTCTCAACGTTCTCTCTGGACATGTTGAGAAGCGCATCCGGATTCCTCATGAACTTGGTGATCAAAAGGTTCCTGTAGTGTGCGTTCCAGTCCTTCATCAGCTGCTTGGCGTCCTTGCCCTCTCTCAGCACCTGATCCAGAAGGATCAGAGCCTCGCCGGACTTGTGAAGAGATACCAGATCCGTCAGTTCTATGAAGAACTCGTCTCCCACGGTGCCCAGGTATTCCAGCACCTCATCTCTCGTGATGTGGGCGTCTCCTGATGCCAGCACCTGGTCCAGTATGCTCAGTCCGTCACGTACGGAACCGTCTGCGTTCACCGCCAGAAGCTTCAGAGCATCCTCATCTATCTCCACGCCCTTCTCTTCGCAGATAAGACGCATGTTGTCTTCAAGGACGTTCTGAGGGATGCGCTTGAAATCCAGCCTCATGCATCTGGAAAGAATGGTCTGAGGCAGTTTCTGAGGCTCCGTGGTGCAAAGCACGAAGATCACGTTTTCAGGGGGCTCCTCAAGGGTCTTGAGAAGCGCATTGAATGCTCCTGAAGAAAGCATGTGCACCTCGTCGATGATGTACACCTTCTTGCTTCCCACCTGAGGCGGATACTTCACGGATTCCCGGAGTTCACGGATGTTGTCCACGCCGTTGTTGGACGCTGCGTCGATCTCAATCACGTCCATGAAGGAACCTGCTGCGATGGCCCTGCAGTTGGGGCAGGTGCCGCAGGGACGCTCTCCTTCTCCGGTGCAGTTCAGAGCCTTGGCCAGAAGCCTTGCCATGGTGGTCTTGCCGGTGCCTCTGGTACCGGTGAAAAGATAGGCGTGGCTCACGCTTCCCGTAGCTACCTGATGCTTTAAAATTTTTATGATGTGCTCCTGTCCCAGGACTTCAGAGAAGACCTCGGGACGGCGGGCGCGGTATAGTGCCTGATACATTATGTACCTCTAAAACGTGCTTAAACGGCGGTCCTCAGGGGCCGCCTGTCACAAATCCCATGTTGCTGTTAAAAAAGACTGCCCTTTGAGAGCTCCGCCAACTTAGAGAAGGCTTATCTGCGGCACATAAGAACTTCCGCTTATTGCTGCTTCCTTCCGGACCTGACAAGGTTCACGGCATCCCATTGCGCAGGACCCAAACCGAGCAGGTGAAGCTCTCAAAAGGCAATCTTATTAACATATGGATTATATCATTTTAGTGCTTTGCGGTCAAGGGGCTGATCGATTACAGATTCTTTCGCTTTTTCTGAAAAATATTTAGTTGTTTCTGGTGGTTCATTATTAATTGAAATAATAGTAGGCCTGTTGTTAGGGAATAGTTTTTTTAGGGCAATTCCAAATTCATCAATAGTATCATACTGTTTTCTGCGAATATAGTATTTCTTCTTTGGTGTATTATCCTTGTTGACAAACATAAAGGATCCCATCCTTACTATTCTGTCTTTTCTTTTTGTTTTTAACTCTATTTCATCATTTTCTTCCAGTATTCTTTTTACTGTTTTTATGCTGCTGCTTTTACACCAATCTTTATGAAGTTTTTCTTTTTTCCTATTATTATAAGTATTACCTATTTCATCTATAGATACTATGACTGATAAAACAATCAACCATAATAATATATAAAACAATAGGTCGACATAATAACCAAAAACATATAGAAACGCAAGTATTTTATGCCGATACTCAGTCAATATAAAAAAAAGAGCACAAAATCCCAACCTGCGAATTGAAGGAATATAGCTGGTCAGGTCATCCCTTGAGCTAAAAAAAGCCATATTAATCGAATTGTCTTTTCCAATATACTTAAAGACTGCATAAGTAATTCCAAAAAAGACTATTGATAGTGCTATATCACTCATATCGATAATCTCCCAAAATCAAAATGTGATTTTTATTACAGTTTATTCATAAATACAATATCATTCTTGTTATTAAGTGTCAACTTAGCTACAAAAGCTCAAAAGTCATTTGTCAAGCCTTACATTTCTTCAAAATACATAAACTACGCTACTACTTTCTTGTGGAGCGATATAAAGCCAAAGAAAAAGATACTTCTATCGGCTGCGGATCCCGTAATTTTGTAGGGATCCGCCCGAGAAAAGTATCTTTGATTTGTTGACGGATGATTCGACAAACGCCTTGCTTCTAAAGAGTTTATTGCATAACTCTATTTCACCGAATCCAGTATCTTAAGATATTCTTCGATAACCTCGATGCACTTCTCGATGGAGATCTTCGAAGTGTTGAGGCAGAGGTCGTAGCATCTGGCGTCGTTCCACTCGTGGTCTGTGTAGTACTTGTGGTACGCTGCCCTTTCTTTGTTGATCCTGTCGATGCGTCTTATGGCCTCGTCTCTGTCACAGCCATCGTATTTGATGGCGTTCTCGATGAGATCATCGTAGTCTGCGTGGATGAAGACTCTCACCACGTTGGGATCGTCCTGAAGAACGAAATGTGCGCATCTTCCCACGATGACGCTGCTCTCATCCTTGGCTGCGATGTCCTTTATGATGCCTGCGGTCATGTTGAAGATGTTGTCCTTGGAAAGGTATTTTTTGCTGGAAGGAGAAGCGATGTCAGACCCTGAATATTTTTTGAATCTGCTCTCCTCGTGCTTCTCGTCAGCTCCGCTTACGATGGACATATTGATGCCGTGCTCAAGGGACACCAGCTGCATCAGTTCCTTATCGTAGTAGTGGATGTTCATTTTATTTGCCAGAGCCTTGGCCACCTGACGTCCGCCGGAGCCGTAGCTTCTGGATATCGTAATTATGTGTTTACCCATCACTAACTCCTTTCTTTATTCACCTAAGTAAGCTTTGCGGACGCTGTCATTATGCAGTAACTCGTCGGCCGGACCGCTAAGCGAGATCTTGCCTGTCTCCAGTACGTAAGCACGGTCTGCGATGGACAGCGCCATCTGCGCGTTCTGCTCTACCAAAAGGATGGTGGTTCCCGCCTTATGGAGGTTCTGGATGATCTCAAATATCTGTTCTACAAGGATAGGCGCAAGTCCCATGGAAGGCTCGTCCATCATGAGGAGCTTGGGGTCGCTCATGAGAGCTCTTCCCATGGCCAGCATCTGCTGCTCGCCTCCTGAGAGGGTACCTGCAATCTGTTTGTATCTCTCCTTGAGTCTGGGGAACTGTTCGTATACCCTTTCCAGATTTCCGGGTATGGTGGAGGCTTTCTCAGTGAAAGCTCCCATCTCCAGGTTTTCCTGGACGGTCATCTGCTGGAAAACTCTTCTTCCTTCGGGTACCTGCGAAAGGCCTTTTTCAACCAGCTTGTGAGCCGGTACCTTTCCGATATCTTCTCCCAGGAAATGGATGGATCCGGTCTTGGATCTTAAGAGTCCGGACACCGTGTTCAGAGTGGTGGACTTGCCTGCTCCGTTGGCTCCGATCAGGGTCACGATCTCACCTTCGTTTACTTCAAAGGATATGCCCTTGATGGCGTGGATGGCTCCATAATATACGTTGATGTCTTCAACGCGTAAGATCTGTTCCATTATTTCGCCTCCTTTTTCTTGCCGAGATATGCTTCGATTACCGCAGGGTTGTTCTGGATCTCTTCCGGAGTTCCCTTGGCGATGATACGTCCGAAGTTGAGAACTGCTATGCCCTCGCAGACGTTCATTACAAGGCTCATGTCATGCTCGATGAGGAGTATGGCTATTCCAAAGGTATCGCGGATCTTTCTGATGTTGTTCATCAGTTCTGCGGTCTCTGAAGGGTTCATGCCTGCAGCGGGCTCATCCAGAAGGAGTACCTTCGGATTAGTGGCCAGAGCTCTTACGATCTCCAGCCTTCTCTGAGCTCCGTAAGGCAGTGAGCTGGCCTGATAGTCGGCTAAGTCCTGCATGTCAAAGATGGAAAGAAGTTCCAGCGCTCTTTCGTGAGCAGCCTTTTCCTGCTTTCTGTATTTAGGTCCGTGGAAGATGCCGCTTGCCAGGCCATAGTTGACCTCTTCGTGCATGGCGGCCTTTACGTTCTCTTCTACTGTGAGCTTGTCAAAAAGCCTGATGTTCTGGAAAGTACGGGCGATGCCCATCTTGCTGATCTGGGTGGTGGTCATACCGGAGGTGTCCTTTCCGTCGAAAAGGAAGGTACCTCTCGTGGGCTGATACACCTTGGTCAGCAGATTGAATATGGTGGTCTTTCCGGCTCCGTTAGGTCCGATGATGCCTGCGATCTCGGTGCGGCCGATGGCGATGGTGAACTCATCTACGGCTGTCAGACCGCCGAAATCAATACCCAGTCCTCTGATGTCCAGGATGGGATCCTTATCCTTATCTCTTTCGGGGAGGATTATATCTTCGACGGTGGACTTGGATTCGTCATAGTTTTCGTATACGTCATACACGGTGTTCTGAATGACGTCGTCTTTCTTAAACTTTATGCTCATACCGCCGCACCTCCTTCCGCTTCAGGTTTTTTGTCCTTCTTTCTGAAGGTATTTTCCATGAAGTTCTGGGTGAAGTTCTTGATCTTAGGGCTATACGTAAAGATCATTACCAGGATCAGTACGATGGCGTAAGCCAGCATTCTGTAATCCGCGAACTGTCTCAGGACCTCCGGAAGGACGGTCAGTATCGTTGCGGCGATGATGGAGCCCCAGATATTGCCCAGTCCTCCGAGCACTACGAATACCAGGATGAGTACCGAGGTATTGAAGTTGAACTTAATGGGAAGGAGCGTGGAGAAGTTGAGTCCGAAAAGCGCTCCGCCCATGCCTGCCAGAGCAGCGGAAACGGTGAAGGCCATGAGTTTGTACTTCATGACGTTCAGTCCGATGGACTCAGCTGCGATACGGTTGTCGCGGCAGGCCATGATGGCTCTTCCCTGCTTGGAATTCATAATGTTCTGCACTACAAAGAGTGTTATGAGCACCAGAACAAAGCCTGCAGTAAAGGTGGATAAACGCTGTACTGCCGTAGCTCCCATGGGACCGTTCAGAAGCATTCTTCCGCTCTCTTCAAGTCCCAGATCCGGGTTGGCCCTTAAGTGGAATCCATGACTGTCAACACCTGCATAGACTATGTTCATGATGTTTTTGATGATCTCGCCGAAGGCCAGGGTAACGATGGCCAGATAGTCGCCTCTGAGCCTCAGTACCGGGATGCCGATGAGGAAGCCCAGCACGCCGGCTACGATAGCTCCGCAAACTACCGCAATCGCAAACCTTGCTATAACGGGCATGTCTGACGCTTCCAGCATGCCTGATACGACGATGGCTGTGAAGGCGCCTGCGGACATGAAGCCTGCATGTCCAAGTGAAAGTTCACCTGAAATACCTACCACAAGGTTAAGGGATACTGCCATGATGATATAGGCGCATATGGGCACCAGCTGTCCCTGAAGAGTACTGGAAACCAGACCCATACCGTTAAGGACGCTGACCACCACAAAAGCAATGATCACGATCCCGTAGGATATGATCGAATTCTTGGTATAAGGCGAAAGTCTGCCGTTCTTTATCTTCATCTTCATGACTCTCACCTACACTTTCTCTGTTATCTTCTTGCCCAGAAGTCCTGAAGGCTTCACGAGAAGAACTATGATCAGGACGCCGAATACGATGGCGTCAGATAATTCCGATGATATATACGCTCTTCCGAATATCTCGATGACACCGATGAGGATGCCGCCCAGCATGGCTCCGGGAATGGAACCGATGCCGCCGAATACAGCCGCTGTGAAGGCTTTAATACCGGGCATGGCGCCGGTAGTGGGCATAAGAGCAGGATATGAAGAGCAGAGCAAAACGCCCGCTATGGCAGCCAGAGCTGAACCTATAGCAAAGGTCATTGAAATTGTCGAGTTTACGTTGATGCCCATGAGCTGTGCCGCGCCGTTGTCTTCGGATACAGCGCGCATGGCTTTTCCGACCTTGGTCTGGCCGGTGAAAAGTGTCATTCCGATCATGATTATCACTGCAGCCACCAGTGTGAACAGAGCTTCCCAGGTGACCGTCAGCTCTCCTCCGAAGAGGCTGATGCTGGATCCGAGAGCGCTGAAAATGGAAGTAAATACCTTAGGGGCGCTTCCCCAGATAAGCAGCGCTGCGTTCTGAAGGAAGTAGGATACGCCGATCGCAGTGATGAGCACCGCAAGAGATCCCGTGCCTCTCAGAGGCCTGTACGCCAGCCCCTCGATAAGTATTCCGAGAGCAGTACAGACGATCATGGCAAGGATCACCGACACCCACGCAGGCAGATTAAGATACATGGTTGCGCAAAAAGAAATATACGCGCCGACCATGATAACGTCTCCGTGGGCGAAGTTCAGCATCTTGGAGATGCCGTATACCATTGTGTAGCCCAGAGCTATGATAGCGTAAACGCTGCCAAGGCTCAGGCCGTTGATAAGGTTGGTTAAGAATATCATTTCTAATCCTCAAATTGGGGCGCCGCTTTAAGCAGCGCCCCTTCAAGTTCAATCTTTTGCAATTAACATTATATGTCAATCGTCTTTATCTGTCTACGTAGATACCGCCTTCGATGACGCAGACAACAGGAGTCTTGTTGACTTCGCCCTTGTCGTTCCATGTCATAGCAGCTCCGGTAAGTCCGTCATAGCTGAATCCGCCTGTGAACTGAGCGATCATAGCATCGCAGATCTCTTCGTTTGGCTGATCCGTTGAAAGGCCTGCAGCCTTGAATGCGTTGTAGAGAGCATAGATAGCATCATATCCGTCAGCAGCGAACTGGTTTGGAACTTCGTTGTAAGTTGCCTGATATTTTTCTACGAATGCAGCTACAGCCTCATCTGTTGACCACGGGTTGAAAGGTGTCATAAGCATAACGCCCTCAGCGAGTGCAGTATCAAAGCCTTCCATATCGAGGATTCCGTCCATACCGTCTACTCCGAAGAATACAGGTGCATAGTTCATATCCTTAGCCTGTTTCATTATTACGGATGCAGGTGTGTAGTAAATAGGAAGGAATACGATCTCAGCGCCTGCTGACTTCATGGAAGTGAGCTGTGCACTGTAGTCAGCGTTGGTATCATCAGGGTATTTCTCTGCTGCAGCGATCTCTCCGCCCTTGGATTCAAACTCAGCCTTGAAGTTGTTGAAGATACCTGTTGAATAAGGATCGGAGTTGTTGTAGATGACGCCTACCTTCTGTCCGGGGAAGTTCTCTGCGATGTAATCAGCAGCTTTGATACCCTGGTTAGGGTCTGTGAAGCATACCTGGAATACGTTATCCTTGCCCGCAGTTACGTCAGCGGAAGAAGCGGAAGGAGTAAGCTCGAATACTCTGTCTTCAAAAGTAAGAGCTGAAGCTGTGATGCAGGCTCCGGTAGTAACGGTTCCCATCATGATCTGGATGCCCCAGTCTTTTAACTGATTGTAAGTGTTTACAGACTTCTCGCCGTCAGCTTCGTCGTCTTCCATCTTGAATTCGATCTGGAAATCTGATTCCTGGGCATTGATCTCAGCTACTGCGATCTCAGCGCCCTGCTTAACAGCTACGCCGTAAATGGATGCTCCGCCTGTGAGAGGGCCGGATGAACCGATCTTCAGCACTGCTGCACCGGCTTCTCCGCCATCATCGCCGGATCCGCTGTCATTTGATCCTCCGCATGCTGCGAAGGTGAATACCATTGCCAATGCCAGTGCAATGACCATAAACTTCTTTACAAAACTTGTCTTCATGTCTTTCTTTCCTCCTAAAGAATAGTTTTAAATCCTTTCATCACTTGTCAGCCCTCAGAAGCCAATAAAGAAAGCCCGGGGCGATCGCCACAGGCTTTGAAAGTTCTTTTAGCATTCGTAAACAGGTTTCACATTCTGAACTCATCTTTCGCCCACAGCTCAATATGCACTATTTTCGAGCAGTACGCCGACTGCGAGAATAATGCTGATAATAATGATCGAGCTGAGAACTATTGCTAAGTTCATTATGAATACCTCCCCATTTACAAGATGGGTCTATATTATCACCAATTCAACATAATGTCAATGGTTTTTTGTAATTTCAGCACAATTTTTAGCAAAAAATTGTGATTGTTAAACAAAATTTATGGTTTTATGTCCTCTTTCAGCCATTTTACCATATCAGCCTCTGAAATAATGGGTATACCCAGTTCTTTTGCCTTCTTATTTTTGCCTGAATTGGAGGTCAGATCGTTATTTATCAGGTATGAAGTCTTGGCTGAAACCGAGCCTGCCACCTTGCCTCCGTTGGCCTCGATCTCCTCTTTCAGAGCGTCTCTGTTGGGATAAGTCTCCAGACTTCCTGTGATGACAAAGGTCATACCGGCCAGTTTGTCGCCGGTTTCTTCGAAGCTTCCGTCCAGTTCCACTTCTGTCAGCAGGTCGTCTACCACAGCGATGTTCTTCTCGTCTCTGAAGAAATCGCAGTAGGCTCTGGCCATCACGTCGCCGATGCCCTCGATGGTAACAAGCTCATCCTCTTCAAGGCTCCTGATCTTCTCCCAGTCGTTCCTGCAGTATTTTGCCACAAGACCGGCATTGGCCCTTCCGAAGTTCGGAATGCCAAGAGAATACAGGAAGGCCTGAGGAGTGACCTTTCTGGCCTTCTCCACTGCGTCGCAGAGGTTTTTGAAGGAAAGCTCGCCGAAGCCTTCCATGGTCACGATCTCATCGTGGTGATCCTTAACTCTGAAAACGTCCGCCAGATCCTTTATGAGACCTCTGTCCACCAGCTTCTCCAGCGTTGACTCAGAAAGACCCTCCACGTTCATGGCGTCACGGGATACGAAGTGAGCGAAGCCCTTGATCTGCTTAGCGGGGCACTCCGGATTCGGACAGTTGAGAGTCTCCACGCCGTTCTCACTCTTTATGACAGTATAGCCTCCGCAGACCGGGCAGGTACCGGGTATCTCCAGTGCTGAAGAACCCGTCAGGTTCTCCGCGATCTGAGGTATGATCATGTTGGCCTTGTAGACGGTGATCCTGTCGCCGATACCCAGCTTCAGTTCCTTCATTACTGAAATATTGTGGACCGAAGCTCTGGAAACGGTAGTGCCCTCCAGCTCCACAGGATCGAAGATGGCTACAGGGTTGATGAGGCCTGTGCGGGAAGCTGACCACTCGATCTCTCTCAAAGTAGTCTCCGCAGTCTCATCCTGCCACTTGAAGGCTATGGAATCTCTGGGGAATTTGGCAGTCACGCCCAGGGATCTGCCGTATTCTATGTCGTTTAAGGAAACCACCAGTCCGTCGGAAGGCACCGGATTCTCCGCGATGTTGTCCGCAAACCACTTCACGGTCTCCTCAACGGTATCCCCTGTTATCAGTTTATGCTCCACCACCTGGAAGCCCTGGGCTGCCAGCCAGTCGAACTGTTCCTTTCTGGTGACGAAGTCCTTTCCCTCAGCTGAAACCAGCGAGAACGCAAAGAATCTGACCCTGCGCTGCTTCGTGATGGCAGGGTCCAGCTGCCGGACGGAGCCTGAGCAAAGATTCCTGGGGTTCTTGTATTTTGCGCCTTCGTCGGTGATGGAAGCATTTATCCTTTCAAATTCATCGTAGGTGATGACAGCCTCGCCTCTTAAGACGGTCTCTCCTTTGAACTCAATGTTGAGAGGTACGTTTGCAAAAACTCTGGCGTTATTGGTTATGACCTCGCCTATCTCGCCGTTACCTCTGGTGACCGCCTTGGCCAGGCTTCCGTCACGGTAGGTCAGGACTACGGTAAGCCCGTCCAGCTTCCAGGACATCAGAGCCTCGTGATCTCCCACAAAGGATCTCAAAGCCCCCACGTCCTTGGTCTTGTCCAGGCTCAGCATCTTCTGAGGATGAGCTTCCTTGGGAAGCTCCGAAAGCACCTCATAGCCCACGTTCTGGGTGGGGCTGTTGGAAAAGACCACGCCTGT
>CACYYH010000021.1:0-26229 GCA_902778565.1 uncultured Eubacteriales bacterium
CAGTGATTATGACGTTTTTCTTTCTGCCTGTGATGTAGATGTATTTCTGCTTATCAATGTAACCCAGGTCTCCTGTGTGGAACCATCCGTCTATCAGGCTCTTTTCTGTCTCCTCAGGGTTGTTGTAGTATCCCATCATTACGTTGGGTCCCTTGAGGCAGATCTCTCCTACGCCCTCTTCATCTTTATCGATTATCTTTACTTCCACCTGCTCCATTACGCGGCCTACGGAATCATAGTTATAGTACTTCTTCTCCGTAGGGATTGCAGCGGCCAGAGGCGCGCACTCCGTAAGGCCGTAGCCCTGGATCATGATGAAGCCCAGATCGTTGAAGAATCTCATTATCTCAGGTCTGATGGCAGCTCCTCCGCTGACCAGCAGTCTCATGCGTCCTCCGAAAACGTCCCTGATCTTGCCCAGCAGTGCTTTGGGAAGTCCGATGCCGAATCTCTCGGTAAAGCGGCCGACCTTCATGATACGTGTGACCAGAGCTTCCTTTCCCTGCTTCCTTACGTTCTTCATGATGGCGTTGTGCAGGTTATCAAAGATAAGAGGCACGCCGCAGAAGATGGTAGGCTTCAGTTCCTGAAGGTTCTTCTGGATGTACTTGAGTCCTTCGCAGTATCCGATGGATGAACCTCTGTAGATGGATACCAGGAAGCCGCAGGTGCATTCATAGGTGTGATGCAGCGGAAGCACGCTGAAGAAGATGTCGTCCTGGGTATACTTGATGAGAAGCGGTGCCAGCATAATCTCTGAGCAGAGATTTCTGTGCGACAGCATAACGCCCTTGGATACTCCGGTGGTACCTGACGTGAACAGCAGCACTCCCAGAGCTTCGGGATCGATCTCCGCATCCAGATATGCCCTGTCTCCCAGTGAAAGGAGGTTCTTGCCCTCTGAGATAAGTTCTCTGTATGCATATACTCTGTCGTTGCTGGATTCAGCTCCCGTATCCACCAGGAACTCAAGGTTTCCCACCTTCCTGTCAAGCATGCTCTTGAAGGTCAGCTTGTACTTGCTGCTCATGAGCACGCAGGATATGCCTGACTGCTCAACGAGCTGCTCCAGTTCGCCTGCGCTCAGTTCTTTATCCAGGGGAACCACCACTCCTACGCCGCAGGCTACAGCCAGATAGCTGATGGCCCAGAAATATGAGTTCTCACCTATGACGCCGATCTTTTTGTTCTTCAGGCCTCTTGAGATGAGGGCTGTGCCAAGGGCATTTACGTCCTCCAGAGTCTGCCTGAAGGTTATGGGCGTATAAGGCTCGCCTTTTTTGAACTTCTGCCAGAAGGCTACGTTGTCAGGGAACAGTTCCACTGAAGTCTCAAGCATGTGCTTAAGGTTTGCAATGGGTCTCAGGCCTTCTTTGTACAGGTTGTATTTATTTCTTGATTTGAGTACTTTTTCGCATAACTCAGATGCTTCTTTATATCCTTTGATTTCTTTGTTCTCCAATTTTCCTCTCCTGAAATAAAAGTTTTCGTCAGATGTCGCTTAAAGTCTCTTCCATTTTTTCGATCTCTTTACCTCTGAAGCACAGCACCCACCCTATGAAGGATATGGGCATCGCCACAAGTATGTCCACAAAGGAATGCTGCTTCATGAACATGGTGGACAGGCAGATGAACACCACCGCCAGGGCCATGAAAACCTTCTTCGGTATGCTGTCCTTTCCCCTGGTGTCCCAGGACACGAACAACAGTCCCAGGGAACCTATTATGTGAAGCGAAGGACAGACGTTGGTGGGAGTATCCACCAGATATACAAATCTCACTATCTCGGTAAATATATTCTCTCTCGGGAATACCTCCGGCCTGAGTTCCAGACAGCTTGGATACACCAGATAGATGACCATTGTCACCGTAAAGGTAAGTATGAAGAACTTCATCAGGTTCCTGAAGTTGTCCGTCTCGTTCACCAGCGTGTATATGAGCACGATGGCGATCAGAGGATGCCAGGTCAGATACGGCAGCACGAAATACTCACAAAAAGGTATCATGTCATCTATAAAGCAGTGGACCACGTGATGCTGTCCGTTGCCGAGTAATTCAACTGCTATGAATATTCCGATGTATGCCGGCCAGAAAAGTAAATACCAGAAATTATCCTTAAACTTATTTATTTTATACGATTTCCCCAATTTAGTACTGTGCGCCGCAAAGCGCCTACTCCTTTTGAAATGTATTCAACTGTAAACCTTTTTGCAAAAAAAGGCCATAACTTCCCAGTTTTATGGTAAGCATTATAACATAATATGCAAAAAAATAAAAGACATAGCCAAAAACTTAACTATGTCTTAATATTACTGCGTTTATTTATTCAGGAATGCCAGCACCAGAGCCTGATACTCAGGATCTTCATATGCTCCGTGCCCCAGTTCCTCAAATATGACAGCCTCTGTGCCAAGAGCCTCTGCCAGTTCCACAGAAGCTTCAGGTGACATGATCACGTCCTTTCCGCCTCCCAGCACCAGCACGGGACATTTGATCTCCTTGAGTCTGTCCTTGGTGTTGCAGGTCAGGCAAGCCTTTGAAAGAGCGATGAACTCTTCAGCGGGATGTGATTTGAGACCGGGCACCATTACCTCGTCGCCTTCGCCGGGAGCGGGTTCCTTTCCGGGAGGATACATCATGCCCATCATGCCGTCGGATACTGCGGCCAGTCCTTCCGTCTCAGTAAGCTTCACCCAGTCTTCCACGTTCTTTTTGAGCACCGGGTTCGGAGTGGACGTGGTCACGTTCAGTACCAGTTTCTCCACCATTTCAGGATGGTTCAGCGTGAGGTACTGGGCGATCATCCCGCCCTGGGAGTTGCCTATGACAGGTACCTTTTCCAGGCCCAGAGCCCTGGCGCCTTCATATACGTCCTCTGCCAGGAACTCATCGGTTATCACCTCAGGGAGCGGTTCCCTGCGGTCTATGACGTAGATCCTGAAATTATCTGCATATAGTCTGTATCTTCTCACAAGATTCGGTACGGTTCCCTGAAGTCTTGTTATGTTAAGTCCTCTTATAAGGAGAAGCGGTCTCTCACCCTTTCCGAATTCGGCGTAATCCATTGAGCAGTCCCCGAAGTTCAGGGTCCCTTCTTTGATATTGTACGGCATTGATGTCCTCCTTTATTCAGTCATGGCAGCTCTTGCAAACAGCTGAGCTGCAGTCCTCAAAACTCTGTCGTTACAGTGGAAGAGCGGTCTGTGCAGGTCTTCCGGTTCCTCTCCTTCAGGAGTGCTTCCTATCCAGTAAAAGAAGCTTGGAACAAAGGATCTGTACAGCGCAAAATCTTCGCTGGCAAGGCTGGGCTCACACTCTATGATCTCTGCATCGCATCCGGAAGCCGCTTTCTTTGCAATTTCGTACATCTCATCTGTGTTCAGCAGAGCAGGGATGCGCTCCTGCCAGTAAACCTCACCCTTGCAGCCATAGGCTTCAGCCGTGTTTTTTACTATGCTCTCCACCCTTTCTATCGCCCTGTCCAGAGCTGCATCCGAAAGGGATCTGACGGTGGCCACCAGCTTCACCTCGTCAGCCACTATGTTAACGGGCCTTCCGCCCTCTATCATGCTTATGGAAAGAACCAGCGAATCCACGGGATCCGTGTTTCTGCTGACTACTGTCTGAAGGCTCTGGATCACTGAAGCCACGCAGACTATGGGGTCGACGTTCAGGTGCGGCATTGAGCCATGTCCTCCGGAACCCTTGATCAGAACGCTGAAGTTCCTTTTGCCTGCCATGAGCACGCCCTTGTGGCATGCGATGGTCCCCAGTCTGAGTTTGGGCCAGTTGTGGAAGCCGAAGCACATTTCAGGGCTGATCCTGTCAAAAGTGCCTTTGTCGATAACCATCCTGGCGCCTGTGGTCCCTTCTTCGGCCGGCTGGAACAGCAGATATACCGTGTTCTTCAGTTCGCCGGCCTCTTTTATCCTTCCAAGGATCTTAGCCGCTCCCACCAGGGATGCAGTGTGCACGTCATGTCCGCAGGCGTGCATCACTCCCGGGATCACGGATTTCCAGGGGCTTTCATATTCCTCGTTCTGAGGAAGAGCATCGATGTCGGCTCTGAGCAGTATTTTCCTGCCCTCTTCACGGCCCTTGATCACCGCAAGCAGCCCTGTTTCAAAACCGCTGTCCATGATCTCAACGCCCGGTATGCCCTCAAGGGCTTCTCTGATCTTTTCCGTGGTTCTGAATTCATTGTGAGCCGTCTCGGGATGCATGTGGATGTCTCTTTTGAAGTCCACTGTATATTCAAATTCTTTTTCTGTCAGTTTGATATCGGTCAACGTTATTTCCTTCCTATCAGATCTTTTATGACTTCACCTGCTATCATAAGGCCCGCCACCGAGGGTACAAAAGATATGGAACCCGGGGTGGTCTTCTTTCCCGGAGGAAGAGCTTCACCGTCTCCGGTATCAGCCTCCGGCTTTAGCACCTCTTCTTCGGAATACAGGACCTTAAGGGACTCTATCCCCCTCTTCCGGCATTCCTTTCTGATGGCCTTGGCCAAAGGACATACCTTGGTGTCATAAATATCAGCTATCCTGAACTCAGATGGATCCAGCTTGTTTCCTGTACCCATGGAGCTTATGACCGGAATTCCCAGGGAACTGCACTTTTCGATTATGGCAAGCTTCCCTGCCACCGTGTCGATGGCGTCAACCACGTAGTCGTAAACGCTGAAATCGAATTCATCCGCAGTTTCAGGAAGGAAGAACATCTTGTGCTCCGTAACTTTGCAGTCCGGATTTATGGACTTTATGCGCTCCCTGACCACGGCTGTTTTATCCATGCCAACAGTATCAAGGGTGGCTATCAGCTGCCTGTTGAGATTGCTCAGACTGACCTGGTCGTTATCCACAACGTCGATGGCTCCGACGCCGGACCTCACCAGTCCTTCGATTACGAAGCTTCCCACGCCGCCTGCGCCGAAGACTGCGACCCTGGAAGATGCCAGCCTGTCCAGGCCATCTTTTCCTATTAACTTTTCAGTTCTTGAAAGCCATTCCATATTCTTATGATTTATGTCTGATATCACTCAGCTGTTCTATGCTTATTCCCATCTCTTCCGCCCTGGTGATATACACGTCAGCAGGCATCCTGGAAGTGACGAGGACTTTTTTTGCGTATTTGCCGCCGAAGCGCTCTGCCACAGTCTGGAGTTCATAAAGCGCGTGCAGCGTGTTGGAGGGACCCATCTTGCCGGTCTTGCATGAGATGAACACAGGAATGTTTCCCTTGAGAGAAAGCACGTCGATCTCGTTCAGCACGTCGATACCGGGAGAATAGTGGATCACTCCGTCCCAGTCCAGGTGAACGCCTACCTTGCAGTCGTCGGAGACCGCCTGCTCTCTCTTGTAGACGTAGAGTTCCAGCGTGCTTCCGCCGTCCTTCAGGCAATCCTTCACGGCCTTGTTCTTGTATCTGAAGCTGTATACTCCGTCAGAGTGCCTGAGATCCTGAAGTATGCCGGCCTCTCCCAGCCTGTCCATTATTGCGTTGAACTTGCTGAGAGTGTTCAGGTGGTTGTTTGTGTTCTTTAGGGAGTTTTCGATCTTCTCCAGATCGCAGTTAACTTCCAGAGAGTATTCCGGCATCATGTGATTTCTCAGGAAAATGGAAAGCAGATTCCACTCCTCGGTGAAATCATTTTCCACCGACCAGAGCTTCTCTACGTCTTCCGCGAATTCAGGGTCATCCATGTCTTTGGAGCTCTTGTGGAGCGAATAGTTTATCTTACCGCCGTGCATCTCTATGTATTTGTCCAGATCAAGGCTGAAAGCACGGGGCTCGACGTCCAGTATAGATCTGGCCGAACCCTCTTCAAGCTTGTTGATCTTGTTCTTCGGGATATCGAAGGCATGCATAGGCGTATCATACTCCCCTGCCAGCATTCCGAAGGCCATGAGGATCGCGTCCTCACCGCCGGTCATGTCAAAATATATCTGATTCCCCTGAGATATCTCCATCTCTATGGTCTGTCTCATGGTCTTCATCATAGACTGAACGTCTGTATGAGACATGGCATGAAATACAGATGCCTCGCCTTCACAGTATTTATTCAGGAATTTCGCCGTGCAGTCCTTCCATTCCTCGATGGTCTCGTGATAGCCGAAATATATGGCTTTGTCCATCTTAAAGCGCATCGAAGTTATGAGATTTTCTATCGGTTCCTCACTTAGGAATTCAAAAACTACGTTCATAATACAGGTTCTTCCTCCATACAGGGTTATTATACCACAAAGAACTGATAAAAATAATGTTTTTCTTTACTTTATGAAACACTGGGTATATAATATACCTATCATATTAGTAGGTAAAAGGAGGTTTCTCATGAACAGCGATATCATTCTGATCGACGGAGGAGTCGGTACCAGCCTTTGGGAAAAGACTGATGACAAAGTAGCAGTGTGGAGATATAACATAGAAAAACCTGAGATCGTTCTGGAACTTCACAAAGAAATGGCAGATGCGGGAGCTAAATACGTTCTGGCAAATACCTTCGGAGCAAACCGACTGGCGATGAAGGGAACTGATTACACAGTGCCCCAGATCATAAGCCGTGCTATGGAACTCGCGCACAATGCGCTGGATGGAAGAGATGTCAATATATCTCTTGCCATGGGACCTTTGACAGGGCTTCTTAAGCCATTCGGACCCATTGACAAAGAAGAAGCATACGACATTTATCATGAGATGGCTGAAGCCGGTATAGCAGGTCGTCCTGATGCGGTTTACATCCAGACCTTCCTCGATCTGGAAATGGCAAAAATCGCGGCCAAGGCGGTAAGAGACGTGGAGCCCGATATACCGCTTATGATAAGTCTTACCTTTACGAAAAGCTCGCCTAAGAAAGGCCCTCGTACGATGATGGGAAATTCTGTTCCGGATATTATAGAGGGACTCAGGCCATTCGATCCGATCGGCATAGGACTTAACTGTTCTTCAGGTCCTGAGGATGCCCTTCCGATAATCGAGACCTTCTCCCGGTTGAGCGACATACCTCTCATATTCAAGCCCAATGCCGGAAAGCCGATGATGGAAGGCGGTTCCGATGTCGACTATGATGAGTTTGCAGTGGAGGTTTCAAAAGCTGCAGAGTATGCTGGAGTCAAATTTATCGGGGGCTGTTGCGGAGCGAACGCCGGATACATCGCAGCTCTCAGAAACAAACTCGCCCTTTAGCAAAATATGTTAAAAAATAACAAAAAATATTTTATATTTTGTTGTTGACAAACAGTTTTTGTCGCTGTATAATGGGCACATATTTTGAATAACACCTAAAATCGATGACCGGAAACCAGTACGTCGCCTAAAGCTTCAAGAGAGCTGCCGGTTGCTGCAAGGCAGTAAGTGATTAAGCGGCCGAATTCATTCCGAGAGATGCACGCTGAATGGTTATCCTATTAGGCGCCGCCGGCAGGCGACCGTTATCCCGCCAGGGCATGTCAGTGCCTGATGAGGCTGTGACCGTAAGGTCATATGCGAAAAAGAGGTGGTACCGCGATAATTCGCCCTCTTTCCCTGCGGGAAGAGGGTTTTTTGATAGCTTCCCAAGTAAACATCACAGTAAAAGGAGAAACAGATGGAAGAGAAACGTTATTACCAGAAAGAAATCGAGACCATGCCCTATGAGGAGATCCGACGCATCCAGTCCGAAAAGCTCGTAAAGCAGGTCAGAAACGTTTACGACAACGTGAAGTACTACAGAGATCTCATGGACGAGAAAGGCGTTAAGCCCGAAGATATCAAGAGCATAGACGATATCAGCAAGCTGCCTTTCGTTTCAAAGTCCGATCTCAGGGAAGCCTATCCTTTCGGAATGCTGGCAAGGCCTCTGAGCGAGTGCGTGCGCATCCATTCCACCTCCGGCACTACCGGCAAGCGAGTCGTAGCCTACTACACTCAGCACGACATCGACCTCTGGGACGAATGCTGCGCCAGAGCTATCGTGGCAGCAGGCGGCAATGAAAATGATGTCTGCCAGGTATCCTACGGCTTCGGCCTCTTCACAGGAGGCGCAGGACTGAACGGCGGCTCACACAAAGTCGGCTGCCTCACCCTTCCGATGTCTTCAGGAAATACCGACAGACAGATGCAGTTCATCATGGACATGGGAGCAACGATCCTTTGCTGTACACCTTCCTATGCGGCATACCTCGGCGAGTCCCTGGCAGAAAACGGCTACGGTCCCGATGACATTCCTCTTAAGGCTGGTATCTTCGGAGCAGAGCCCTGGACAGAGGAAATGAGACAGAACATCCAGAATACTTTGGGTATCAAGGCCTATGACATCTACGGCCTGACTGAACTCAGCGGTCCCGGTGTTTCCTTCGAGTGCGAGGAGCAGACCGGAATGCATATAAACGAAGACCATTTCTATGCAGAGATCATCAACCCCGACACAGGCGAACCTATGCCTGAGGGCGAGATCGGCGAGCTGGTATTCACCTCTCTTGACAAGGAAGCCTTCCCTCTCCTGAGATACCGCACCCGCGACCTTTGCAGGCTCACCCGCAAAAAATGTTCCTGCGGCAGGACCCACGTGAAGATGAGCAAGCCTCTGGGAAGATCCGACGACATGATGATCATCAGAGGCGTCAACGTATTCCCTTCACAGATCGAGACAGTGCTGCTCAACGAGGGCTATACGCCGAACTACCAGATCATCGTGGACCGCGTAAACAACACCGATACCTTCGATATCAACGTGGAACTCACACCGGATCAGTTCTCCGACAGAGTCAAGGATATCGCAGACATGGAAAAGAAACTTGTGGGCGCCATGAGATCCATGCTGGGCATCGGGCCGAAGGTACACCTGCTGCCGCCTAAGTCCGTAGTCAGAAGTGAAGGCAAGGCCGTCAGAGTCGTTGACAAGAGAAAACTTCACGATTAAAATAAATACAGGAGGTGAATGACATGAGCATCAGACAATTATCAGTTTTCGTACAGAACGAAGCAGGCAAATTACAGGAGATCACCGACTGCCTTTATGCCAATAACATAGATATCCGCGCGCTCTCCGTTGCCGAGACTCAGGATTTCGGCATCTTCAGGCTGATCGTGGACGATATCGATAAGGCCGTTTCCGCCCTTAAGGAAGAAGGCCATATAGTTAAGATCACCGACGTCATCGGCTGCAAACTGGAGGACCGCCCCGGTGGACTTGCCAGGATCGTCAAGGTCATCAGCGCCATCGGAGTGAACATGGAATACATGTACGCATTACTCACCAAGACCGACAGCGCCTACCTTGTAATCAGAGTCGAGGACAACGACGCTGTGGAAGCCGCTCTCAGAGCCAGGGGCATTCCCCTTCTCCAGGAGGAAGATGTAACAGCGCTGTAAAAAATGTTGAAAGGTAAGCTGAGTTTTCATCTCAGCTTATTTTTTTGCTCTATATTAGCGATAAGCTCATTTTGCAAAATATGCAGAATGAGCTTACTTTTTTCCCGTATAATTGCTAAAAAGCTTACTTTTCATCAGCAAAAGTAAGTCTTTTAAAGCCTTATTTCTATTTGAGCTTACTAATTGCTCCCACTTAATAAAGAATTCTCAAAATAGATAAGCTCAAAATCGTTTTTTTGCAGTACAGGCTTACCCGGACCTTAAAAAATGCATTTAAAAGCACAGGCTTACCCTGACTAAAAAGGCACTAAAAAAGGGCCACGCCAGAGCAGCCCTTTTACTTTTAAATCAGAATGTGAAGTTTCCGTCCTTGAAGATCTCCACTTCCTCGCCTTCGTGAGTGGTTCCGATTATCGAGAGGTCAGCGGATCCCACCATGAAGTCTTCATGGGTCATGGAGAAGTTCACGCCTCTCTCCTTCAGTTCGTCCTCGGACATTTCCTCGGATCCGTAGATGCAGGGATAAGCCTCGCCGAATGCGAAGTGGCATGAGGCATTCTCATCAAAGAGCGTATTCAGGAAAAGTACTCCTGAATTCTGGATAGGTGAATCGTAAGGCACCAGAGCCACTTCTCCGAAGTAGGATGCGCCTTCGTCTACTGAGATGGCGTTTTTCAGTACTTCCTCGCCCTTTTCTGCGTGCGCTTCCACGATCTTTCCATCCTTGACTATGAAATAGAAGTTATCGATTATGCTTCCGTTCAGGCAAAGAGGTCTTGTGGCCACAAGCTTACCGTTTACGGTATCACGCTTGGGAAGTGTAAATACTTCTTCAGTAGGAATGTTGGCTGAGAAACCATAGCCTGCTTTGCAGACTTCCTCGCCTCCTGCCCAGAAGTGTCCTTCGGGGAGTTCCAGGGTTACGTCGGTTCCTGCAGCATTGTGATATCTGAGAGACTTGAAGTTGTATTTGTTCAGGATCTCAACGTGTCTTCTGAGTTCTTCAGAATGCGATTTCCAGTTGGCAGCGGCATCTCCGCCGTCAACTCTGCAAGCGTTCAGTATCTCTGCCCAGAGCTTCAGTACAGCCTCGTCTTCACCAAGTTCAGGGAAGACAGCTTTTGCCCATGATTTCGTAGGTACGGATACCACACACCAGGGGCAGTCGTTTCTCATCTGTCTGATCCTGAAGGCTTCCAGAGCCTTTCCTCTTGAGATCTGGGATCTCTTGATCCTGTCGGGATCAACGTCTTTCAGGTTCTCGGGATCCTCTGCATAGATGGAAAGGAAGCCGGCTCCCTCAAGTGAAAGAGTATCCAGCATATCCACTTCCCACTGGTTCACGTTATCGAAGATCTCGTCATCAGCATAGAGATATTTGTACCTGGTGAGATCGTCATCAGCCCAGCGCATGATAACTTCCTTGCAGCCCACCTCATAGGCTGCCTTGGCGCAGAGTCTTGCAAAAAACGCCTCGCTGACGGGGCATGCCAGCACCAGTCTCTGTCCCTTCTGGATGTTGAGGCCGGACTTAACTATAAGTTCAGCGTAATCTTTTTGTAATTCAGCTAATGTTTTCATATATTAAACCTTTCCGCAAAATATTTTTTACTGGAGTTTCATGTCTCCGTCCTTTACCCAGCCCATCTTTCTCAGTCCGAAGTTGAAGATGAGAGCCAGAATGGCGGGAAGTACGAAGGAGATCAGGATCAGTCCGGTCCAGTCGAAGGCAGTGATGGCTTCTTTTGTACCTGCTGCAACGTCGTTTACCCATCCGGTGTAGACGCCGATCTGTCCTACCAGTCCGCAGGTGCCCATGCCGGATGATACTGCCGCGCCGTTCATCTTAAGCTTGAAGATGCATGTGGCGATAGGCCCGGTAACTGCCGCAGCCAGCGTAGGCGCGATCCAGATTCTGGGATTCTTTACGATATTTCCCATCTGGAGCATGGATGTGCCGATTCCCTGTGAGATCAGGCCGCCCCAGCGGTTTTCCCTGAATGAGATGGCTGCGAAACCGATCATCTGAGCGCAGCAGCCTGCCACCGCAGCGCCTCCCGCAAGGCCTGTGAGCTGTAAGGCCGCACAGATGGCAGCGGATGAGATGGGCAGCGTAAGGGCCATGCCCACAACTACGGATACCAGTATTCCCATGAGGAACGGCTGGAGTTCAGTTGCCCACATGATGAGGTTTCCTACCCACATGGCCGCTCTTCCCAAAGGAGGTGCGATGAGCCATGAGAAGAATATACCTACGCCGATGGTTACCAGAGGAGTAACAAGGATATCGACCTTGGTTTCCTTGGATACGGCTTTGCCGATCTCTGAAGCGATGATGGCAACGAAGAGTACGGCCAGAGGGCCTCCTGCTCCGCCAAGAGCGTTGGATGCAAAACCTACCGCGATCATTGAGAAGAGTACCAGCGGAGGACACTTCAGGGCGTAACCTATAGCCACAGCCATTGCAGGACCGCTCATGGCAGTCGCGATACCGCCTACGGTGTAATCAATACCGCCGACAGTGGCAACGGGTGTGGTCAGGAACGGTATGCCGAACTGCGTGCCGATGGTGTTGATGATGGTTCCTATCAGCAGCGAGCAAAACAGTCCCTGCGCCATGGCGCCAAGTGCATCGATACCGTATCTCTTAAGGGAGATCTCGATATCTTTTCTCTTTAAGAATGCTTTGAATTTTTCCATTGTCTTTTGTTTTCCTCCTCTTAGCTGAGCCTTCCCGGGTCCTCCGGATCTTCCGGATCCACCCAGGTCCTCTCACCCTCTGTATAACCGCTTGATGCAACTTTTTCCTTAAGGCGGAGTTCTTCGTCTTCTAACGTATCCGCCCTGTTGAACTGTGTAGTATAAAGCTCTGTATAAACGCCGCCTGCCTTCACCAGTTTCTTGTGCTGGCCTCTTTCCACCACTTCTCCGTCCTTTACGACGAGTATCTCATCTGCGGCAAGCACCGTGGACAGTCTGTGAGCTATCAGTATGCTTGTGCGTTCTTTGATGATAGGCTCGATGGCCTCCTGGATCTTCGACTCTGAAATGGAGTCCAGAGCCGACGTGGCCTCGTCGAAGATCAGCAGCGCAGGATCTTTCAGCAGCACTCTGGCTATGGATATTCTCTGCTTCTCACCGCCGGAAAGTTTCAGTCCGCGGTTTCCGACCTCCGTATCCAGTCCCTTTTCCTGTGAAGCGACAAAATCATATATGTTCGCTTTTTTCAGCGCGTTTATCATGTCCTCTTCAGTGGCCTCGGGATCAGCGTACTGAAGATTGTCTCTGATGGTACCGTTGAAGAGATATGTCTCCTGTGAGACCACTCCAACGTTCTTTCTCAGGAAGGCCAGATCCAGCTCCCTCACGTCCACTCCGTCAAAGGTAACGCTTCCGGAGTTCACGTCGTACAACCTCGGTATCAGGTTGATTATGGTACTCTTTCCTGAGCCTGAAGGACCGACTATGGCGATGCTTTTGCCGCTGTTAAGCTTGAAGCTTACGTCTTTCAGTATCTGTCTCTCTCCGTCATAGGAGAAGTTCACGTGTGAGAATTCCACTTCTCCGGTGGAAGCCTTGGGAATAACCGGGTTCTCCGGATTCTCGATCTCCACGGGCATGTCGAAATATTCGAAAACTCTGGTGAACATTGCCATGGATCTCATCCAGTCCACCTGGATATTGAGAAGGCTGTTCACAGGCATATACGTTTTACCCAGGAGCGCTACCATTACGGTGATGTCTCCTACAGTGAGATCGCTGTTGTACTGCATGATCAGTATGCCGCCTACAAGGTAAAGGAGCATTGGGCCGATGCTGGTAACCGTGTTCAGTACTACAAAGAACCAGCGGCCTGCCATCCTTTCCTTGATGTTCAGCTTTATCATGCGGTTGTTGACGTTTTCATACTTCTCGTACTCTTCATCTTCTTTGCCGAAGAGCTTCACCAGAAGCTGACCGCTTACGGACAAGGTCTCGTTCAGGATACCGTTGACCTCGTCGTTGGCTTCCTGAGCTTCCCTGGTGATGGTCCAGCGGGTCTTTCCTGCCTTCCTTGTGGGAAGTACGAACAAAGGTATCACCGCGATGCCTAAGAGCGCCAGTATCCAGTTTTTCTGGAACATGGCTGCCAGTGCGAACACCAGAGTGATGGTGTTGGAAAGGATGCTCTTGAAAGTATTGGTTATGACGGATTCAACTCCGCTTATATCCGAGGTCATCCTGGTGATGATATCGCCCTGATTATTAGACGTAAAGAACCTCTGGGACATCTTCTGCAGATGTCTGAACATCTGGTTCCTCATGTCGAAGGTTATATGCTGGGCGATCCATGTGTTTATGTAACTTTCCGCCACTCCGATGAGGTTGGAAAGAAGCGTTACAGTAAGAGATGCTACGATATATGTGATAAGCAGTCTCAGATCCCGCCCTATCAGTCCTTCGTCGATGATCTTACCTGTCAGGATGGACGGCAAAAGACCGAATACCGATGACAGAGCAATACAAACCAGCACCAGTACAAACTGTTTCCAGTATGGCGTGAGATAACTGAAGACGCGCTTGACCAGAGCCTTGGTGATCTTGGGCTGAGCTGCCTTCTCTTCTTCTGTCATGTAGTGGCCCCCGGGGCCGTGTCCTCCTGGGTGCGGCATGTTTTCCTCCTGCATAAACTAAGCTGTATCCGTTTCAGGCCATAACTTACCAATTAGCATTTTAACATAAAAAAGTGCCGTTAACAATAGACTTGCAAAAAACAAAAAAGCGGCCTCAGCCGCTTTTTCATCATCGTTTAGAATCCTGCCACCTTTTCCTCGTCCAGTTCTTTGACTATGGCAACTGCAAGCTCAACTGCTGCATTGAAATCATGGTAAGTCGCGATGCAGTTGTGGGAGTGGATGTATCTGACCGGTATGGCTACCACGATGACCGGGGTGCCTTTTTCAGATACGCAGATCATGGCTCCGTTGTTGCCGCCGCCTTCTCTTACAGAAGCCTGCACGGGTATGCCCAGCTTTTCAGCCAGATCCAGGGCATATCTCTGGAACCTGGGATTGCAGATGACGGTTCTGTCCATGAACCTGAGCATGGGTCCTTTCTTTATGGCAGCCTGGATAGCATAGGGCTCAGTAAAAGTATCGTCAGAAGGACAGGCTTCAAAGCAGATGGAGATGTCAGGGTTGACCTTGCTTACAGCTACCTTGGCTCCTCTGGAACCGACTTCCTCCTGGGCTGAAACCACGCCCATAACATCGACCTTCAGGTCTTCTCCCTCAAGTCTCCTCATGGTCTCGATCAGAGCTGCGACTCCGACGCAGTCGTCGAAAGCCTTGCCCATCATGATATCGTGTTCCTCATCGTAAGTGAAAGGCGTATCCGGAACGATGGGTTCTCCTATCCTGATCTTGAATACCTTCTCGGTCTCCTCCTTTGATGTTGAACCGATATCGATGCTGAGGTCGCTTATCTCGGGTTTTCTGTCCCTGTCAGCCTGGCTCATGAAGTGGATGGGCTTAGCTGCGATTATGCCCGGAATGTACTTTCCTTCTGCGTTCCTTACCAGGACTCTGGATGAAGGCAACGTTCCCGGATTCCATCCGCCGATGTTGGTGAATCTGATGGTTCCGTTGGGTCTTACTGAATGCACCATGAAACCCACTTCGTCCGCATGTGCGTCCAGCATCATCAGAGGCTTGCCGCTGTTGCCCTTTCTGGCAATGTAGAGATTGCGAATGTGATCCTCTTCAAAATCTCCCAGTCCTGCAGCCTGCTCTCTTACGACTTCCAGCACCTCATCCTCGAAGCCCGAGGGTGCGTGGGCATTGACCAGATCTCTGATCATGCTGATGTTACGGTCTTTGTTATCCATATATCTTTACTCCTTATAAATTAAGTTTCTCTGTTGTATATTTTGCTGACTTCTTTTCTGTTGCGGTACATGAAGAGCCATGCGGCCGTGAATTCCAGCGCGGAGAAGCACACAAGCACCATTCTCTTATCCATGAAGTCAGCCATTGCTCCCGACAGCAGTTCTCCCGTGAGCATGCCGAAGGTGGACATCATCTGGAAGGTGCCGTTGAACCTGCCCTTCTTTTCGTGAGGCACGTAGGCCTGAGTGGCTGAGATCCTGATGTTATACGACGTCATGCCCAGGACTCCCGAAGCGAAAGTCATGGCCACCATGCAGGGCACCGGCGTAAAGAGATAGCTTCCGCCGATTATCGCGATGGACAGATAGACGATGAAGGCTATGCTGAACTTGCGCTCAGGCTTAAGTTTATGCCTGTAGTGAAAAACTCCTGCCATCAGTCTTCCCACCATCATGGCGCCGCCAACTATCATGAAGATGTACTCGCCTTTGATACCGTACACTCCGCGGAAATACGGGAGTCCGATTATCATGTTGGCTCCGCCTGACAGCGAGGAGAACATGAAGTAGACCGCGACAGCCATGAGTCCCGGTTCCAGTTTCAGATACTTGATGCCCTCTTTGAAGGTCTCACCATACTGTCTGAGGCCGAACTTTTCACCCTTTTCTATGACGTAGTTTTCCTCAACGCGGATCTGGATCTCAAATATCGCCGCTATGGTATAGCAAGCGCAGTCTATGAAGAACAGCGGCGCTATGCCTATCTTGTGATAGAGATATGCGGAGAGCGGAGTCACTATCATCAGCAGTGACTCCATGGTGCTGGAGATGGAATAGGCTTTGCCCATGTTTCCTTCCGTTATCAGCAGCGGATACAGACTGTCGTATGTCACGGTGTAGACGCTGCTGATGATGCCCAGCATGGCGCAGCCTGCGGTGAGCAGCACATAGTTTATATCACCTTTCAGCAATACCAGTCCGAACAAACCGTATATCGCTGCCGAGATGAAGTCCAGAGTGTAGATCATTTTCCGCCTGGAGAACTTGTCCAGGATGGGGCCTATGATCTGAGGCATCACGACCTTGGGGAGGTCGAAGAGTATCATGTAGATGGCAAAAAGAAACACCGAGCCCGTAAAGTCCAGCACAAGCAACCCTGTGGCGAAGCCTGATATCACGTTTCCGAAAAGCGATACCGCCGTGCCCAGGGTTATGATGGTGAAGTTCTTTGTCCAGAGCTTCTGTGGAGTTTTGACTTCAGTGTTTTCTTCGTTCATCAACTATTTCTTTAAATCAAAATATTTTTGCGGGATGTGGCAGTATCCCCCGGGATTCTTTTCCAGATATTTCTGATGGTATTCCTCAGCGGAGAAGAAATTCTCCAGAGGCCTCAGCTCCACTGCCAGAGGAAGATATCCCAGTTCCTTTTCCTTTTCGATGAATGCGGGGCGCACCTCGCTGAGCTGGTCCCCGGAAGTATAATATACGCCGGTCCTGTACTGGATGCCTTCGTCTCCGCCCTGCTTGTTCACCGACAGCGGGTCGATGACCATGAAGAAATACTTCACCAGGTCCAGTCCGGATATCTTTGTCTCATCGTAATCGATCTTAAGAGTTTCGGCGTGGCCGCTGTCATTGCAGACTTCCTCATATGTGGGAGCACGGTCAGGACCGTTGGCATAGCCCACTTCCGTATGAAGCACTCCGTCGAACTGATCTATGAACTTCTGCATGCCCCAGAAGCAGCCTCCTGCCAGATATAATGTCTTCATGTCTTACCTCTCAGTTATTTCTGTTACCGTGATCTTTCCATCATCTGCTTTGAATCTCACGGTGTATTCTCCGTAGTCAAAGGAATATACTCTGTCCGGATCATTCTGATATCCCGGTCTGGGATCATATTCCAGTATTTCTTTCAACGCTGTGAGCCTCTCATTTGAGATTTCAGCGGGGATAGCCTCAGGCATTACAACTTCCATGGTTTTGGCGTAAGCGTCCTTCATAAGGCTTTCTGAAGCCTCAGGAACGCAGTCCGCAAAGGGCACATAAGGCTTGATATCATATATCGCCGTGCCGCTCTTCAGATCTGCCCCGGAAACTTTAAGTACAGGCCCTCTGTCCTCCTCAACTCCAAAAGAGACGACCTTTACCACCGTCATTCCCAGCCTGTTGGGCCTGTTGGGCGATCTGGTGGCGAATACCCCTACTCTTTCGTTTCCTCCCAGTTTGGGCGGCCTTACCGTGGCAGACCACCTGCCCTCTTCTCCTGAGGAAGCAGCTCCCATGGGTTCGAACTCCCAGATGAGCCAGAGATGAGTGAAGTTCTCTATCCCTCTGAAGGCATCAGGCTGACGGTATCCCTCATCCATTACTATCTCCGAAATGAGATGGGGAGCCATGCCGCTCTGCCGGGGCAGCCCGAACTTTTGAGGGAAGTCGTTATATATATGTGCGATAGGTTTTATTTCCATTATTACCTCAAACGGTCCTTTTCGGGGTTCACGGTGGCTGCATAAGCGCTGTTTGCAAGACCCAGTACCGCTGACATGATGAACAAAGTCTCAACGCCGACGGCATGCCATATCCAGCCTCCGAAAAGCGCTATCAGAACAGTTATCATATGATTCACCGAGACTCCCGTCGATATGGTGGCCTTCATTTCATCCGGGCTGTCGGATATGTCCTGTACGTAAACGTTGGAAGCCATCGAAGCCAGTGAAATTATGGAATCCAGCACATAGTTCACACAGCATACGATGAAAGCGATCTTTTCCGGGAAGATGTGATGCGAGAATCCGTAGAAGAAGCATACAATGACCAGTATCAGCGTATCCATGATCATCACTATCTTGTAACCGAATCTGTCGATTATCTTTCCTACTAAAGGCGCAAAGAAATAAGTGCAGACTGCAGACACTGCAAAAAGCAGGCTTATCACCATGGCGCTGGCTCCATACATAAGTATCAGTACGTAAGGACCGAAGGTGAAGAACACCTGCTTTCTTGCACCGTAAAACACCTCAAGCATATAGTACTTGGTGAATTTCTTTTTGAAGTAGAAGCGGCGCTTGGTATCATCCGTTTCGCTGTTTCCCGTGATCCTCAACGAAACTATAACGCCCCAAAGCATTACCGCGCCGGAAAGCGCAAAGAACAGCTTAAAGGGCATTTTACCACCCAGTACTGCAAACGCCAGCACAACAACAAGATACCCTGCAAGCGTTCCCACCTGATGGATGGAATTCTGGTAACCCAAGGCCACCCCTCCCTTTCCCGGTCTGGCATAATTCAGCGTCAGAGTATTTTTCATTCCAAGCTGAATATGATCTCCCAGGGAATGTACAAACATCGAGACTATTACCAACACCTTCACAGGAGGTACTATAGCAAGCATGGCTACTCCCAGAAGAGTCACTGTCGCCCCGATTTTATACATCGTTTCTGCGGAAAAAGTGTAGAATACTATCAGGATGAAAATCAGAAGCAGTCCCGGGAGTTCTCTGAAAAACTCGGTTATACCTCTGTCCAGTTCTCCCATGGAAACCACCTCTGCCAGGTAGTTGTCCTGAAGGCCTTTGTAGATCCCGAAGCTCAGTCCTGTTATAAGCAGGGATAAAAAGAATATTTTATAGCATGAATTTTCACTGAAGGTTTCCCTTAATCTGTTGCCCATCTTAACTGCTTTATGCTATGCAAAATTTATTTATCTTTCTTCATTGAAAGATACCAATCATAAACCTTAACGTCTTCATCTTCCAAAGCCATACGCTTTTCAGCGTCTTCGAGGGTAAGAGGCGCTCCCATGACCACCCTGTCGCCGGGCTGCCAGTTGGCGGGAGTGCTTACGTTGTCCTCATCGTGTTTCTGAAGAGCCAGTATTATCCTCTTGATCTCAGGAAGGTTTCTTCCGGTGCTCATGGGATAGTAAAGTATGGTCCTTATGATCCCTTCAGGGTCGATGATGAAGACCGCACGTATGGTCTGTGTCTTTGCCACCGTCTGGAGCATGCCGTATTTCTTTGCAACGGCCATGCTGATGTCGGCGATGATGGGGAACTTGACCTTGACAGGTCCGTTTCCGTCCAGGTCAATGTTTTCGATGCTTCTGGACCATGCCAGGTGAGAATGAAGAGAGTCTATGGAAAGACCCAGAAGTTTGGTGTTCAGTTCAGCGAATTCCTCAGCCATCTTCGAGAAGCCGATGAATTCCGTGGTGCATACCGGAGTGAAGTCTGCGGGGTGTGAAAAAAGCACTACCCAGCTTCCTTTATAGTCTGCAGGAAAATCCACTTTTCCCATGGTTGTGATGGCGCGGAATTCCGGCGCGGGATCTCCGATCATGGGCATGCGGTCATAAGTTTCGTTCATCTTGTTGTCTTCCATTTAAGTCACCTCATTTGAAAAATCAGTTTGTAAATGGCCATACTGACCCATTATAGATTTAATTATACATCAATTATCATACCTCTACAACAAAAAGAAAGCCCGCTTTTGCGGGCTTCGGATTTATTTCGGAAGTTTTCTTTTACCTGTCATCTCCTCCACTTCAAGAGCGTAGACCAAGGTTCTGGGGATAGCCACAGTATTGAAATATGCATTTGCTCCCGGATGATAATGATCCATGAGTTTTTTCAGGGCCTCAAACTTTTCATCGTCATTCAGTATGTGGATAGTACCGCGTCCCATTACGCTTTCGAAGTAATAGGTACAGTAACCTCTTCCCTCGTCGTACTCGATCTCATGCTTTGTATCCATCTCAAAGGAAGCCTTAAGACCCTCTTTAAGAAGTTCCGTCTTGCGTCCTTCAAGAGCGCTGTGGAAGTATAGGGTCACCTTTCCCTCCTCATCCTGTTCCATGCCGAAATTCAGCGGAAGGATATATGCGTACTCTCCGTCCACCAGACCAAGCCTGCATATGTCACAGTTTCTGATCACCTCAACTATTTCATTATGTTCTTTGATCTCCCTGTCTTTTCGTCTCATATCATGTCCCTTTACTGTTTCACTTGGTTCGGAATCCTCCGGCTTCCAGCCTGCTGTTGACTGCCCTTCCGAGTACGATGGCGCAGACGATCTTGATCAGATCTACCAGAACAAAAGGAATAACGCCTGCAGCAAGGGCTTCTTTAAATGTCATGCCTGCAGCCTGTGAAAGCCAGACCGTTCCCAAAGCATAAAGCACTGCCATTCCCAGGCACATGCCCAGAAACTGTATTACTACATTGTCATAAAACTTATGTATGAACCATCCTGCGATCAGCGCCAGGAAAATATATCCGATCAGATATCCGCCTGTAGGCCCTGCTATCTTGGCAAAGCCCCCTGAAAAGCCTGAGAATACAGGAAGTCCGAAGGCTCCGATCAGGAGATAAAGCGCACAGGCCGCTGTACCTTTCAGAGTACCCAGGACGTATACGGCAAGCAATATTGCCAGCGGCGCCAGTGATATGGGCACCGGGCCTATGGGTACCGTCAGCGGTCCCAGAATGCAAAGAACAGCAGTCATGACTGCCGTCTGCGTCATCTCATTAGTTTTGACTTTCATAAAAATACCTTCTAATCCTCAGGGCTCCAGCTCTCCTGGACTTCCTCTATTGTAAGGAAGCCGGGCACTTTAACTGCCACCTGATATTTATCTTCGTAAACGATCTCGCCGGGGGTATTTGTGTATACCAGATAGTACGGGTGATTGTATCTTTCCAGCAGCCACAGCGCCGGGCGGATCATTTTCAGCATTTCTTCGGAATTTTCCGTCTTGAAGAAGCAGACCACCTTTTCCTGTCTTTTACAGGGTTCCGGCCAGGGAAGATTCTCTGCGAACCAGTCGTCTATCTCGCGGTAGAGATCCGCATCTTCCTCTTCCATCTCATCGTTCTGGATCAGCTGCCAGCACATGCTGAATACTCCCTTGGCATACATCGTATTAGCCGCAAGTTCCTGTCCCTGTATGCGAACGTATTTAAAATGCATCATAGTTCATCTGATCCTTTCAGTTCAGCAAATCATCTTACCCGAACATTATACTATCAACTCATTAAAAAAGCAAAGTATACTGTGTAATACTTTTGTCTACCCTTCTTTACATCCCAAAGAATGTGAAATATAATGATATAGTTACAAAACAATGATCGTCAGTAAATCGGAGAAACTATGAAAGACATCGGAAAACTCATCGGAAAAGTACGCATGGAGAAAGTTCTGGTGCTGGATCAGACAGATTCCACCAACAACCTTCTTAAAAAAATGGCAGCCGAAGGCGCTCCCTTAGGCCAGGTGGTGATCGCCGACGAGCAGACCGGAGGCAGAGGCCGTCTGGGAAGAAACTTCTTTTCGCCAAAAGGAAAAGGAATATACCTGTCATATCTTATGAAGCCTGAGGTAGCGCCTTCAGACGCCGTCTCACTTACAGCATGGACAGCCTCCGCCATGGCAAAGGCCGTTGAAGCTGCCTGCGGCACTGCGCCGGGCATAAAGTGGGTAAATGACCTCTACATGAACGGCAAAAAGATCTGCGGCATACTCACCGAGATGATCATAAACGATCCGGCTGATGGCATAGACAGCATCATCATCGGCATCGGCATAAACGTCAATAACGAGCCTTCGGATTTTCCCGAAGATATATCCGGCATCGCATCCTCCATCGCAATAGAGACCGGAAGACAGGTATCCAGGTCCGAACTGGCTGCCTGCATGATCCGTGAACTGGACAGGATGACCGAAGACTGGCCCGGGAACAAAGCAGAATACCTCAGCACTTACAGAACGCTGAACATAACCTGCGGACGCGAAGTGAACGTGATCTCCGGAGGCAAGGCACGGCCCGCCTCGGTACTTCAGATAAATGACGATTTTTCCCTTAAAGTAAAATACTCCGACGGAGAGATCGGCGATCTTTCCAGCGGAGAAATATCCCTTAAACTGATTTAAATGCATAGGTGACCGGGTCGCCGGCCATGACATAAAAACTGCCGCATCCTTTCCGGATACGGCAGTTTTGTTTTTCGAAAATATTAAGTTCTGAAAAGATGCAGAATTATACGTCTGCTCTTGCCATAGCTTCTTCGAAGTCCTTTGTTCCTTCCCAAACACAGTTGGAGTAAGGATTCTTGCCCATCTTGATGGAGCGCTGGATGATAAATGCCATAACTACTACGTTGATAGCGAGAGCTGCGACAGCAAGTACACCCTGTGCTCTGGGATCTGCTGTGATACCCATGTCAGCGATGATCTGACCTGCCTGTTCGGTCTTGCCCATACCGCTCTTGAAGAGCTCGATAGCAGGTGTGTAAAGATCGTATGCTGTGATACCGTTAGCTGTAGCTCCTCCGTAAACGGAAGGAAGAGCAGCTGCGAATCTGGATGAAAGCTGGAATGCAGGAACGACCTGTGCCCACATGCACCAGATAGCCAGAGTGTTGGCACGGTTCTGGATCCAGCCGCCCTTGTTCCACAGTGCATTTGCAAAGGTAGGAGCAAGAAGCAGAGCAACGCCGCAGTACCATGAATGTGTAGGCAGGTTGAGATATGTGTACTCGAAGTTCCATACATCGTAAGCGATGATGAACCAGATAGTCATATCGGGCCAGATCATGTCGGATTTGTTCTTATCCTTTGATGTGAGCAGATATGTGCAGCCTGTCATACAGAAGATGTTGATGAGTCCTGCAAGAGCGTTAAGCAGGTTCCACCATCCGCCGTAGATGAATACGCCTTCGTTTGAAGCCCACCATGCGCCGCTGAAGTCGCCGGTGATGTGATATGCCGCAAGGAAAGATTCCATATCGGAAACGTTTGCGATCATGATGTTGGCTGCAACGATGAACCAGGGCCACCATTTGAACCAGTCATATTTGCCAAGTCCCCATTTGTACTTGATCATCATGAAACCTACGCATCCGATGTCAGCAGCATAGAGCTTGAAGTAGTGGAACCATCCGTCCATGATGGCGACTGTGGGATTGTTTTCTCCTCCAAACATACCGCAATGTGCGAGGATGAAGTAAACCGTCAGGATCACGGGAATGATTACAAAGATCACCATTCCGCCTGCTTTGGTCCTGCGGCCGATCTCGTTCATGAGGATCAGTCCTACGAAAACGAGTACCCAACCTAACAGCTGCATTCCGGCATGGCTTGAATAAAGCTGAAATAACATTGAATAATACCTCCTAAAAGTATGTTAATAACAAACAATGGGATTATAACCTTTTGGAACCCCTCAAGTCAAGTTATTTGTGCCTTATTTGGTCACGTCAAAGAAGGTATATCTGATCACTTTTGAAAGGTCCTTAAGGGACACTTCCACCTGGTATCCGATCTTTCCTCCGCTGAACATTATGGACTCAAATCTCTCAGCGGAAGCGTCTATCACAGTCCTGAACTGCTTCTTCATTCCAATGGGAGAACAGCCCCCGTGAACGTACCCCGTGAGGGGCAGAAGTTCCTTTTGGGGGATCATGTCGATGTTCTTCTCCCCCACTGCCTTGGCGCCTTTTTTCAGGTCAAGTTCCTCCGCAACAGGGATCATGAAAACGTAGTTCTGCTTCGTTTTTCCCACGGTCACCAGAGTCTTGAAAGCTCTTTCAGGATCTTCCCCGAGAGCGTCAGCCACGTCAACTCCGCTGATAGCGCCGGTATCTCCGTAATAGTATTCTTTATAAGGGATCTTCTTCTGTGCCAGGACCCTCATAACGTTCGTCTTTTCCAAAGTTATTCCTCCGCATTATTTTTGTTGATCAGGGCAGCAAAATCCTCAAAGTGCCAGTCAGGCGTCGGCTTCTCTCCCCCTGCCAGATGGAAGAAGCAGCTTGGGATCTCCCTTTCCTTCAGATTCTTTGCTATGCACGGTGTGCATCCCTGATCATGATTTACAGGGTTGAAAGGGCATTCTGTGTCAGAACATGTGCAAAACGGTACCATGATGTCCTCCTTGTCTTACCAGATAAATGGTATAAGCTTTTTAGTTTTCTTTTTATATTCCAGATATGCTTCGCCAAAGTCCTCTGCAAGCCTTTTTTCTTCACTGTGCACCTGCGCCATCATTGCCGCAAAGAACGCCAGAAAGATGGTAAATGATCTCCATGATCCCAGGCAGATCACCAGACCGACGTAGTAGATGAACACTCCCAGAAGCATTGGATTCCTGCACAACCTGTAAGGCCCTTCTGTCATGAGGTTCACAGTCCTCGTGCCTATTTCATGGTTGAAGGCATCCATGGGATTTCCTTTGCCCACGTTCTTCATGTATATGATGGACCATATGCTGAGAGCTATGCCCGCGACCGCCAGAATAATGAAGACGGCAACCCGCACTGCGTTAGTGTGCACAGGCAAAGACAGGCGCCACATTATAAGAGGTATCAGTATGACAAATATGACAAGCCCCATAAAATAGCCTGTTAGATCTCTTGACTTCATTTTATTTCACCGCTTTCTGTCATTATGAAAAGATACCGTACAATACCGGTCCTGTGAACAGCAGATAGCCTATCATCGCCCAGATGAAAAAGCTCTTGGTCAGGAACACCGCAACGAATTCTCTGATAAGTGCTGATGGCCAGTAGTATGGCGCCACTTTTGCGCCGATACCTATACAGTCCAGACCGATCTTTTTTGCGAGTTTCAGGCACCTGTAGATGTGATAGTTGCTTGATATCAGTGCTGTCCTCTTCTTTCCTTCTCTCGAGTCGATTATAGTCTTGGAGTTCTTAAGGTTTTCTTCCGTTGTAGTCGACTCGTCCTCAAGAATGATGCTTTCCTCGGGAACGCCATGCTCAAGAAGATAGTTCTTCATTGCCTGGGCCTCGCTGATCTTTTCGTCGTCTCCCTTACCGCCGCTGGGAATGATCATCGGCTTCACTTTGCACTTCTCGTAGATCCCAATGGCTTTGTCGACTCTGTTGGAGAGAAGTTTAGTTAAAGTTTCGCCTCCTGCCAGACCTGCCCCATGGATTATCACATAGTTGAAGGTCATCCTGTGAGGCATGTGCTGGATGAAGATCGAATATATGACAAAGCTCAGCACGAGGCAGCTGAAGTAGAAAACAGTAAACACCAGAAAAAGATTCCACAGACCCAGTGATTCAAATCCTGCGAAACCTGACAGGCCTAGAACATAGAGCACCGTCGCGATCTCGCCTATTCCCACGAAGATACCGAGCCCCAGCGACAAAAGATGCGCTGCGCAAACGGATTCATTCTTTATCATAACGACGCCGTTTATGATCAGCATGACGGGTACCAGAAACAGCGCTATCATAACTATAATGAAACACACTAAAAGGAAGACCCCTGCGCCATCTCCGAAAAATCCCCCAAGGAATATCATAGTCACAAATATGGCGATAATCAGGAGGATGCTGTTGAAATACATCTGCGGTCTCCAGACAGTCAATACTATGGTCAGTATCCACACGAAAGCGAATACCGGTCCTACGACCTGAATATTCTCAATAAAAGTATCAAACATATTTTACCCCTTGAATCTTATGACCTGCTCATCTGCATCCACGGCGGCATCCATGCCGAAAGGCATGATGCAGTGCGGCAGAGCATGGCCGATATTTATATTGCAAAGAACCGGCAGCTGAGGATCGTCTATCACCTCGACCAGCAGTTCCTTATAATCTTCTTCAAAAGCCCCATCCATGGGCTTGCCCATCAGAACGCCTGAGACCGCGTCGAACACACCTCTCTCTTTCAGATATTCCAAAGCCTTGCGGTACTTTTCAGGCGGCATCTTTTCCTCGCTGGATTCCAGAAGCAGGATCCTGCCCCTCCAGTCCTCCGCATCCGGGAAAAGATGATATTTTTCGCAAATCACGGGCATGTCCTGATATTGTTCTCCGTCGAACATGTCATACATGGAATCTATGCAGCCTCCCAGGATCTTTCCGCTGAACCTTGACGATCCCTGAAGCAGTTCGAAACCATGATTTTCATGCTGTGGAAGAGCCACTCCTATCTGATCAGTGCCGAAGCTTTCCCTCTGCTCATACCAGATATCA
>CACYYH010000021.1:26257-47070 GCA_902778565.1 uncultured Eubacteriales bacterium
TAAGCTCCTCGAAATACTTCCTTGTATATGGAAGCATATCTGAGCTCAGCTCACATATGTCCGGAAGAAATGCCTGCCCGTAGAATGATTTCATACCTGCTTTGTGCAGCATGAAGTGGTTCAGCGTAGTATCTGAAAAGCCCAGGAACACTTTATCACAGGCTGCTTTTGCCAGCTCGTTATTATCGAAAAGATATGGTGCCAGTCTGTAGGTATCATCTCCGCCGATGGCGCAGAGTATCATATCGATCTCCGGGTCTCTAAGAGCCTCCAGCAGGTCTTCTGCCCTCTTTCCCGGGTGCGCCTCAATAAATTCAACTCCCTTCATGGAGTTGGGCATGAATTTCACTTCAAGTCCCATGTCATGAAGCCTGCGAAGCCCGGACTCCACTTCGTGCTTCATGAAGTCCTCGCCCAGTATGCCTCTTGAAAGGCTTACGATTCCTATGGTCTTTATCATGTTCTTTCCTCTTTTCAGTCCAGAATGCTTTTGCTTGAGTTCAACTGATCCACCAATTTTTCATAGAAGCTGATATAGAAGTCCAGCCGGTCCTTCCACATTTTCTCTGCAGCCTTGGTGGCCATAGGCAGATCCTTCAGTTCTCTCAGCCTGGAAAGACGCTTTACCACATATGCAAGTTTATCATCATAGCTCATTTCTATGAATCCCTCGACTGCAAGACCTTCGTGTATGCGATACACATCGAAACGGTCTATGTTATCCGCATCGCCTACAGATAGTGCGAAAGCTGTTCTTTCTCCATCAAAGTCCGCCTTATCATCCACGTGTATGGCTATACCGTAACAGATATCATTGATCCGATCCTCTGCCAGTCCGAGTCCCTCAAGGAATGGTCTTGCGATCTTGGCTGATAGTCTTCCATGCTCCATCCAGCCTTCCTCGCCGAATTCCTCGCAGTACGATACATCGTGCAAAAGGCAGGCAATCACCATTTCAGTCTCATCAAAGCTTTCTTCCGCAGCTATCTGCCTTCCGATATTGGCCACGCGATAGGTGTGTTCCAGGCGGTATGACTTGGCCTCCGGATGAGCGTTAAGGTACAGGCCGGAATCGAACTTTTCCTTCAGAAATTCTTCAGTTTTGGTTATCAGGTCACGATCCATTTTACACTCTGTCCTTTTTCTCCAGACGGTACTGCTTGAAGCCTTCCTCTTCACCGAAATACTTGAATCCCATTTTTTCCATAATGTGCTGGCTTCTGGTGTTCTTTATGAGAGACTCTGTAAAGATGCTTTCTGCTCCGAGCACATCAAAAGCGTAATCAATGGCCAACTTCTCAGCCTGAGTTCCGTAGCCTTTGCCCTTCACTGAGTCATTCATCATGTGAACGCTCAGCTCGCATTCCTTTGTTTCATCGCTGTAATGTCTGAGTCCAACCTCGCCAATCACTTTATCGTCAAGCATTACGGCGAACAGATGACTGCCCTCTTCAGCGATACGCATGTCATAGAGCATGTCCGTTTTCTCGGGATTATATACATAGTTTTTGGCCATTTCAAAGAGTTCCATGTCATCAAAGATCATGGGATCCATTTGGAAATCCTGATACATCTCATGCATCTGCTCTCTTGTCATGGGTTCTATTCTGATATCCATATTTTCCTCCTTAAATCATTTCTTCCTGTCACTTCGGATCATCGCATGCCATACATCATCACAGATTCCGAGGTTGTTCTTTCCGGCAGCTCTAAGAATACCTTCCGGTTTCATTCCGGCTTTTTCCATAACACGTCCTGATTTTGGATTGTTTGCATCATGACACGCAGCAACACGATTCAGTCCGACAACATCAAAAAGATAATCCATCACTGCTCTTAATGCTTCCGGCATTAGCCCCTGCCCCCAGTATGCCCGGCTCATACAATAACCCATTTCAGCCGCATCTATACTCTCAATAAGCTTTACGACAGAAATATTGCCGATAACCTTTCCTGTATCTTTATACTCCATAGCCCAGTTAAAATACCCGCCATCTTCATATCTGGGTATCCAATCTGAGAGAATGGCTTTTGTCACGTCAACGCTCGAATGCGTCGGCCATGTCAGGAATCTCGTGACTTCGGGATCAGACGCCCAGTTTGCATACATATCCTCTGCATCCTCTGATCTGAATCTTCGAAGTATCAATCTATCAGTTTCTATTCTTTGCGTTCCTGCTTTATTCATTTTATCTCACCTGTAAATCCCGATTTTGCCGCTTATTCAAACACCTTTAAAAATTCTCTCTTCTTTTCAATATGTATCCCATGTCCACAATCAAAGCGAATTACGCTGAAATCCGGAACCAGACTTCCTATTCTGTCCACGTCGTCATCCGTAAGTGCACAGTTCTGAATGCCGTCTCTGCTGAATTCTGTTTTTGCTTTCAGAAAAACTGTCGGGCAGGCAATGTTCTTAAGAAGGCTGTCATAATCAATATGTTCGTGAAACGAGTCGGTATAAAACGCTTCACCAAATTCAGGGTCGTAATCGTTCATGCCCCTGAACGCCTCAAGTGCTGCTTTAGGCCAGAACATAACTTTAAGGCTTTTATCAGGATGCTTCTCTCTGTATTTACGTGCATTCGCAGTAAGCTTATCCCGCATTTTCGCTCTGCTTTTTTCCGGGAAGAAGTTCCATGCATACTGGTGTTCGAAATAATAAAGAACAAAATCTTTTTCCTCATCCTGATTCAGAAAAACATGGCATATCGTGGATAGATCCACGTAATTAAAGGTATTGAATCTGCGGTCTCCATAACTTGCAAAAAATGGCGGATCCTCCAATATCAGTCTTTCACAGCAGTGATAATTGGATTCTATATATGCAGCAATCAGACCGCCGGATGAATGCCCGACCAATTGAATCTTTTGATTGGTCAAACTGTTAATTAAGTTGTAGACGTCATCTCCGATAACGTCCAACTTATAAAGGTCAGCATTATGTGTACTGCCACCATGGCCATAGTAGTCGATCAGTATGACTTTTGACGACTTTGCCAGATACTCTGCTGCTTCAAAATAGCTCTCAGAAGAAGTCCCCTGTGCATGAAGCATCACAATAGTTTTGCTTCCATGACCAAAGAGATAATACTGAAGCTCTCTGCCCTGTGAAATTAAAAATCTTTTGCTTTCCATTTTTTACCTCATCAAACCGGAATTTACCATTATCATTTAGCTTTCTTAGGTTTCTTTTCGGGAAGTTCCGCATACATTCCCTCAAGTAATTCTAAGATTAGGCCCGTATCCTCAAATCTGTCAAATACGTGCATAAGCGTCTTTGATTCCTCATAAGGATACCGTAGTTCTGAATCCGCAAGAAGTCTGTCAGATGTCGGCGTTCTCTTTAAAAACAGCTCACTATCACAAATATCGCCTATAAGTTTACCATTAAAGTACACAAGGTATCCGCCCATCATTGATCTTATTACAATTTCACCGACTGCAGAAAAACACTCACTCACATAATCATTAAATTCATTCACTTTGATTACCTCCACAAACCTGAATTATGCTCCCGGTTTGATCCATCAGTTGTGCTATCGCTTCTCCGAAATCATCTTCTATCAGTGTGACCCTCTCGCCGGCATTGCCGAATGCCTCAATGAACCATCTGTTACACTCCTTCAGATCGCCGATCGTACAATCTTCCTGGATCAGTCTGGATTCTATTTCTGATTCATGTCCAATGATCTCATCGAAATGAGTCTCGATATACTCTTCTGTCATTGCAAGACAAATAAATTTGATAGAAGATAGATAATTGTCGTCAAAGTCCTTTCGCCAATCAGACGGAATGTAACAACCTTCTACTATCAGATTTTGTTTATTCTCTATCGCTGTCTTGATGATCTCTCTGACGATCGGCCAAAGATAACTCGTCAGTTCATCGTCATCCTCCGGAGTCAGATCAGTATTTCCGCTTCGGATCAGCCCCATCTTCAAATGATCGATGGAGAGATATGGGTATTTAAATTTTTCAAGCATCTGCTGTGCCAGAAGCGTTTTCCCTACATGGGATGATCCTGTTATGATTATTACCATCTTTACCTCGTCAAAACGGAAGTCAGCGATTCAGCCATTTTTTTAGCCGAATAAACACTTCTTCCCTATCTTCAGCAGGTATTGTCCCGCTCTTATACAATGCATAATGATGACCAAACTCGCTGTCAGTATAAGTGTTCCCGTTGAGCACCACAGGCTTATCATATCGTGGCCTTAAGTGAATATGAAGATGTGGGTCAGGCGAAGTCTCTTTATAGAAATCATTCATCAGGCAGCTCCAATTACATAGAGTTGCTCCTAAAACAGCCTTTAAACACGCCTCCAGTTTACAGACCAGATCGCGGAGCTCGTTCCATTCGTCACCCGTTAGCTCTGACATTGAATTGCAATGACGCTTCAAAACCAATATGCATCGTCCAATATAGTCCTGTTCATCTGAAAGGAAAACAGACCATGATCTGCTTTCGTACACCTGAAACTGTTTTTCCTCTTCAGATAGGTTGCACCAATCACAATTATTCATTCTTTTCACTTGTATACCTCTCTTCGGTGCTGAAGATGGATGCCTATGTGGCCTATTCCGAGGATGATCCCTGCCGCGAACAGCAAAGGATTCCTTCCGTAGATCGCCAGCAGCAATACTACTATGACCGGAAGTGTCGCTCCCGCTACAGGAACTCCCAGAAGGCTTGCATAGAAATCCTTCATAGTCTTTTCACTTCTGAAATAGCGCACCCAGAACACCTCATACATGATCATCAGGATCAAAGCAACTGCAAGCAAAATAAGTCTTGGTTCAAAGCCCTGCACATTAAAGTCGCTGAAGATCAACACCAGAGCTGTCACTAAAACCTCTCCGGCTCTCTCTAAAGCCAGAAGTATCTTGTTTTCATTTTTTGCGTATCGGTCATATCCCTGAGGCTGATGCTTCGCCCAGATGATGTTTGGCACGAAGAGCATCACCAGAAATATCAAACCGACATAGGAAAAACCAAAATGCATCGTTTGCCTCTTTATAATTTCCGTACCATTGATTTCATTCTCGCAAAGGCTTCCCTGTGACTGTCAGATTCTTCATAGAATTCAGCCATGTCTTTGCAGGGGAAACTGTCGCAAGCGCCACAGAACTCTATACCTTTTTCTCTGCAGCACCTGACCGGCATACATATGTCTTCCTCAGTCCATTCAGTAAGTCTGCAGGAAGGACAGCTCTTATCTAAATAATCCGGGCAGACTGAACAGTCAACGCCGCAGTATGCTATATTATCGTTCATCGCTTTCCCTTTCATCAAAACATACTTACCTGTATTTCCTTTTCCGGCAGTTCGTTAAGATATCTGAAGCATTCGTCCGGCGTAGACATGATACCGTTTGCACTGCAGATCTCATAAAATATCTTAAACAGCTGTCTTTCGTTGGGGCTTGGAAGGTTGTAAGCATTTCCGTAGCGCTCGATATACTTCTTCTTAAGCCCCGGGAAATGTTTGTCCAAGGCGGCGTAGTAATACTCCCTGTCGCCCTCGCGAAGGGTCAGCCCCATGCCGAAGCAGATAACTCCCTTAACGCCTACCCTGACGCACTCCTCCATGATCGCCCTGATGTTTTCCTCGGTGTCATTGATAAAAGGCAGGATCGGGCTGAGCCAGACCACCGTAGGTATGCCTCTTTTCTGCATCTCCTCCAGCACTTCGATGCGGCGTTTGGTATTGCAGACGTTGGGTTCGACTACCCTGCAAAGATCATCGTCATAGGTGGTGAGGGTCATCTGCGCCACTGCCTTGGTCTCGCGATTTATCTCATCCAGAAGATCCATATCCCTCAGTATCCTGTCGGATTTGGTCTGTATAGCCACTCCGAAACCATGTCTCAGGATGATCTCCAGACACTTCCGAGTCAGACCAAGCTGCTCCTCGCAGTGCATGTAAGGATCCGACATGGCGCCGGTGCCGATCATGCATTTTTTGCGCTTGGAAGTGAGGGCTTTTTCAAGGAGTTCAGGAGCGTTCTGCTTCACTTCGATATCCTCAAAAGGATGGGTGAACTGATAGCATCTGCTCCTGCTGTCGCAGTAAATGCACCCATGTGAACAGCCACGGTATATGTTCATACCGTTGAAACCGTTATTTGCGGTCAGTATTCCTTTTGCATCGACGAAATGCATATTACTTCTCCTCAGCCTTATATGGGCGTTCCTACTTCTATCAGATTCCCGTCGGGATCATAAAAGCGTATTACCTTCTGCCCCCAGCTGTGAGTCATCAGCCGGTTGACATACTTTACTTCAGGATACATGCTTTCCAGTTTGCTTATGAAGCCTTCTATATCTGCTTCTTCAAAATACAGTTCGCAGGAATTGCTTTCCGGTATGATCTCCTTCCCGAGGAATTCTTTCCAGTATTTCTCTTCCTGCAGCGCAAGTCCGTCGGACAATACCATGTTGCCGTCATTATCCACCAGCATTTCCAGTCCGAAAAGATCTTCGTAGAATCGCCTCGACTTTTCTATATCCTTTACAACGATCAGAAAATTCTTCAGTTTCATCTGTTGTTCTCCATCCATTCTTCCTTAGTCATGAGATTTGAGATGCGGGTTCTGGTCTCTCCCAACATGGGCATCGGAACGTTCTCGGCAGTGTTCTGTTATTTAAATCCCAGCTTCTCCTGGACCCGCTTCGATTTCTCGTTTCCCTTGTGATAGCAGCACCAGACTCTGGCCTTGCCAAGGTCTTCAAAGGCATGGCGGAGCAGCTCTCTTGACGCTTCCGGCACCAGTCCCTGCCCCCATAAGGGCACTCCTATCCAATAGCCAAGTTCACATTCATCGTCCTTCCGGGCCAGATCGCTGTGGAAGTGAAGGCTTATACTTCCCACGGGAAGCCCTGTCTCCTTGAGCACCATGGCATAGGTCTCAGGCACCATAAGGATCTCTCTTATTACCTGCCTGGTATTCTCTATATCGGTATGCACCGGCCAGCCTGCAGCAGGCCCCACCCGGGGGTCTTTTGCGTATTTATAGCATTCCTCAGCGTCCCATTCTTCCCATGGGCGGAGGATCAGTCTTTCAGTTTCAAAAGCCATTGAAGTCACCTTCAAATCATTTTATTCCACTCTCTCGATGATCAGCTCAGCTGATCCTTTTTCAAGAGAGTTATTTTCGTCATAGTGTATGTGGTCGCCGGGGACACCTTCAGCCAGCGCTGTCAGCTGACCTGCCAGCGAAAGGAGGCCTTCCCTGTTTGCAGATATGACCACTTCATTCTGATCACGGTTCACTCTGATCTCGGAACCGTTTACCCAGTTTATCTTCATAACTCAGCGCTCCTTTCGGTCATGCCTTTCTGTAAAGGTCCTTAGGCTTTATGCCTGCCTTTTTAGCCAGTCTGTTCCAGTTGGTATTGGCTATGGCCAGATACAGCCATCTCGGGAATAAATATGGTTCGGCAAAGACGTCATCCATTGCAGCGCTGTTATTTACAGCCTCTGCCAGACGGCCTATTCCCTCGACCACCTTCTTGTTTGAGATCTTATCAAAGGATCTCTGATCGATCAGTGTACCCACCAGTTCTCCGGCGCTTATTCCCAGGCCGCCGCAGTACTCGAAGTCCATCTCTGCGCACCATTTTATGAGAGCTGCAAAAAGATTCCGGAGCTGCTTGCTTTCGTAAAGCCCCATGTTGGCCAGAAGATATATTCTGGCTCTGCCTCCCTGGTATTCTTTCCGGAAGGTCTCCAGAAGCCTGATCATCTGTGCAGGCAGACCGTCCACATAGAGCGGCATGCAAAGCACAAGGGTCTCGGTTTTTTCCAGTTCATGCACCAGTCCGGGTATGTCGTTCATATGATCTTTAAGATCTATGATCCCGGGATCCGCCTTAAGCTGTTCCTTCAGCCTGCGGGCGAACTTTGCGGAGTTACCTTTGACGTTCCTCATACTGCCGTTGAGTATCGCAATGCTGCCGGGCTCCGCCTTTTTTGTGCGTTCCGGTGCCCGCCCATCTTCATCGCACTCTTTGAAGATAAGTTCCTCCACGTGGCCTCTTATGTTGGCGCATACCGCTTCCACGTATTGACGTGCGCTCTCTTTATCCTCCATGGTCAGTTCATGTCCGTAGAAGATGAAGGTGAAGGCCTTGTCCTCATCGTAGCGTTTCTTGTGGTGTGTCTCACCTTTGATCACCTCGAACTGAGGGAGAATGTAGCTGATGGAACGGTCGAAGACGTTTTTTACAAAAGCTGAAAATCCGCCGTAGGTGTATCTGCTTATGACCGTCACCTCGTCAGCGTGATGGATCAGATAATTCATATTATCATATCCGTCTTTTTTCACGCACTCCCCGGGGGTCTTGCGCCAGCAGCAAAAACAGCCGGTGCATGGCAAGATGGTCCCATTATCCGAAACCACCTCCCAGCCTTCGTAGTCAGCCTTTATCTTATTCCATTCTTTTTCGCTTAAGTCGTGTATGACCAGATTCATGTCGTCCTCCTGCAATTAGTTCCGGGCGCTATTTGATCTTTTTTACGTATACTCTCGACGGTTCACCGTCCATGTCGTTCATCATGTCAAAGAACTCCCAGCCATACTTCTCGTAGAGCCCGATATGATTAGTTGAAAGATAGACATCTGTGACCTGCCGTTCCTTTGCAAGGCGTTCAACCTCGTCGAACAAAAGCCCCGCATATCGGTGCCCTCTGTGTTCCGGGAAGGTGTAGACGAATCCCACCCAGGGCGTGAGGTCAGTGGGCTGTATGTCGTCCTTCTCAGCGAAGGTGCAGTACGAGATCAGTTCATCACCCTCTGTCAGAAGAAGGACACACGAATCCTTTCCGACCGCATCGAAAAACTCTCCGTTCCTGAGCAATCTCCCGAGAAATGGTCCTGCTCTCCAGTCGCTCTTCTCGATCTCATTTATCCAATGCTCTTTATTATCGATTTCAAAATAGTTACTTACCTGCATTTTCAACCACCAGATACTTTTCTCTTCCGCCCTTCACCGGCTCTCCGAAAACGACTGCAAAGCCATCGCCCAGCACCAGAAATGCATCCAAAGACATGGTCGCCATCTTCACAGCTTCATCCAAGGGTGCTTCGATCTCTTCCCAATAAAACTCAGGTGATAAGATGCGGCACAGGCCTTGGTGTTTTTTGCAAAATTCTTTAAACTCCGGACGGCGTTCCAGATCATCGCCCTCCAGATATATTTTCGCAGGATCGATGAGTTCACTTGCCTGGTGGCAGAATCTGTCCAAACCGGCATAGCGTTTTTTGGGCGTGGTCATTTCAAACAGAAGCCGCTCCCTGTATCTTTTCTTTATGAAGTTTTTAATGAAGCGTTCTTCTGCTGAATGATCCATCTCTTTCACCTATTTTATCGGATGTCTAACTACCGTCTTGAGTTTCTCCGGAGTCACCCTTCTGGCATCAGAAAGATAGATTTCGTGATGCATCCTCTCATCCGTAATGTCCAGTTCGTATCCCTGTTCTTCCATGAAATTATGCATGAGTTCCACCGTGGCAGGCTCATCATCGTAGGGACCGAAGTGCATGCACTGGACGCACAGTCCCTCATCGTATGTAAAGAATTCCACCTTTGAGAAATCTGTCTTCTTTTTCTTAGTGGCTTCCTCTACCGCCCACTCGAAGTCTTCCCTTGTCACAAAGTCCGGAAGGCGGATAACCGAGATCCAGTTGAAGTCATCTTTTCTGGAATAATCCACACCGATGACTCCCTCCTGCCACCAGAAACCCTCCAGAGGAGGCACCACGTAATCGAAATATCCGTCGATTTTATGTGAGCCCATTTTGCTCATCTTGATGGTGAAGGCGATACCATAGAGCAGACCGATCGCCTGCTTGTATTCGCTTTCTTCCGGGTTCGGGTCCCCCTGACCGCGAACTGCGATGTAGTTCATCTTCGGAATTGTCACTATCGACGGTTTCTTAGGGGGCATATAAAACTCTTTATATTCTTTCTTAAAATCAAATGCCATTATTTGACCTCATTTTCCAAAAAACTCTCTATCAAACCGTTGATCTTTTCCGGTTCATCTGTATTGGAATTATGGCCGGCGCCTTCGATCCATTGGAGAGTAATTCCGGTTTTCTTATGCCAATTTTTGGCGTATCTGATGCAGGAGCCTGCATGATCCTTCGTTCCGCAGATCAGCATAGCCGGGCACTTGATGTCGAAGGCTCGTCCCGACTTCACTGCCCCTGCCAGAATGCGGTATCCATGGCCTGCCAGGGCAGCGTACCTCTTCTGATCTCCGTCGTAGGTCATCATCATGTTGAGCATCAGTTTCCTGCCGAATTCAGACTCTGCCACACCATTGGTCCCCTGTTTGAGAAGCAGCTTCCAGGGATAATGGCGGTATACCGGCTCCATCCTTTCCAGAAGCCAAAGCTCTATTCCGGTATAATACTCGCGCTTAAGAGGCGCGGAGTCTATTATCGCAAGGCCCCTGAGTTTCTCAGGGAAAAGATCCTCATACATCTGCCCCAGATAGCCTCCCATGGACTGGCCCACTATGACCGGATCATCGAAGCCTTCGGTCTTCAGTATCTCGTCCAGCATCCTGGCCTTGTCCGCAAGGGTAAAGGTCAGCTGGAAGGGATATGAGTCCGCGTGCCCGGGTGCATCCCAGACAAACATGCGGTACTTTCCTTCAAAGAATTCTGTCTGTTTTTCGAAAAGCCTGTGATCTGCGGTAAGTCCGGGAAGGAATACCAGCTCGGGAGCATCTTTTGCTCCGGTATCGCTTATCCAGTATTTAATTGTTCCGAGTTTAGTCTCAAAAGACTTTTCTGTCATACTCATGTCTTACTCCTTAATTGATCTCATCGCCAGAAAAGTAGGTATATTCAACTCGTGGAGCCTCCCCTCTCCATTGGTATCCTCGTAGAGTTCCAGCAGCCTGAAACCTGCCTCCAGCTGACCGCCGATCTGCTCTTCCAGAGAATGTGAGAACTGCACTCCGGCATCATCATCCTGAAGCTGCTTCATCTGCTCCGGATCCTTCAGAGGATCGAAGGGTAAATGATTTATTATCATCTTCTCATCATTGTCCACAAGATAATTGACGTAGTGGTCTGTGCCTGCAATCAAATATCCGCCGTGCTTCAACACCCTATAGCATTCCTTCCAGATGGAGCGCACGTCCTGCACGTAGCAGTTTGAGACCGGATGGAAGATGATGTCGAATTCCTCATCCTCGAAAGGAAAGCGCTTCGTCATATCGCCCTGAATGGCTCTTATCTCATAACCTTCACGCTCTGCCACCAGTTTCTCGCTCTCTATCTGTTTCGTTGAATAGTCCATGACCGTGCACTCTGCTCCCAGGGCGGCAAAGATGGGCATCTGCTGCCCGCCGCCTGATGCAAGGCCCAGGATCTTTTTGCCGCGAAGATCTCCGAACCAGCGGTGCGGCACGTATTTTGTCGGCGTCAGTTTCACGTCCCAGTCGCTGTTTTTTGCAGCCTCAAATTCCTCATGGGAAATGGGCTTGCCCCACTCCCAGCCTTCTTCGATCCATCTGTCAATGGTATCAGCATTGATATCCTGATAATTCAGCTCGCCGGGAATCGTCAGTATACCGCCGCAGAAAGAAATCTTTTCGAAGGTCAGCTCAGGGAATTCCTTCGCAAATTCATCTGCTGCGAAGTAGTATTCCTCATCGTCCCACTCGTCGATGTATTCCTGCCTGCAGGCTTCCATGGCATCGCGGGTCTCGAAAGCGATATCTCCGATGAGTATCCTGCCTCCAGACTTGAGCAGTCCAAGCAGTTCATGGATCAGAGCCACCTTCTGCTCATCGGTAAGGTGATGCATAGCGTAGGTGGCTACGATGAAATCATACTTCCTTTCCAGAAGTGGCTCAGCGATACCTTCGCCGAAATCCTTCTGATACAAATGCGCGCCGGGTATCTTAGCCTGCGCCAGTTCTGTCATCCTCGCAGAATAGTCCTGACCGTAGATCTCACAGCCATTATTATATAACTCTGAAGCCATAGTACCTGTTCCGAAGCCCAGTTCGAGAACCGTTGCACCTTTCTTTTGAAGAATGGTTTCGGTGATACTCTCATGAACCTCTCGGTATCCTGCAAAGGGATAGGAGTTTTTTGCGGCTTCTATCTCCATATCTTTATCATAATTGTCCGCCCAGGAATCGAATCCTTTGCTGTCAAACATATCTCTCTCCTTTTACCAAATAAATGGTATCAGTCTGTATTTTACCTTTTGTTTATATTCTTTATACCCCTTGAGTTCCTGCTCCAGGATCTCTTCCTCGTTCTTTATCCTCTTCACGATGATGGGAATGTACGCCAGCATTATGATAAAGGATATCAGTGAATTCAGCACCAGAGGCATGCTTAAGAAAAGCAACACCGTCGCGGTGTACATGGGATGTCTCACGACGCCGTAGAGCCCGGTGTCAACAACCGTCTGGTCCTCCTGAACTTCGATCACCCTTGAAAGGTACTGGTTTTCCCTGAGCACTTCTCCGAAGAGACAGTATGCCAGAAGGAAGATCACAACACCGATCCAAACCACCGCACGAGGCATCATGATCCACTGAAAGCGATAGTTCAGTCCCGCGATTATGAAGGCTGCGAGGAACATAAGTCCGCTGTATTTGATGACATCCTTTTGCTCGGACTGAGTCTCCTTGGCTCTCAGCCTGCTCCTTAAGAGGTCCGGCGCCTTGGCATACATGACAAGCCCCGCAAAAAACATAGGCACGAAAAGTATGATCATCAGAAGCCATCCGTCAAGCCAGTGGATGGTCCCTGCGGGAATGAACAACAGAAGTCCCATGGCCACGATGCCAAATGCAATTTTAATTAGTGCATCTTTTAATAATCCTTTTTTCATTTTGATCCACCTGCAAACAATATTTTGGATGATATATTATTTCGTTATCTCGCGTCTTGCTGCAATGTAGAAAGGAATGGCTAAAAGCTGTGCCGCAACGGATACGACGATCATAACAGGTATGCTTAGATCATAAAGCACTCCCAGCAACCAACTTCCCAGGAACCAGAAGATTCCGAAGGAGCATTCAAATATTCCATATCCGGTGGCACGGCTGGTTTTAGGAACCATGGTCGAAACAGCCGCCTTCAAAATAGATTCCTGAGCGCCCATTCCAATGCCCCAAAGGGCGATTCCAAAGAGCAGAGCAGCCTCCGTATTAAAGCCGAAAACGAACACTGCGAAAGGTGCCGATATGATCGTTGATATCAAGAGAGCAGCCGTTCCCTTCTTATCGAAGAGGAAGCCAAATACCAGTGCGGACACTGCATCGATCAGCATGGCTCCGGCATACAAAAGCGGAATGGTTCCGGTGTTCAGCAGAGATGACGTCTCTGTAAGGACACCTGCGAGTCCGGTATAGGCCTTTGAAACGTGCATTATGATCAGCGAGTAATCGATAAATCCAAAGGCAAAGAGGCTGATACCCGTGATGTACAGGATGAACTCCTTTTTCATCTTAAAGGGAATATATACCTTTGGCTCCGGTTCGAACTTCTCCGGATTAGGGAATTTATACCTTGTCACCAGAAGGAGGATCAGCGTGATAGCCCCCGGGATCGCCAAAACTGCGAAACAGAATGAGTAGACCTGGAAGGTCGTACCTTCAGTTTTCAGCAGCATGACCACATAGAGAAGTACCGGTCCGAGGAATGCACCTATCTGATCCAGCACTTCCTGGATACCGAAGCTCTTTCCAACGCCTTCCTGGGTAGCCGCAAAGGACATGACAGTATCTTTTGCGGGTTTTTTGATGGCCTTGCCCATGCGCTGAATGATGAGGAGTGCACATGCGGCTATCCATCCGTGTTCTCCTACCAGAGCGAGGGCCGGAACCGCCAGCACGTCGACAACATATCCGAAAATTACCATCGGCCAGTATTTTTTTGTCTTATCCGTCAGTTTTCCAAAAACATAGCGCATGGAATAACCGACCAGTTCTCCCAGGCCTGAAACAAATCCAATGGTTCCCGCAGAAGCTCCCAGAAGCGTAAAGTACGCTCCCCTGATGCTCGATGCACCCTCATGAGTCATATCTGAAAACAGGCTTACTATACCGAAAAGGATAATAAATACCATTGCCTTGGACATTTTTTTCTTTTGATCCATAGCGCTTACCTTAGCTGTCCTCTCAGTTCAAAAAATCCAGTTCGCTGTTTATTTTCTCTTCAATGAATAAGTTGTTTCCTCAGTTCTGTCCACCTCAGTGCTGCAGTGGCTGAAGTATTTCTTGATCTCACCATCTGTGCTTCCGTCCGTGAAAAGGATCCCCCAGTCTCTGCTTCTGTTAACGGACATGCCGTAGCTCGCGACGTCTTCGATCTCCACCAGCGCTCCGATGAAGTGCCCGTCCTTTATGGCAACGTATCTTTTATAGAAATCTTCTATCTCTTTCGTGCTTGTCCAGGTGGACTGATCATCGTCATGCCAGAACAAGGTCTCTTCATTTTTTGTCTCCGCCACCAGCACCCACTCCTTGGCTTCTGCCAGAATAGTGTCTCTTTGCTCCTTGGATACTTCAACCTTTTTCAGACCTGTCTTGCCGGCCATTATCTCTGCTTCTTCCTCAGGTACGATCTCATAGCATTCCCGAGGCTGCCATCTGCGGCTTTCAGCCCAGAAAGGTATGGGTCCGAACATCTCATTCCATTCGTCAAAGACTTCCAGCAGGCCCTGATAATCTTCTTCCGTCATATCAGCTTCGGGTTTCCCCTGATAAGCCAGTTCATTTTTATGCATGACTTCGGCGAATTTATAGCGGTCTTCAGTATCTCTTGCCCAGTATGTCAGGTTAAGGCATGCCAGATGGCCGCGAACTTCGCTCGATATCGTCTGCAGTTCTATGGGTTTCTCCGTACTGATGCTCGGCTCCGCATCCGGCAGCATTGAACTTTTAACAAAAGCCATGTATTTTTCCGGTATGGCGTTCTTAGCCACATCCGGAAGATTGTTCAGTATCACCCAAAGATCATTAAATTCCTTAGCTTGCATATTATTACCTCTTTCCATCAGCCCATCACTGAGCCGTTATATTTCTTTTGCGCTATATACATAACTGTTAAGCCTGAAGCAAACCCAACCGCCATCGGTATCCACCAGTAAGGTGAATAGAACAGATTCAGGACGCCTGTGATCAGTATTCCGGCGCCCACCAGGATCAGGCCGATACCTATCTGTTTAGTGTAGGCGGGGATGTCCTTCTGCTTTACATGTTTGTGGTGATAGTCGTGCAGTAAGGAAATCATCTGCTTTTTCCAAAGCAGCACTCCCAGTACGATGCAAAGCAAGCCCACCAGTCCTTCAACGATGCAGCCGAAAATCATTTTGCTCCTCCCTCTGTAAAGTAACAGATCATGTTCAGTGAATCCGGCACATCCTCATCAATGTAACCTGAATCGACAAAACCATGTTTCTCATAAAGACCTATGGCTGCTGCGTCATCTTTTTTTACGCAGACTTCCACATGGTCGTAATGGCCTTCCTTTTTAAGTTCATCCAGGATCAGTTTCAGCGCCTCCGAGCCAAAGCCTCTTCCCTGAAATCTTTCGTCTATCATTAATTGCTGAAGATCGTAGCCCAAAGGCTCTTCTGTGAACTCCCTTACTAGGGCAAGCCCGACAGCCGTGTCATCATCTTCGATCACATAGACCTTAGCATTGCAAGCGCGGTAAACGTAACCCCTTGCGATGATACCTACAGCAGGTGCTACAAAGCCCTTCTGCTCATTACTCACAGCAAGACCCGCAGCTTCAAGCCAGTTATCTTCAGTTATTTCTGTCAGTCTTATCATTATATTTCCCTATACTCGTCTGAAGTGATCATAAGATGTATGATGCCATTCTCACGACTTACTTCCCTGAAGCCGCAGTCCAGATGGACTTTCAAAGCAACGTCACGCTCATCCTCGAAAACGTTGTGAACGTTCTTCACTCCCATCTCCTCGAAGGCGTGCTTAAGCAGCAGGTTCAAAGCTTCTTTAGAATAGCCTTGACCTCTGTATTTTGCTTCGATGAGAATGCCCATGTCGTAGTCCTCATCGCCGCTCTTGTGGACATTCACCTCTCCGATAAAGGCGCCATCATCCTTGCGTTGAATATATGCGTAGAACCTCTCCGGCTCGCATCCGACAAAATACTCATACCAATCCTGCCACTCGTTCTCGTGGAAATCGATGCAGCCTGTATCGCTGTGATATCCGTCGAAACCCGGATCATAGCCTTTGTTGTATGACATGGTCTCCGGATCGGACATTATCTTTTGCCGGTAATCCAGTTCTTCAATTGTCGGTACGTGCAGTTCAAGTCTGTTCACTATTTGCTAACCAATGGTAATATATATTTTTCTATAAATTTTATACGGTCAAAGATTCTGGGTTTGAAAGTCCCCGAAACGCCAACTGAAATATTCTTCCCGGGATTGGCATAGATCACATTCCCTCCATCGCCTATGGCTGCAAAGACCGGCTTGAGTTTATTCGGTCTGTACCACAAATATCCGTAATACATTTTCCCGAAGTCTTCTCCCAGTCTGATGATTGGCGAAGTCATTCGACCGATCCAATCCTTGGAAAGGATCGTTTTGCCGTCATAAACGCCATCGTTCAGGAGCATCCAGCCGATCCTGGCCATATCTCTGGCTGAAAGCGCCAGGCCCCAGCCTGCGGTCACAGTTCCTCCCGGTTCAGAATACCACTCGTTCTTACGCGGAGCCTTGCTCATCAGATACTCAAACTGATCTTCCTTGGAACTGTCGCCATGAGGTATATGCTCAGGAATACCAAGAGGTTTGAAGAGATATTCATTAGCAAAATCAAGGCAGCTCATACCCGCAGCATTCTCTATAATGCCCGCAAGGATCTGGATGCCCAGAGTCGCGTACTTGAATTCCCCTGTAATACCCGATCTGCCTCCGAGAAGATCAAGGGCCGCCTTAGTCCAGTCCTCCGATGTGCATACTTTAGTCCAGGGCTCAGAACGGTACTTGTAGGGCGCCGTCATGGTAAGAAGATGTTCAAGCTTAACATTGTAAATAGTCTTCTCACCGCGCTTCACCTGATAGTCCGGAAAGAATTCCAGCACCTTCTGATCCGTGCTCGTGATCATGCCTTTATCCATGGCTATGCCGGTAAGGATGGCCATAACTCCCTTGGTCACAGACATGACGTTCACCGTGTTATCAGCAGTATATCCATGCCAGCAGTCATCGAAAACAGTCTCTCCGTCTTTGATAGCGTAGATCTGACAAATGTTTTTTTCATTACCTGTACTTGATTCTACAAACTCGTGCAGGTCGCTTCTGGTCATCAGGATCCCTCCGTTCAGTCAACTGCTTTTCGGAAAGTTATTACAAAGGCGCCCCTTACCTGAAGTGAGGTTGCCATATAGTCATAGGTCACCAGTTCCCAGCCCTCTTCTGCTCTCTTGTTTAAGAGCTCGTCGAGTTCAGCTGTATCAGCCTCGTTAGCCTTGTCCGAAAACCATTTGCTGCTTACCTTCAAGATCTCTGTTTTGTAAGTGTACATTGTTATTCTCCTTGTTTTGTTATATGTTATTTTCCCGATAAGTCGGAATTTGTTTGTGTGTTTGTCATTCCTGAATCATTTAATAAACTATTTACGTACTAAAAGTGTCGTCGGCTTATTTAGTATGTATAAAATATCGGTCTGATGCGTACTAAAACGCGTGTCGCTGGTTTTAGTACGTTTGTTTTTTGCGATATTTGCGGACTAAAAACTTTGACGCTCAATTTAGTACGTAATATGAAACCCTGAAATACAGACTAAAAACGTCCTCGCTTCTTTTAGTACGCAAAATACCGGCAACCGCTACGTACTAAAAGCGTCCTCGCTCATTTTAGTATGTAAGCTCCTATAAAAAACTACGTACTAAAATCGTCCTCGCTCATTTTAGTATGCAAATCACAGCGTTACCACTCAGAACCCCCGCTCCCACTATCTCGTAAACAGTATCACCGTGCCCACTGCCACCAGGAACTGGCACATTACGTTTGAAACTTCTATTACCCAGTGTACCTTAGGGTTCTTCAGATCCGCTTTTATGCCGATCCCGCAGAGCATGAAGAAGAAAAATATCGCCAGCACGAAGAACAGTATAGGCAGGAAGGTGTCCTTTTCAATGGACAGGATTATCAGCGATACGTACAGAAGCATATATCCTATAGCGCCTGTCATTACGGCGACGGTGTTGAATTTTTTGCTCTTTTTATATATCAGATACAGAGCGGCAGCCGCCAGCAGCAAAATGATCAAAAGTGCCGGCAGGCTGAGCTCCAGCACGTGCCTCAGCATCATCAGTCCCGAGATCAGTATGCCGGTGTTCACGCAGGCCACCAGGCTTACAGGCATTTTGAATTCTATCAGGCCCAGACCTACGATGACCTTGCCGGTCGGGATCACAAGTCCGAAGAATATGGAAATGATGGCCCCGATGAGAAGTATGACGTTAAAAGGCCTGTCCATCACTCCGTACATGTTTTTAAGTATCGTGACCATTGTGACCGTATAGAATACCGGATTACCGTAATCCAGCAGGCCCAAGGGCACAGAGAAACTCTCAAATTTCTTTTTCATAAAAAGTTTACTCTCCCAGTTCCAGCCTCATATATACCAACTCCTGCATTCCTGTCAGGCGGGAGTTGAAACCCAAAGGATTCCTGCCGTATTCGGTGAATCCCATGCTCTCATACAAAGCGATGGCGTTGCTGTTATCCGCCCTCACGTCCAGTTCCACCTGCTTGTATCCGGCTTTCTTCGCGCATTCGATGCAGCCTTCCATCAGAGCTCTTCCGATGCCCAGGCCCCAGTAAGCCTTTTCAACGCTGATGCCGAAGTTGGCGCGGTGTTTCAGTTTATATGCCCTTCCGATGGGATCTATGCCTGCTATGCCGACTATCCTGTCATCCACCACCGCCAGGAGTTCCGCCATATCCGGGCTCTCCAGCTTGGTCTTCATGAGTTTCGCCTCATCCTCCACCGTATACTTGATCTCGTCGGGATATTGCAGAAGGTTGTCCGTCTCTTCATGTGTCAGGATGAAATTGTCCAGAGTTCCCTGACCGTCTTCTTCAGTTCCGCTCCGTATGATGCATTCTCTTCCATCCTTAAGTTGTATTTTCTTATAGTATTCCATTATTTTTACCCTTGATATATTATTTAGGCTTCCTTCAGAAGCGCCTCCACCTGCTCTCTCTTTTCATAGAGCACGCAGCCTCCGATGTGTTCTCCGGAAAGTATGTCGCCGCTTCTCATGGCAGTGAACAATCTGGAGTTCAAAGCCTCCCTGAGAGACGTATCTTTTACGTTTATATCCGAATAAGGTGAGAAGGGACAAGGCTCAGCTCCTCCATGGGAGTTGATGTGGAAAAAGCCTCTTCCGGCTGCAAGGCAGCCCCCGGAACTCTTTTCGTCTCCCGGGAAGGACACGTAGATCATGTCCTGCTTGTTTCTTCTCAGATCGTCTATCCTGCTTACCATGTACTCTCTGTCGGCATCGTCAGGCGCAAGGTCAGCAGCCTCTTCAGTCACAGGCACGAATTCTATGTAGAACACCGCTTTGCATCCGCGGCTTCTCAGAGTATCGAGGAATTCGTCAGAATACACTTCTTTGAGGTTTTCTTTGGTCACCGTCACCGAGACTCCATAGATCAGCCCTCTTCTGCTGAGTTCGTCCATCTTGGAGACCGTCAGGTCGTACACGCCCTCTCCTCTTCTGGAATCTGTCTCTTCCCTGCCGCCTTCGATGCTTATGACTGGAATGAGGTTGCGGCATCTGTCCAGAAGGTCAAAATACTTGTCATCCATGAATGTGCCGTTGGTGAATATAGGGAACAGTATGCTTTTGATGCTGCCGGCTGCAGTGATTATGTCTCTTCTCAGCATGGGTTCGCCGCCTGCCAGCAAAATGAAACTGATGCCCAGCTCTTCAGCCTCGCTGAATATCCTGAGCCATTCTTCATCTGTAAGCTGCATCGAAGCCTCGCAGTCTTCGGTGGCGTGGTTCGCTCTGGAATAGCAGCCTGCGCAGTGGAGATTGCAGATGGATGCGATGCTCGCGATAAGATACGAAGGAACGTGAAGTCCCTCCTTCTCCTCTTCTGCCCTTTTCTTACTTGCCTTAGCGCTGGCAATGGCAAATCTGCCAAGGAAAGCGCTCCCTCTCGGGTCCTTTAATGTTGCTCTCAGAGCATCTTTAACTACCTGCTCGACTCCCTCGGTCAGATACTGCTGTAAATCAAATCTTTCGTTCATCTATATTGTTATTTCCTTAAGCAAAATATTTTTCGATTATGGTGTCATTTACGAATTCTGTCTTCAGTTCGCCAAGCCTTGCGAAATGCGGCTGTTTACCATGCACTGCCAGGACCTCTTCGTCCTGCCACTTTTCCACCAGAAGCAGATCGTCGCTTCCGTCCGTGGGAATGTAGTAGTCATATTTGAAGTTTCCCTCTTCTGCGCGGCTGGCCTTGTCAAGGCCTTCATTTATGATAGCCTCAAGGAACCTCTGTCTCATATCGGGCTTGCATTTGTATGTAACGTTCAGTACTATCATGGTCTCCTCCTTAAGGTACTTTTTTGTGGTTATGTTCATGATTGAATTTTACCACATTAATGCGGTATTTTGTATATTTTTATTGAATATACAAAAAGACCGGCAAGGATGAAACCTGCCGGTAAACTTTTCTTCAGTTCTGATGTCAGGTCTTACTTTCCCTGACCCTGTTCAGACAGCATCTCCATGGCCTTTTCCATGCTGGCTCTGAA
>CACYYH010000022.1 GCA_902778565.1 uncultured Eubacteriales bacterium
AAAAAGCACTGCCCTCGGGCAGTGCTTTTTTAATATCATTTTATTTTCCGATATATCTGGATTCGATGTAGTATCTCTTTTCGTTGGCTTCGCCCATGGAGAAAGTCTTACGGGGAAGAGCTCCGTCTGCAGCTACTGCAGGGAAGAGCATGAACTTATCCATTGCAGGAAGCATGAAGCCGGCGTTGCCGGGTTTGGATCCCAGAGTCTCTACAGCCTTTGTTCCGTGGATGTAGTCGATATCGCAGGATTTTCTTTCCTTGACCATTACATCCAGAGCGTTCTGAAGAGCTCCTACTTCCAGCTTGTTGGCGGGTTCCTCAACTATGATGGTTCCGCGCTGTTCGCCGGTGATGTAAGGAATAGAGAAGCAGCCTTCTTTAACGGCTCCCTCGGGAGCGAGGTAAGCGTTTCCGTTCTGTTCCTTCAGAAGTTCCAGGGTCTCGTTTACGAGATCCATTCCGGACTGGCCTTCCTTTGCAAAGATGACTCTGTGGATGGGTTCGAATACGATTCCTTCATCGTGAATGTTTTCGATCTCGCAAAGAGCATATCTTGCAGGATGATTCTCAGCTTCTTCAGGGGTAAGGGTCTTCTTCAGGTTTTCCCAGTTGGTCTTGGCGGTAGCCAGTGAGTGGTTGCCGTCTCCCATGGCCTGGAAGATAACGTTTCCATCACCGTATTTTTCAACAGCTTTGTCGAAGAGAACGGAAAGGGCTTCTTTTGCGCCTTCAAGGTCTTCTTCCTTAATGAAGGAACCGGTTATGTGACCGCCCTCCATCATGAGGTCTGTATCATATATCTGTTCCTGAGGTGCGTTTACCAGAGGCTCGATGACGCTCTTTTCAGGGTCGTCGATAAGGATCAGGATGTGAGGCATCTCGATGGGTGCACCTTCACGGATCCTGAGTCTGGGCGGTATACGCTCGATAACTGTTCCCTCGGTAGCTCTTGTCAGTGACTTGGAACCTTTGTTGAAATCATAGGCTTCAAGGTCTGTGGCGATGACGAGGCCGATACGGCTTCTGCCTTCAGCTGTACGCTTGATCAGCATGCAGCCCTTGGGAAGAGTTCTGAGTACTCCGTTTGAAAGATATTCGTCCATTGCTTTGCGGATGGCCTGGATCTTCTCAGCTTCGCCTTCCTTTTCGAGATAGATCTCGGGAAGCATGAGGCGGAGAGCGGAGGGAGCATCTCCTACGATCTTCTCAACTTCGTCCCAGTATTCGGGTTCTGAAGTGTACTGGTCGCAGGCGACTACTGCCCATTTGCTGTAATCAGTGCCTTCCTTGGGAAGCATAATTTCGGGAATATGGAAACCAAAGGTTCCCCAATCATATTTTGCCATTTCATTTCTCCTTTTCGAAATAAACATATTTCACAATTTTATTATATATTTCGCAAATAAAAAAAGCAACGCATTATTGAAAAATCACGGCGCGGAACAGGAGCAAGTATATTTTGTCAGGACAGCTTTTTTTATTGGAATTCTTGATTAATTATGTTATAATGTCTATTAAGTATAAGTATGGGTAACTGACGATGAAAGGAGAGGTTGATGACTACACTGAAATGGGTATTTGGCATTCTGGTATGCATCCCTCTTGCTGTCGTTATATATCTTTGTCTCAAGAACCTAATAAAGGATATAGATAAGAAGTAATGAGGGGACTGTTCATCACTATAGAGGGGCCTGACGGATCAGGCAAATCTACTCAGATCGAGAACATAAAGAAGTTTTTTGAGAATAAAAACATCGATATCGTTTTTACAAGAGAACCCGGGGGAACACCGATAGGAGAGAGCATCAGAGAGATAATCCTGGATAATAGATTCAAAGAAATGGATCCGATGACGGAGGCCATGCTTTATGCTGCCTCCAGAGCCCAGCATGTGGCCGAGATCATAGGACCTGCTTTGGATGCCGGCAAGGTGGTGGTCTGTGACAGATTCGTGGATTCGTCTCTGGCATATCAGGGCTACGGCAGGAATCTTGGCGAGGCTGTTGAGATCATCAACAGCTATGCAGTGAGAGAATATGTACCTGACGTGACCTTCCTCATGAAGCTGGATCCCGACGTGGGCAAGCACCGCATAGAAGAGAACAGGGAAAATCAGGACAGACTGGAACATGAGAAACTCGCTTTCCACAAAAAAGTTTACGAGGGATATCTGGAGCTGGAGAGAAAGTTCCCGGACCGCATCGTGGGTATCGATGCTTCTCTTGGGATAGATGAGATCAGGGACGAGATATACAGAAAGCTGGAGGAGATCATATAAGTGAGTCCGGAGGAAAAGATTAGGAAGACAATAGAGACCGGAAACATTTCCCACGCATATATATTTGAAGGCAGCAGGATATCAGGGAAGGAAGCCGCCGCGGTGAGTTTCCTGATGGCCATAAACGGAGGAAAGAATCTCGAGGCTGATCCCGACCATTATGAAGTCAGGGCAGAAGTAGGCCAGGGAAGGACTGTCAAGTCTGTCAAGGACGCAGATCTTGAAAAGCTTCAGGCCGACCTTAAGATGAAGCCACAGGGAGAGAGAAACACCGCGTTGATCTATGACGCGGATACCATGACTCCCAGAGCACAGAACAGATTTCTCAAAACTCTTGAGGAGCCAACGCCCGGGACGGTCATAGTGCTTTTGTCGGAGAACACTGAGAACCTTCTGGAGACCATAAGGTCCAGATGCATCATATACAGATTCAATTCAGAAGGCGAAAGCCAGGCTGAGATCGATGAAGATACAAAGGAACTGATAAGTTCCATGCTCAGCGGCAAGTCTTTTCACGAAGTGAAGGGACGCATGAGCAAGGTTGTAAAGACCAGAGAGGACGCATATCTTTTGCTGGATCTTCTGGAAAGCCGCCTGAGAGACATAATGACAGGAAAAGACAGCCTCAGGACTTCCATGGGAAAAGACGAGGCCATACGAAATATAGAGATCACTGAGGACATCAGGCGTGCCCTGAACGGCAATGCCGTAGTAGGCTATGCCATGAGAAGGCTGGTCCTCGAAATACAGGAGAATCAATAAATGGTAACAGTTATAGGCGTAAGATTCAAGACCGCCGGCAAGGTATATTACTTTGATCCGGGCAGTTATGATCTGAACATAGGAGATAATGTCATAGTAGAGACCGCCAGAGGTACGGAATTCGGCGAGGTTTCCATGGCTAACACAGAGGTAGAGGACAGCGAGATCGTAGCTCCTCTTAAACCGATCATCAGAATAGCCACTAAGCAGGACATTATCAAGCACGAAGAAAACGAGAAGAAAAAAGCCAGAGCCATGGAACTCTGTCAGGAAAAGATAGACAACCGCGGCCTGGAGATGAAGCTCATAGACGTGGAATATACTTTTGACAATTCCAAAGTCATATTCTACTTTACAGCGGACGGAAGAGTGGACTTCAGAGAACTGGTCAAAGATCTGGCTGCAGTTTTCAGAATGAGGATAGAGCTGAGACAGATCGGCGTGAGAGACGAAGCCAAGATGCTGGGAGGAATAGGCTCCTGCGGAAGGCCGCTGTGCTGCCACAGCTGGCTTACGGACTTTGAACCCGTGTCCATCAAGATGGCGAAGGTGCAGAACCTGAGTCTGAATCCCACCAAGATCTCCGGCATCTGCGGAAGGCTCATGTGCTGTCTGAAGTATGAGAACGATATATATAATGAAATGAGAAGAGGCCTGCCGGAAGTAGGCGAAAAGGTCAGAACTCCGGACGGCACCGCCAAGGTAGTGGATACGTCGGTGCTGGAGGGCAAGGTCAAGGTAAGGCTCTTCGTGGAAGAAAACAAGCAGGATCCTGATACTGAGGACAAGCTCAGCTCAGATATATACACATACAGCAAAGAAGATATCAGAAGATTCGAACGCCGTGGAAAGAAGCGTCAGGAAGACCTCTTCCAGGGCGTGAACGCAGAAGAACTGAAGGAACTGGAGAAACTTATCCAGGATTGATGCCTTTTGAAAGCGGTGAACTGCCATGCCTGATTTAAAGGGAAAAGAAAGGATCGACGTGACAGGATTTGGAACTGTAAAGATCATACAGGATCCAGATGAGTTTTGCTATGGAGTTGATGCGGTGATCCTTGCAGACATTGCAGCAAGGAGAGGCAAGGCCATAAGAGAGGAGTCCAGGATCATGGATCTTGGCACAGGGTCGGGCATAATACCTCTGATCCTCAGCCACAAGACCAAAGCCGGCCGCATTTATGGCGTGGAAGTCCAGAAGAACTCCTGGGACAGAGCTGTGAGATCTGCGGAGCTCAATGATCTTACAGACAGACTGGAGTTTATTAACTGCGACGTTAAGGACATTATCAATATAAGACCGGATCTGAAGATGAGTTTTGATGTTATCACCAGCAACCCGCCATATACGGCATTGAGCGGAGGGATGAAGCCCGAAAGTACTGCTAAGATGATAGCCAGGCATGAGACCACCGCAGGGCTTGATGATTTCATCAGAGTGGCTTCAGAACTTTTGAAAGATCATGGTGAGATGTTCCTCGTCCACAGACCGTCGAGGCTGGTGGATATCTTCGTAAGCGCAAGGAAATACAGACTGGAACCCAAAGCCACCCGGCTGGTGGTTCCAAGAACGGGAGAAGAGCCCAACATTGTTTTGATACATATGATAAAAAACGGAGGGGCAGATCTGAACATACTGCCGCCCCTCGCAGTACATGATTCGGAAGGTGGTTTCACCTCAGAACTGAAGGAGGCGTATTTATGACATTAACACTTACATGGCAGACGATCCTTTTGCCCATACTGGTCCTCGCTGCTATCGTGGCAGTGATCTACCTGTGTCTGGTGCTGGCCAAACTTTTGGATACTTTGAAAAAGCTCGATCCTGTGCTTACAGACGTTAAGGGGATCACAGCAGCAGCCAACGACCTGACTCAGAAAGCCGACAAGACTGTGAACGGAATGAGCGACTCCGTATCTGCAGTAGTAAGCAATCTCAAGGCAAATAAGAGTCTGATCAAGAATGCCAGCGCTGTAGTAGGAGCAGCTACCAGCATAGTCGGAGTAGCGAAAGCAGCAGGAAAGAAAAAAGAAACAAAGGTCACAGCAGAAGTTGCCGACACTAAGAAAAAAGGCAAAAAGACCAAATAATATAATTTACAGGAGTAATATATGACTAAGTACATTGTCAGACAATCGGGTCCTCTCAGAGGAGAGGTCACGATTTCAGGTGCAAAAAATGCAGTACTGCCTCTGATGGCAGCCACGCTTCTGAACGATCAGGAGTGTGTCATCCGTTCGGTACCGCATTTAAGGGACGTGCAGGTTATGAAGGAGATCCTGGAATCTCTGGGTTCTGAGATCGAGGAGACCGAGACCGGTGAATTCCATATCCATACCCATGACGTGAAATCTGCAGAGGCACCTTATGGACTCGTAAACAAAATGAGAGCTTCATTCCTGGTAATGGGACCTCTTCTCGGCAGGAAAGGTATAGCGAGGATCCCGCTGCCGGGCGGATGCGCCATAGGCGCCAGACCTATAGATCTTCATCTCAAGGGCTTCAAGGCACTTGGCGCTGAAGTTACCATCCATGAAGAGGGACATTATGCATATGTTGAAGCTGTAGCCGGACCTCAGGGACTCATAGGCGACAGGATATATCTGGACTTCCCTTCAGTAGGAGCTACGGAGAATATTATAATGGCCGCAGTTCTTGCAGAGGGTACCACATATATTGAAAACGCAGCTGAAGAACCGGAGATCACCGATCTTGCCAACTTCCTGAACAAGATGGGAGCCAAGATCAGAGGAGCCGGTACGGATACAATAAGGATCGAAGGCGTTAAAACTCTCAAACACGTTACCCATACCGTCATTCCTGACAGGATCGAGACCGGCACTTTCATGATAGCGGCAGCTATCACAAGAGGTGCGGTCCACATCATGAACGCGGTGCCTGATCACGTCAAGCCCGTAATAGCCAAGCTCAGAGAGTGCGGCGTGAGAATTGAGGCAGGAGACGATGACATCATAGTAAGAGGAGATCTGGGACCGCTGAACTCCACGGACATCAAGACCTTACCTTATCCCGGATTCCCCACCGACATGCAGAGCCCCTTTATGGCTTTCCTCACGATCTGCAACGGAAAGAGCACTGTTATAGAGACGGTATTCGAGAACAGGTTCATGCACGTATCACAACTTAATAAAATGGGAGCTTCTATAGAAACGGCAGGCAACAGGGCAAGCATCAAAGGCAATGCCATGCTGAGAGGCAGCCAGGTAATGGCTACAGACCTGAGAGCCGGTGCGGCAATGGTACTGGCCGGCCTTGTGGCGGAAGGTGAAACTGAAATATCTGAAATTTATCACATTGAACGGGGCTATGAGAACTTCATCGAAAAGTTCGCTGCTCTGGGCGCTGATATCACAAGAGTTGAGTAAGGGAGAAACAAAGTGACAGATTTAAAGTATTTATCCAGACTTGCTAAAGAATTTCCTAATCAGAAGGCGGCAAAAGCTGAGCTGATAAACCTGAGAGCGATCTTAGCTCTTCCGAAGGGAACAGAGTATTTCCTTTCAGATATCCACGGAGAATTTGAGGCTTTCAAGCACATGCTGAAGTCCGGCTCCGGTACGGTAAAGAGAAGGATCGACGAGAGATTCGACAAGTTCCTCTCCGAGAAGGAAAGAGAAGAACTCGCATCGCTTATATACGATGCACCCCATGAAATAGCCAGAAAGAAAGCTTCTGTTGAGAATTTTGACAGCTGGTGTTCCACATCCATCTACAGATTGGTGGAGATCTTGAAGGACGTATCCAGCAAGTACAGTCGTTCCAGAGTAAGAAGAAGACTTCCCAAGTACTGGGGCTACGCAATAGACGAACTTCTTCATGCTCATGATGAAGACAACCGTATGCATTACTACTCCGAGATCATCAATTCAATCATTGAGATCGGTTCCGGAGAAGAATTCATCATAGAACTCTGCGAGACCATATGGAGACTGGCCATCGACCAGCTTCACATCATCGGAGACATCTTCGACAGAGGATCACATCCTGACAGGATCATGGACTTCCTCATGGATTTCCATGACGTTGACTTCCAGTGGGGAAATCACGACGTGGTATGGATGGGCGCAGCCACAGGAAACTGGGCATGCATTACCAATCTCCTCAGAATGAATATCAGCTATAACAACTTCGACATGCTGGAAGTCGGCTATGGCATCAACCTGAGACCTCTGGCATCTTTTGCAGAACACGTATACGGAGACGATCCATGCAAAGGATTCTGGCCTCATGTTCTGGATAAGAACATCTATGATGCCATCGACGATCAGCTGGCGGCCAGGATGCACAAAGCCATCGCCGTAATGCAGTTCAAGGCCGAGGGAAAAGTCATTAAGATGCATCCCGAGTATCACCTTGAAAAGAGACTTCTGCTGGATAAAATAGACTTTGAAAAAGGAACCGTAAACGTGGAAGGCGTGGAATGGCCTCTTAAGGACGTCAATCTTCCTACCATCAACCCTGACGATCCTTATGCGTTTACTCCGGATGAGGAAGAGGTACTGAACGCTCTGGAAGCTTCATTCGTAAACTCCGAAAAGCTCCAGGCACATATCAGATTCCTTTACAGTCACGGTGCGCTTTATACAATAAGCAACGGAAATCTTCTCTTCCACGGCTGCATGCCTGTGGATGAAAAGGGCAACTTCATAAACGTAGAGGTCAACGGAGTAAGTCTGAGCGGAAAGAAGCTCATGGACTATCTGGATGATCAGGTTAGAAAGGCATATTTTGCACCTGACAAATCTGAAGAGACAGGAAGATCCGGCGACCTTATGTGGTTCCTGTGGCTGGGCGGCGATTCACCGCTTTTCGGCAAGGAAAAGATGACGACCTTCGAGAGACTTTTCATTGAAGACAAGGCTACTCACAAGGAACCCACAAGACCTTACTATAAGTATATCAATGAAAGATGGCTGGCTGAAAAGATCCTGGTGGAGTTCAACCTTGATCCCCAGACAGCAAGGATCCTCAACGGACATGTTCCCGTCAAGATCAAGAACGGCGAGTCTCCCATCAAAGGCGGCGGACTGATCTACGTAATCGACGGAGGCATCTCAAAGGCATATCAGAAGACCACCGGCATAGCCGGATACACTTTGATCTATAACTCAAGAGGCATGATGCTGGCCGAGCATAAACCTTACCAGCCCATCAAGCCGGACGGCACTCAGGAGTTCACTGCTCCCAACATGACCATCGTGTATACACTGCCTGAAAGAAAGTCCATCATAGACACTGACGCAGGTAAGAGACTGGTGGATCAGGTGGATGACGTGATGGAACTTATCAATGCTTTCAAAGAAGGTCTGATCAAGGAAGAATATTGATTTTTCTGTTGAAGACAAGATAGGATTGTAATATAATACATTTAATTATTTTTGGAGTAACTAAGAAAAAGGAGATTATCTATGGCTTTCTATTTTGATGAACCTTCAAGAACTTTTAACGAATACCTGCTGGTACCCGGTTATTCCGGCAAGGAATGCAGAGTTGAAAACGTTTCCCTGAAAACGCCGGTAGTTAAGTTTAAAAAAGGTGAGGAGCCCGCTTTAAGCATGAACATTCCTCTGGTATCCGCCGTAATGCAGGCAGTATCAGACGACAGGATGGCAGTGGCTCTCGCTAAGGAAGGAGGCATCTCCTTTATTTTCGGTTCACAGACCGTTGAATCCCAGTGCGCTATGGTAAGAAAAGTAAAGGCTTACAAAGCCGGATTCGTAACCTCCGATTCCAACCTGAGACCTGACCAGACACTGCAGGACGTTCTGGATCTTAAGGCTCTGAAAGGTCATTCAACTATCGCCATTACCGAGGACGGCACATCAGAAGGCAGAATGGTGGGACTGGTCACATCCAGAGACTACAGAGTTTCCCGTATGAGTCCGGATACCAAGATCTATGAATTCATGACACCTTTTGAGAAGCTGATAACCGGAAGAGAGGGCATATCCTTAAGCGAAGCAAATGATATCCTCTGGGATCACAAGCTGAACGCACTTCCTATAGTTGACAACAATCAGAGACTGACGGGTTTCGTATTCCGCAAGGACTACGATGCTCATAAATCAAACCCCAACGAACTGCTGGACGATAACAAGAGATTCATAGTAGGCGCCGGTGTTAATACCAGAGACTACGAGGAAAGGATCCCTGCACTGGTTGAAGCAGGAGCAGACGTGCTTTGCATCGACTCTTCCGAGGGATACTCCGAATGGCAGTCAGATACCATCAAGTGGGTAAGAGAGAGATACGGCGATTCAGTCAAGATCGGAGCCGGAAACGTTGTTGACGGCGAAGGTTTCAGATATCTGGCAGACGCAGGAGCCGACTTCGTAAAGATCGGTATCGGCGGAGGTTCCATCTGCATCACACGTGAGCAGAAGGGCATAGGCCGTGGTCAGGCATCTGCAGTTATGGACGTTGCTCAGGAAAGAGATAAGTATTTCAAAGAAAAGGGCATTTACGTTCCTATCTGTTCCGACGGCGGTATCGTATACGACTATCATATGACTCTGGCACTGGCCATGGGCGCAGACTTCCTGATGCTGGGCAGATATTTTGCAAGATTCGATGAATCTCCTACCAACAGACTCAACATCAACGGAAACTACGTTAAGGAATACTGGGGCGAAGGTTCCAACAGAGCAAGAAACTGGCAGAGATACGATCTGGGCGGAGATCCTAGAATGAAGTTTGAAGAGGGAGTTGATTCCTACGTTCCTTACGCAGGTCCTCTTCACGATAACGTATCCATTTCACTTACGAAGGTGAAATCCACCATGTGCAACTGCGGTGCTCTCAGCATCAAGGAACTTCAGGAGAAGGCCAAGCTGACCATAGTATCTGCAACTTCCATCGTGGAAGGCGGAGCTCATGACGTAATCCTGAGAAACGCAGCAGACAACGCTATCAAATAGTTTATAAACGATAAAACGGCGGATCCCGAGATTTCGGAAAAGGCCTAAAAAAATAGAAAGAGAAGAGGTACAATTTATGGCAATTTCAAAAGAAAACACCAGACCGGAATCAATGGTCCGCATCACAACACCCGAGTTGGCAAAAGCCTTCATCGATGAACAGGTGGCTGCAGTCAAAGCACAGGTAGGAGACGGCAAAGTACTGCTGGCTCTTTCCGGCGGAGTAGACTCATCAGTCTGCGCAGCCCTTATCTCCAAGGCTATCGGTAAGAATCTGATCTGCGTGCACGTTAACCACGGTCTCCTCCGTAAGGGCGAACCCGAGCAGGTATGCGAAGTATTCGGCAAAGAATTCGACGCAGAACTCATCTACGTAGACGCAGTTGACAGATTCCTTGACAAGCTGGCAGGAGTTGACGAGCCCGAGAGAAAGAGAAAGATCATCGGCGCAGAGTTCATCGACGTATTCGCAGAAGAAGCCAAGAAGCTCGAAGGCGTTGAATTCCTCGGACAGGGTACCATCTATCCCGACATTCTTGAGTCCGACGGAGTAAAGGCTCATCACAACGTAGGCGGCCTTCCGGAAGACCTGAACTTCCAGCTGGTAGAGCCTGTTAAGTTCCTTTACAAGGATGAGGTAAGAGTAGTAGGCAAGGAACTCGGTTTACCTGACAACATGGTATACCGTCAGCCTTTCCCGGGTCCCGGACTTGGAGTAAGATGCGTTGGAGCCATCACTCGTGACAGACTTGAAGCTCTCAGAGAAGCAGATGCCATCGTAAGAGAGGAGATCGGCAAAATGGATCCCACCCCTTGGCAGTACTTCTGCGCTATCCCTGATTTCCAGTCAACCGGAATCAAGGACGGCAAGCGCTACATGGGCTGGGCAGTAGTCATCCGTGCGGTGAACACCGTTGACGCAGTCACTGCTGAAGCAGTACAGCTCTCCTGGGAGACACTTACCGCGATCCGTGACCGCATCATCGCCACAGTTCCCGGCGTTAACAGAGTTCTTTGGGATCTCTCAGACAAGCCTGTGGCAACTATCGAGTGGGAGTAGAGACAAGTGGCTTTACTCAAGTTCGGAAACCCCAGTAAAATCAAGGGATTTCGGACGCTGGAAAAGCAAAAAACAGGCCAAAAAGGTATCAGTGATACCATTCCAGTACCACTTTTCTGATTAAGTGAATAATTCCAAAGTGGCTTTACGCCCTCGTTTTTCCCTCTTAAGGGGTTCAGAACGAGGGCGTTTTTTGTTGCTTTTTTATTCTCGTTCACAAACAAGCCGTTTTGTACCCAGTACCGCGTGATACCAGCACGGCAACACAGTTTTTATAAAAATTTTCCTGAGCCGGGTTGAATTTTACACCTCCAAATCTCCGAATAGGTGAAGGGACCTGATTGCCCTTCGGAATATGAAGGAGGTGCTCAACATGGCAAACAGTATTTTTATGAAGGCTGAAGAGGTGCAGGAATTCCTTGGAGTGTCCCGCACGGAATCATATCGCATTATCAAAAGGCTGAACGAGGAATTAAAGGCGAACGGATATATGGTTATCTCGGGCCGCGTAAGCAGGAAATACCTTGAGGAGAAAGTCTACGGTTACGTCGGCAGTTCCGTTCCGGTCAGCGAAGCAGAACAGGAGGTATAAGCTTATGGCTGTCTATAAGGACGAAAAACAGAAAACATGGTACGTCTCTGTCAGATACTCCAACTGGCAGGGAGAGAAAACACGCAAGGTAAAAAGAGGCTTCAAGACCAAGAAAGAAGCTCAGGAATGGGAGCAGTCCTTCCTCAACGAGAATGCCGGGAGTCTTGAGATGACCTTCGCCGAGTTTGTGGAGATCTATAAGGAAAATCAGAAACACCGCGTCAGGGAAAGCACCTGGCAAACGAAGGAAAGTATCATCGAGACGAAGATCCTTCCTTATTTCAAAAGAAAAAGGATGATCGATATCAAATCGAGCGATGTTGTGGCCTGGCAGAACAAGATCATGTCCATGAAGGACGAAACAGGCCAGCATTATTCGCTAGTCTACCTGAAAACGATACACAATCAGCTGTCGGCAATCTTCAATCACGCAGTCAGATATTACGACCTTCCCAAGAACCCAGCGCTTATCGCCGGAAATATGGGCAAGGAGAAGGCAAAAGAAATGCTCTTCTGGACCAAGGATGAGTATTTAAAGTTCTCTGAGGCGGTCATGGACAAGCCGATATCCTTCTACGCTTTTGAGATGCTGTACTGGTGCGGTCTCAGACTTGGAGAACTGTTGGCGCTGACTGCCGGTGATTTCGATTTCGAAAACAAGATGGTGCGCATCAACAAGTCCTGCCAGAGGATCAACGGTGTGGACATCATCACCGACCCTAAAACACCAAAAAGCATCCGCAAGATCCAGATGCCGGATTTTCTGGTGGCTGAGATGCAAGACTATTTCGCTACCATATACAATCTCGGTTCGGATGACCGTATCTTCCCTCTTAACAAGAGTTATATGCACAACGAAATGACGAGAGGAAGCAAGAACGCGGGAGTAAAGAGGATCAGGATTCATGATCTCCGGCACTCTCACGTATCGCTCCTCATCAATATGGGTTTCGGAGCCGTTGCTATCGCTGACCGCGTCGGACATGAGAGCATCGATATCACATACCGCTACGCTCACCTGTTCCCGACAACACAGAAAGAAATCGCTGAAAAACTTGAGCTGGAAAGGAGCTAAATCATGTACAGAAGACCCAATTTGAGTGAAACATCCATTGAATGGCACAGAAAACAGACGAAACAACAGGAGAAAACGAATCCCCGCGTGCTGAGGGACCGGCATAACCGGGTGCGGAACATCACCGTGGGGTTCCGAGTTTCCCCGGAAGAGAATGAAATGATCAACGCGGCAGTTGCCATATCCGGCCTTCCGAAGCAGGAATACTGCTATCGCAGATGCCTGTGCCAGGACGTAGTCGTTCAGGGCAATCCCCGCGTCTACAAGGGACTGAAGGACAGTCTTGAGGCTGTCCTGCTTCAGCTGAAAAGGCTGACCTCCATCGATGAGGTCAGCCCGGAGCTGCTTGAAACTATACATCTTATCTCGACTGTTCTGGGCGAGATGAAAAACTCCTGATTTACATTTTCAAAAAATATTTATGGGATGGGTTGAATTTTACCCCTTCAAATCTCCGAATAGGTGAAGGGGCCCTCCTCCCAACAGGGAGCGCCGCTTCGGTGCTACTTGAAAACTGAATATACAGGTCATCGGGTACGTTGATCAGACTGATGAGCCGGACGGCATGTACGCAAAGCCAGCAATGGCCGCGAGAATCCAGTGCCGCAAAGGAGAGACTGCTACTCTCCGGGCGATGACAGGTCTGACGATAATGATACTTCTCTACGGAGCTGGCGGAGAACCCGGCAGAGGTGAGACTCCTATGAGGCTGTGAAGCACACAGCCGCCCGATGATTTCCCTTTAAGCTACATCGCTTTTACCGCAGGGGCTGTTGAGAACAAATACTGCGGTCCTTACATGCCGGACTCATCCGGCTAAACGAGGAAAGGAGGAATTCCCATGGACAACTGTCATGTGATTGCCATCACGAACCAGAAAGGCGGAGTCGGAAAGACAACTACTGCTCTCAATCTCGGTGTGGGACTTGCTAATGAAGGATACAGAGTCCTGCTTATTGACGCAGATCCTCAGGGCAGCCTGACTGTCAGTCTCGGAATAAAGAATCCCGACGAACTGGACATCTCGCTCGCTACTGTTATGGACGCTGTGATCAATGAAAAGGACCTACCCGAAGACGCAGGCATTCTGCACCATGATGAGGGTGTCGATTTGCTTCCTTCCAATATAGAGCTGTCGGGTATGGAAACCGGGCTGTTCAATATCATGAGTCGTGAGTATGTGCTGAAGGGCTATATCGAAATAGTCAGGAAGAACTACGACTATATCCTTATTGACTGCATGCCTTCTCTGGGAATGATGACGATCAACGCGCTTGTCGCAGCAGACAGCGTGATTATCCCGTCGCAGCCGAGCTTTCTGTCCACGAAAGGCCTGAATCTGCTGCTTCACTCAGTATCTAAGGTGAAGCGCTCCATCAATCCGGGCCTCAAGATAGACGGTATCCTGCTGACGATGGTGGACAACCGCACAAACAATGCCAGGGACATTATCGAAGCACTTCGGACCGGTATCGGTCAGAATATCAGAGTCTTTGAGACTGAGATCCCTCATTCGGTGCGTGCGGCGGAATGCAGCCTTACCGGAGAAAGCATTTTCTCCCACGACAGGAGTGGAAAGGTTGCGATTGCTTATGAGGCTTTGACGAAGGAGGTGGAAGACATTGAAAGAGCGGCCAAAAATCGATCTGGGCATGACTGGGTACGATGAGCTTTTCATGAATGACCAGGAGCGTGCCGAAAGCAGGCTCCCAAGGATTTATGATATCCCGCTCTCTGAGATTGATGACTTCCCGAATCATCCGTTCAAGGTCAAGGACGATGAAGACATGCTCCAGCTCGTTGAGAGCGTACGTGAGCGCGGTATCATCACACCTATTACCCTTCGCCAGAAGGAAGACGGTCGGTATGAGATCGTATCCGGCCACAGACGCAGGAAGGCCTGTGAGATCGCTGGTCTTGAGACCATTCCGGCAGAAATCAAGGAACTGACGAGAGATGAAGCCATTATTCTTATGGTGGAATCCAATCTCCAGCGCTCCGTGATCCTGCCGAGCGAGAAGGCTTTCTCGTACAAAATGAGACTTGAAGCTATGAAACGACTGCCAGGAAGACCGTCAAAAGAGAATGGTGTCCCAGTGGGACCCGATTTTTCAGGAAGGTCTCGTGAGCTGCTTGCGGCGGATTCGCCCGACAGCAATACGCAAATTCAGCGGTATATTCGTCTTACCTGGCTGATTCCGGAACTGCTTCAGCTCGTAGATGACGGCAAAATCGCACTTCGACCGGCTGTTGAGCTTTCGTATCTCAATGACTGGGAACAGGAAGACCTACTCAACGCTATGGATCTTGCTGACGCAACTCCATCACACGCTCAGGCAATCAAAATGCGCAAGTTTTCGGCTGAAAACAAGCTTACTCCTGAAGTCATCGAGTCCATCATGTGCGAGGAAAAGCCAAATCAGAAGGAAAAGATCAACATCCGCTATGAAGATGCCAGACGCTATATCCCTTCCAGCGTTCCTTACAGTCAAACCGGTGAGTTTATTCTGAAAGCGCTTGAATACTATCACCGACATCTGGAACGGCAGAGAGATGACGCCAGGTAAAACCCACGCCAAGGGAGTAGTCTGTCCTTTTGCGGAACGGCGTTGCCGTTTCCCCCCTCACACTCCCCCCAATACTCAATACTTCCTGTTACTTGCTGAAAGAAAAAATCATAGAGTTGTTTCTTCAGGAAGTGATTCGTAGACTGGTCACGAAGGAGGTCATCCCGATGAAGAGAATATGGATCATACTCCTGACAGCATCATTGCTGGTTCTTGCCGGATGCGGCGGAAAAGAGCCAGTTGCTTTTTCAGGAAGTAAAGAGTCGCAGCCGCCGGGCATGGAAACATCAGCAGATAGCGCTTCGCCGGTTGAAAACACAGCGCTTCAGCAAGAATCGACGGAGAATATAGCAAACGTCAAAGAACCTGCTGAAGCCAGAACAACTGAATATGTCCCTGCGGCAAGTGTTACCACAGCTGATGAGAATGAGGCTCCGTCACCTGAACAGCCTTCTTCTCAGCCGGTAAATGAAGAACCGGAATCCCGTCCGTCCGAAGCGGAACCGGAGCCGACTACTCCTGAACCACAGGAACCGCCAGCCCCGTCAGAAACGCCGCCGGATCCTGTTGGGGAATCCCCAGAGGAAGTCCCTGCCCAGGAGCCTGAACCGGAACCCGATTTCGACATCGGTTACTGGATCAGCTACGCAAAAGGAGCTGCAGCCGAAAAAGGGCTGGCCCTTGATTCTTCAGCTGTGGACTGCTGGGACAACCCGATCACGGCAAACCCGGACTGCATTTACCTGGAACGGGACATCAACGCCAGACTGAGCCGATACGCCGGTGATGAAGATATCACCGCTGTCTGGATATGGTACGAGAGTATCGGCACAAACAAGTATCTGATCTACATCGGATACGCATAAACCAAATACTATTTCGAGAGAAGCATCGTAGAGATACGGTGCTCTTTTCATGCCTTGAAGGAGGTCAACGAATGAAAAATCACATTAAAAAAGGCATGTCGGGACTTCTTGCGTTCCTGATGTGCTTTACGGTTCTGCTCAGCGCCGGTGTAACGCCTGCTTTTGCGGCCTCGGAAACCTGTACCACATATTCGGTCGGCTTTCCGAGAGACGGTGATGCGAACCAGGTTTATTCCAATGAGGTCTGGGGTCACCCGTCGCTGACACATATGAACGGATGGCATTCCAACGATGTGGATCTGACCACGCTTCACTGTATGAACAGTTATGACGGACAGATCTGCTACTGTATTGAGCCTGCAGTTGAAAGAGAGATGGGCGAAACGATGAGCGGCTTCGGTGAGGATTTCTGGGACAATTACCCCAGCAACCTGAACAACACCATCCAGCCGGACGATATCAAAGTTCTTCTGGGCCGCATCATGCAGTACGGCTATCACGGTACGCTCTCCACAGCATGGCGTTCCCAGAACTCGGCCGATGCGGATAAGATCGCGCATGCCTACGCCACCCAGATCCTCGTCTGGGAGACGGTCGTTGGTGAGCGTGATGCCAACTTCAATCATGTGAGCACCGGTAGCTATGATCCCATCAAAGCCGTGCTCAGATCCGGTCATCCGCTGTACAGCAGGATCAATTCCTATTACGACAGCATCGTCGCCAGTGTTCAGAACCACACAAAGATTCCGAGCTTCATGAAAAAGAGCTCCGGAAGCGCTCAGGAAATCGAGCTTGAGTGGAACGGCAGCGTGTATACGGCCACCCTGACCGACACCAACGGGGTTCTCTCCAACTTCAGCTTTACTGCCAACGTCACCGGCATGAACTTCAGCGTCAGCGGCAATAAGCTCACAATCACTACTGCCACTGCCCCGACAGACACGGTGACAATCAGTGCGACAAAGAATCAGACGAGATCCGGTGTTATTGTCTGGAGCGACGGCAAACATCAGTCCAGCGGTCACCAGGATACCGTGACCTACTCTGCGACCGTAAGCGATCCCGTTAAGGCGTTCCTGAAGGTCAAGGTGAGCTACGGCTCCGCCAAGATCATCAAAACGTCCGAAGACGGAGTTGTTTCCGGCATCACCTTCACCGTTGTCGGAGAAGGTGTAAATCAGACAGTCACTACAAATGCCGACGGCGAGATTCTTGTCGAGAACCTTATGCCCGGCACCTACACCGTGACAGAACAGGGCTACGACAGATACGAGCCTCAGGAGACCCGCCGTGTGACGGTCGTCAGCGGACAGACTGCTACTGTTTCCTTCAACAATGTCCTGAAGCGCGGAGAGCTTCGCGTGACAAAAACTTCGGAAGACGGCCTGAATGAAGGCGTGACCTTCCATCTTTACGGCACTTCGCTCAGCGGCATTCCCGTGGACGAATACGCTGTGACGGACGCTTCCGGCATCGCGGTATTTGAGGACGTGCTTATCGGCACCGGCTACACGCTGGAAGAAGTCGATACGGCAATCAGATACGTGGTTCCCGACAGCCAGAGCGCTGCTGTCGAATGGAACAAGGTCACCGAAAAGAGTTTCTCCAACATCCTGAAGAAGTTCTGCGTGACCGTCACCAAGTCGGACAGTGAGACAGGATCCGCTCAGGGTGATGCTTCTCTCGCGGGAGCAGCGTACGGAATCTACAAGGACAGTCAGCTCATAGATGTCTACTACACGGATGAAAACGGTCAGTTTACTACTGGCTACTATGTCTGCGGCAATGACTGGACTATCCGTGAGATCACTCCTTCCGAAGGATATCTGCTCGATTCCACAGTTTATCCTGTCGGCGCTGAAGCAAAAAACTACAGCATCGAACTCAATAACGCGCCCGCCGCTGATGTGACGGAACGCGTCATCAAGGGCAATATCGCTATCATCAAGCACACCGACGACGGCGAGACTCAGATCGAGACTCCCGAAGAAGGCGCAACCTTCCAGATCTATCTCAAGACCTCCGGCAGCTTCGATGCCGCCAGTGAATCCGAAAGAGATACCCTGATCTGCGATGAAAACGGATTTGCCCAGAGCAAGGATCTTCCGTACGGCGTGTACACGGTCCATCAGGTATCCGGCTGGGAAGGCCGTGAGCTGATGAAGGACTTCGACGTATTCATCAGTCATAACGGCGAGACCTACAGATATCTCATCAACAACGCGAATTTCAGATCCTTTATCAAAGTTATCAAGGTGGACGCCGAGACAGGATGCACGATTCCTTATGCCGGAGCAGGCTTCCAGATCTACCGTCCCGATGGATCTCTGGTCACCATGACCTTCACGTATCCTTCAGTGACGACTATTGACACCTTCTACACCAACGATGAAGGCATGCTGATCACCCCTGAAATGCTGGAGTACGGAACCGGCTATAAGCTGGTTGAAGTCTCCGCTCCCTACGGCTATGTGCTCAGCAATGAGGCTGTTTCCTTTGATGTCACTGAAGACAATTCCACCGAAGAGGACGCCGTGAGGATAGTCGAGGTACGCTTCTCCAACATGCCCCAGAAGGGCGTGATCAGAGTCTCCAAGTCCGGTGAAGTCTTCGCGACGGTAACCGAAAGCTCCGGGATCTATCAGCCCGTTTACGAGGTGCAGGGTCTTCCCGGTGCGGCTTATGAGATCACTGCTGCGGAAGATATCTACACTCCGGACGGCACTCTCAGATACAGCGCGGGTGAAGTTGTGGATACCGTAATTACCGGTGAAGACGGTGTTGCGGAAAGCAAGCTTCTCTATCTTGGCAAATACGAGGTCCGCGAAACGGAAGCTCCGTACGGCATGGTCATCAACGCGGAAGTCTATTCCGCAGAGCTTGTTTACGCCGGTCAGGAGATCGAGATCACCGATACCGCTGTCAGTTTCATGAACGACCGTCAGAAAGCTGAGATAAGTCTTGCAAAGGTCCTTGAGCAGAACAAGCAGTTCGGCATCGGCATGAACGATGAGATCTCCGCTATCACCTTCGGATTCTACACGGCTGAGGACATTACGGCGGCGGACGGGTCCGTGATCCCGGCGGACGGGCTTATCGAGATCATGTCCCTTGACGAAAACGGCAAGTCGGTTCTTAACACCGATCTTCCTTTCGGCAGTTACTACGTTCAGGAGATCAGTACGGACTGCCACTATATCCTCTCCGACGAAAAGTATCCGGTAGTCTTCGGGTATCTTGGACAGGATATCAGTGCCGTAAGCCTTCAGGTAAACGGCGGCAGCATTACCAACGATCTTATCTACGGTGAGATTAACGGTCTGAAGAAGGATGAAAACGGAACCGGGCTTGGCGGAGCGATGATCGGCCTATTTACCACGGCCGGCGAGGAACCCAGCCTGACAACCATCTCTGCGGATGACGGCAACTTCGCGTTCAAGGATGTTCCTTACGGCGAATATGTGGTCCGCGAAATCGTTGCTCCGGAAGGCTATGTGCTGGACGAGACTCCTTATACGGTCAAGATCGACGCAGATGGCGATGTTATCCAGGTGGAGATCACCGATACGCTCATCAGAGGCAATGTGCAGCTCACGAAGGTGGATAAGGATTATCCTGACCATCATCTGACCGGCGCAGTCTTTGAGGTTTACTCCGGCGATACGCTGATCGGCGTTATGGAAGAACTCTCTGACGGTGTGTACCAGCTCGACAACCTTGAATACGGCGAGTACACGCTGAAGGAAACAAAGGCTCCGGAAGGCTTCTATCTCGATGAGAACACCTACAGCTTCTCCATCAAGGAGAATGGCGTTACTGTTATCGTTGAGAATGAGGCCGGACACGGCTTTATCAATCTGGCTCAGACCGGCAGCATCCGGATCGAAAAGACTTCTGAGGACGGCGTGCTTGCCGGATTCACCTTCAGAGTCACAGGATCCGACATCACCGGCAACGCGTTCTCGCAGGAGTATGTGACCGATGAGAACGGAGAGATCAAAATCGAAGGTCTCAGGGTCGGCGAGTACGTTATCTCCGAGGTGTCGAACAAAGCGAACGAGGCGTATATCCTTCCTCCTGACGTGACTGTTACGGTACACGCTGAGAAGACGGTCGTGGCCAAGTTCTATAACGAGCTCAAGCCGGTGACGGACATCCCGAAAACAGGTGACAGCACAAATATGACGCTGTGGGCAGCGCTTGCGGGAGTATCTCTCCTGGGAGCCGGAACCGCAGCGTTCTTCACTTTCAGAAAGAAGAAGGAGGGCGGAAAGAATGAACGCTAAGATGATCATCGGAATCTGTCTCGTGGTTTTCATCATCGCGGGACTCATCTTTCTCAAGATCCGCGAGAAGAGAAAGAAGTAAGGAAAAACGGTCGGGCGGCATCCTCTGCGGTGCCGCCCCTGACTATCACGAGGAGGAAACAATATGTTCAATGACAGAGATTATGTAGAAAGCATTAAACGCAGATATCCGGAAGGCACCTGCATAGTTCTGGATCGCATGGGCGATGATCCGAGACCCATTGATCCAGGCACCAAAGGCACCGTGATCCATGTGGATGACATCGGCACCGTACACTGCTCCTTCGATAACGGAAGGCAGCTTGGCCTTGTTCCCGGAGAGGATTCGTTCCACAAGATCGCTCCCAGAGACAGAGGTGACGCCAGATGAAATATCTCGTTGATATAAAAGATACCAGCTACGCGACCGTGGAGGTCGAAGCCAATTCCAGGGAGCAAGCTGAAGAGATCGCATACGCCAGGTACTACGAAGGTACTGTTGAATGGCAGGACTGCGATATTGAAGTTGAAGCAAGAAAAATCGAAAAGAATCGAGGTGAAAGATAATGTACGGATGTGTTTTTTGTAATGAACCTATTCCTGACGGACAGAGAGTGTGCCGTGATTGTATGATCCAGAGAACTACGATCCATGCAAAGGATAAGAAAAGCGCTATTCTCGACCATCTGAGAAAGCATCATATCGGGAAAAAGAATGCCGTACACAGTGCTGAACTGGAACGGCTTTTCTCTTTGGATGACAGAGCCGTGAGACGCAAGATCAGCGCCCTGCGCAAGGAAGGATATCCGATCTGCAGCGGCGATATGGGTTACTACTACGCAGAGAACCAGAAGGATATCAATTCCACTGTAGGAAGGCTAAACGATCTTATGACCGGCGTATCGGACGCAAGGACTGGTCTCCTCTTTTCGAGGTTCCCGGAACCGGTTATGACAGTCAGAGTCACTGTCATGATGAACGGCGGTGAGCTCTGATGCCTGAAGACATTTATAAGCAGGACCGTTTCTACGTTGATCTTCAGAATGACGAGATCATCTGGTTGTATCACAACCCGGACGCTTTCAGCGGAGATCAATTCGTCAGGAACCGGTTTGGAATTGACCTTCTGAAAGAAGCGATTGAAAAATGTCCCATCGGACCTGACAGCGGTTATGAAGCCTATCCTGTCTACGACTATATCGAATCGAACTGCAGGCAGTATCTCAGTGATGTTGGCTCGGCGGAATACGGCGACGACATCATACTTTTCCAGACCGAGCCGTTCGCTATTGCGCTGACTCAGACTACCCTCGATAAGCTGCAGCTGATGTTCAAGGCCAAGGAGCTTATCAATGACTACAGCATCCGTGAGTTTGGTGATCCTGCGGACTTCTCCGATCCTGCAAAGGTCGGGATCGCATATACCACTACTGAGGATGACAAGCACGAGATCCAGATATACGCCAATCTGGTTGACTTCCGAACCGAGGTATGGCTTGACGGTGAAAACGTCGCGAATCTCAGAGCGGAATCACTGCGGGATTATACAGAAAACGTGCTTCCGTATCTGGACTTTGATGAGATGGTTGCAATTCCGGACTGGGTAATTGATCAGTTTCAGCAAACAGGTCCCTACAGACCTGACCTGGAATATATGCAGTTTGAAGCTTGGGGCGATGCCCATGAGCTCTGTATCGAAGCCGGACACTATTCACGCGGCAACGGTCTTTTCCTTCAGCTGTACGAGAAATGCGGAGACGGTGAACTGGAACCGTACACCACTCTGACCGTGAATCTTCCGGATCACTCATGCGGAAAGAACCGCGCCTATGTGGATACAAACAACTTCCCCGCAGCGATGTCGCTCATTTCCGAGTACAAGCTGGGAAAGCTCACCGGGAATATCGGGGCCAGCGGATACTGCAATTACCCGGAATACGAATTCAACCTGGCGGAGATCGAAAAGCACTGCCTGAATCCGGAAGAGCTTTTCGACCGCAAGCCACAGAACAAGGAAAGGAATGACGCACGATGAAGAAGGAAATCATTTTTATCGATGAAGACACCCTTACCCCTGAAGAATGGGAGGTGATCGACGATGAGCAGACCGATGAATAAAGAAGAATATCGTGCTGAGCTCGCTGATGCTTTTGCCCATGTTCTTGAGGAAAAAGGACTGGAATGGAGAAAGGAATGGCGCGGTCAGGGCGGCGGTGCTCCGCACAACGGAATCACCAAGGCCAACTACAGAGGCTGCAACGCCTTCTGGCTCTCACTTGTCTCCATGATGAAGGGCTATGACGATCCCAGATGGGTGACGATGATCCAGATCATGGATAACGACGGAAAGTACCATCCCAATGAGAAGTGGCACCTGAAGAAAGGTTCCAAAGCAACCTACGTTGAGTACTGGTATCCGTATGACAACGCCGAAAAGAAGGCTCTCACCTGGGAGCAGTACCGTCAAGAACTGGCTGACGGCAGAAGTGAAAAGGAGTTTACGCTCTCCACAAGATATACTGCGGTCTTCAACGCCAACGATATTGATGGCATGCCGGAGCTTCAGATCACAGAGAATCCGGATGTGTCTCAGGACGAGCTGATCAAAAAGCTTTCCGACGGTATGGGCGTGGAGATTCTCACCGACGGCGGCGACCAGGCCTATTATTCTCCGACGCAGGACAAGATCCATCTGCCTACGCCGGGCTCTTTTGAGAATGAATATGCCTTCAACGCCACCGCGCTGCATGAGCTTTCTCACAGCACGGGACATCCCATGAGGCTGAACCGTCCGCAGGGAGCGTTCTTCGGCACGGAACAGTACGCATATGAGGAGCTCGTGGCTGAGATGTGTTCCTGCTTTATGGGCGCTGAGCTTCAGACGGAAGCGACGCCGCAGCACATCGATAATCACAAGGCCTATGTGCAGAACTGGATCCAGGCGATCCGCGAAAAGCCTGAAACACTGGTGAAGGCTATCAAGGATGCTCAGGCTGCCGCCAACTATATGGATTACAAGGCTGGCCTCATCACTGAAAAGGAATATGAGAAGGCCTGCGGATCCGTCATGGAGGTCAAAGTAAGGACCCGCGACCTGGAAAGGTAAAATCGCACATTTGCAAGCCCTGTTTCCTTCGGATACGATAAAGAAAAAAGGCCTGGTGACAGATATGTTCCGAAAGAAACAACAGAAAAGGATCGTGGAATTGAATCCCGCTGAGGTCCGTCTTATGCTGAAGGCTCTGATGAATTTCAGAAACAAGGCGATGAACGCGGGCAAGCCCACGGAAGACATCAATGACCTGATCCTTATGATAACCAAATAAACCTATACGGTATCTGAAGCCGCGGAGTGATGATGAAAGTCAAAGCTCCGCGGCTTTTTTCGTTGAAAGGAGCTTTTTATGACTGAGAACGATAAGACCAGACTGAAGAAGTATTTCGAAGAACTTCTTGATGATCTTGAGGACGGAGAGATCCGTGAGATCCCCATTATTGAGTGTGTTGACGCAAAGGACGGCGACGACGATGCAGTATGAAATGGAACAGGTATCGATCCGCATGGTGAAGGAACCGCCGCTCATATCTGACAGACCCATCACCGGACCCGACAGCGCAGTCGATATTATCGGCGAGTATCTCGGCGATTTCGACCGGGAGCTCATGGTGCTGGTCAATCTCCGCAATGACGGAAAACCCATCAATATGAACATCATGAGCATCGGGACGATCAACGCGTCTATCGCATGTCCCAGAGAGGCACTGAAGGCGTCTATCCTATCCAATGCGGCGGCCATCATGCTTTTTCATAATCATCCGTCAGGAAATCTCACGCCGTCCAGAGAAGACATCATGACTACGGACAAGATGATAAAAGCGTACCGGCTGCTGGACATTCAGGTTCTGGATCACATCATTATCGGACCGGACAGGCAATTCTATTCCATGAGAGCCCGCGATACTTTTGATCTTCCGAGTTCGGACTACTGCGCAGTCCTGAATGACTTACGGTTCGATGATCTGAAACCCAGACATCCGGATCGCGGAGAAGCGAGGTGACCCCATGCCGTATATTTCAGCTGACGCTCTGCAGCAGGCCAGAAGGATCGACCTTCTTTCCTACCTGCAGACGAACGAACCCGGAAATTTGGTCCGGATATCCGGGAACAATTACTGTACCAGAGAGCATGATTCCCTGAAGATCAGCAACGGGAAATGGCACTGGTTTTCCAGAGGTATCGGCGGGGTATCCGCCCTGGATTATCTCATTAAGGTAAAGGACTACTCCCTTCCTGAGGCGGTGGAGCTTCTCGTGGGCCGGAGCGCTATGGAGACTCCGGCCTTTTCCTATGCTCCGAAAAAGCAGGAACCGAGAAAGCTCCTGATGCCCGAACTGGAGAAATATCCGTACTACGCGAAGAAGTATCTCAAGAGCCGTGGTATCCATCCGGTCATCATAGATTACTGCATTGAAAACAGTCTGCTGTTTGAGACAGCAAACTACCACAACGCGGTCTTTGTCGGATACGACCCGCAGGGCATCGCAAGATACGCCGCCATGCGCGGAACGCGATCTGCTTATAAGGGCGAAGTCAC
>CACYYH010000023.1 GCA_902778565.1 uncultured Eubacteriales bacterium
AGGCCATCACTTCGGCTCTTCCGGATCTCGTGCTGCTGGATCTGGGACTTCCCGACATGGACGGAAACGACGTGATCAGGGAGACCAGAAAATGGTCCGGCATGCCGATCATAGTGATCTCTGCAAGAATCCAGGAAAAGGAAAAGGTGGAGGCACTGGATGCAGGAGCTGATGACTACATCACCAAGCCTTTCGGAACCAGCGAACTTCTGGCCAGGATAAGGACTGCCATGAGGCACAGCAATAAGATGTCAGCTGCCGATACCATGATGAACAGACCTTACCATGCAAAGGATCTTACGGTGGACTTCGATAAGAGGCTCATCACCCTGGAAGGTCAGGAGATACATCTCACCAGAGTGGAATACAAGATAGTATCTTTCCTTGCCGGAAATTCCGGCAAAGTAATAACATACGACGCTTTGATCAATCAGATATGGGGACCCTATGCAGGGGACAATAACCGCATACTGAGAGTGAACATGGCGAATATCAGAAGAAAGCTCGAGAAGAACCCCGGCGAACCCGAGTATATTTTCACTGAACTCGGAGTGGGTTACAGAATGATCGAGGATGAGGGATAAAATGAAAAAAGTCAGAGTGAGGACAGTATATCCTTACGACGTGCTCATTGGAAACGATCTCACGGCGGAGATCGTGAGCAGGATAACGGACAATTGCAAAAAAGTGATTTTGCTCTGGGATGAAGCTGTTTTCTCAGGCTACGTGGCTGAAATAGGCAACGCTCTTGAGAAGGACGGCAGGGAAGTTATGGCAGTTTCCCTGGAAGGAGGAGAAAGCGCCAAGACCATCGAATCCTATGCAAAGATAATGAAGATCATCAGCGAGTTCAACCTCACAAGATCCGACGTGATCTTCGGCATCGGCGGTGGCACCGTGATGGACCTGGCAGGCTTCATAGCGTCCACATATAAGAGGGGCGTGGAGCTTATCCAGCTTCCCACCACGCTGCTGGCAGCCTGCGATGCATCCGTCGGCGGCAAAAACGCTCTCAACATGGGCGAAGACAAGAACGTGATAGGCACTTTCTACCAGCCCAGCCTGGTGGCGATAGATACCAGATTCATAGATGCTCTGGGAGACGAGGTCTTCAGCGAAGGCTGCGCGGAGATAATCAAGACCGGCTACCTTGGAGATGCTGAGATGATCGACATGCTGGAAGAAAGACCTCTTATCAAAAACAGAGGGGACAATGATTATCTCATCGAGATCATAAGACGCTGCATCAGGATCAAGGCATCCATAGTTGAAAAAGACGAGCATGACAGCGGCCCCAGAAACATCCTGAACCTGGGACATACCCTGGGACACGCCATCGAGGCAGAATCCAACTACAGTATTCATCACGGACAGGCTGTTGCCATGGGAATGGTGCACATGACCAGGATAGCTGAAAACAAAGGTATCGCAGAAACAGGCACTTTGGGAAGGCTTATAAACATTCTGACTGAACACGGTCTGGAGTGGAGATGCCCGTATAACATCAACGTCCTTGCAGGACACGTCGAAAGGGACAAAAAAGTCAGGGGAGGCAACCTCACCCTGGTGGTCCCCGAAAAATTCGGAAGCTGTGTGCTGATGAAGGTCAAGGTAAGCGAGATCAGAAAGTGGCTTACCGAAAATTAGTTTTTGGAGAGTAAATAATATGTCAAGTTCTTACGGAGAACATCTGAAAGTAACAATAGACGGCCATTCCCACGGACCAAGCGTCAAAGTCACCATCGAGGGACTTCCTGAGGGAATGGTAATAGATTACAGAGAACTGGATGAATTCTTAAGAAGAAGATCCGCCTTAAAGGAAGATATGGCGGAATACACCACGGAACGCAAAGAACCGGATGAAGTCGTCTGGAAGGAAGGCGTGGTGAACTTCGGAGGAGAATTCGGGATCGTGGTGAAACCGGTGGTGAAAGCTGAGGTAGAGAACACCGACGCTGATCCTTCGGCATACGAGGAATTAAAGTATATACCCAGACCGGGACACGCGGACTTCACCGCCATGATGAAGGACGGACTTGAGACTGATATTTCCGGCGGCGGAAGGTTCAGCGGACGCATGACCGTGGCTCTCTGCATAGCCGGTGGACTTGTGAAGCAGCTGTTGCAGAAGGAAGGCATAGAGATCATGACCGACATTGTGGAGATCGGCGGTGAAGAGGATCCCATGGGCTTTCTGGACATGGTGGACGCCGCTAAGGCCAGAGGCGATTCAGTCGGCGGAGTCATCGAATGCGGCATCATGGGCGTTCCCGCAGGATCCTGCGGAGACGCATATTTTGACGGTCTTGAGGGCTATATTTCCAGAGCGGTATTCGGCATTCCCGGAGTAAAGGGAATCGAGTTCGGCTCCGGTTTCAGAGGCGCAAAGATGCTGGGATCAATGAACAACGATCCCTTTGTCATAGACGAAGAGGGGAAGGTGATGACCTCCTCCAACAACCACGGAGGAATACTGGGAGGAATAGCTTCCGGCATGCCCATAGTCTTCAGAGCGGCCATCAAGCCTACGCCCTCCATCGCAAAAAAACAGTGGAGCGTGAACCTGAAGACAAAAGAACAGGTGGAAATAGAGATCAAGGGAAGACACGACCCTTGCATCGTTTACCGCGCGCTTCCATGCGTGGAGGCTGCTGCTGCCATCGCCCTTTACAATGCTCTCATGGACGAGAGAAAGGGTAAGAAGGAATTTATCGCCGCTGTTTCCGATGAAGATGAGAAGAAGCCTGAAGAAACTAAGAAGGCCGAGACCATCGGCGACTTCAGGAACATTATAGATCAGCAGGATAAGGTGATCCTGGAGGCTCTCAGGAAGAGGATGGATGCGGTGAAAGAGATCGGCCGCATCAAGCAAGCTAAAGGTCTTCCGGTGCTGGACTCTTCAAGGGAAGCGGAGATACTCGAGGGAAAAGAAGAGTACGAGCAGGAAGTCCTGAAAAAGATCATGGAAGTCAGCAGAAGGGAAGAGACCGTACCCTTCGGTCTTTTGGGCAGGAAGCTGGGCCACAGCATAAGCCCTGAACTCCACGAACTGATAGCAGAGGAGACGGGACACAGCTATCCCTACGTGCTCTTTGAAAAGGAACCCGAGGAACTGGAGGATTTCATCCTTCACGGCAGCTGGTCGGGACTGAACGTCACCATGCCATACAAGCAGGAGGTCATGAAGTACCTGGATGAGCTTTCACCTGAGGCAGAAGCCATAGGCGCCGTAAACGTCATCGTGAGAAGGAACGGCAAGCTGAAGGGATTCAACACAGACTACTTCGGCTTCAAAAAAATGCTTGAAAGAAACGGCGTGGACGTAAAGGACAGGAAGTGCGTAGTCCTCGGTAACGGCGGAGCTTCCAAAGCCGTGACCCAGGTGCTCTTTGACAAGGGAGCGTCAGAAGTACACGTCCTCAGCCATAAGGCCATAGACGAAGGCGCAGCTCTTAAGGAGAACCGCGACTGCGAGATAATGGTGAACACCACACCTGTGGGAATGTATCCCTCAAACGGAGAATCTGTAGTGAGCCCGGGAAGCTTTCCGAGGCTCAGATGGGCCATAGACGTGGTGTATAACCCCCTGAGGACCAACTTCATCTGTCAGGCACAAAAGTCGCTGATAGACGCGATTGGAGGCCTTGAAATGCTTGTGTACCAGGGTATCTACTCCGCAATGCTTTTCACCACCCTTAGTTTCGGTGACAAGGACGCCATCGCAGACAGCGTTTCCCGGAAGATCAGGCAGGACAAAGAAAACATCATTCTGATAGGCATGCCCGGCGTGGGCAAGTCCCTGATAGGAAGGAAACTGGCAGACCGCCTGGACAAAGAACTCTTCGACATGGATCAGGAGATCGAATTAAGAGACGGCAGAAGCATCCCGGAGATCTTCAGAGACGAGGGCGAGGAGTACTTCAGAGACCTGGAATGCGCCGTAGCCCAGGAGATGGGCAGGATGACAGGAATGGTCATCTCCACAGGCGGCGGAGTAGTGAACCGTGAGGAGAACTACTACAGCCTGGCGGAGAACGGAAGGTTCGTCTTCCTGGACAGCGACCCGAAGGATCTTCCTACCATCGGCAGGCCGGTGAGCCAGGCAGTAGGCGTGGAGAGGCTTTACGAGATGAGGCTCCCCATGTACAGAAGCTGGGCAGACCAGGAGGTACAGATCGACGGACTCAGCGCCGACGAGATAGTGGAAAAGATACTGGGAGAGTAAAAAAGTAATAAAAAAGACCCGGAAAGCATTATTAAATGCTCCGGGTCTTTTGTTTACCATAACAAATATTATTTAAACTTGAACATCAGCTGCACCATCTGGTGGTCTGAGTAGGCGAATTGCTGGTCTGTGACCTCGCAGTTCACTACTTCGATGTTGTCGGTGATCAGGAAACCGTCGATGGTGATCTGGAAGTTTGTCTCCGGGTTCCAGGGCGAGTCTGCGTTTCTGCAGGAAGGAACGGGGAACATGGGATCGTAGGGGGCATACAGCTGTACGTTATCGGGAAGCATATCTTCAGGGAAGGGCTGAGCCCAGCTGTAGTCTGCTCCGGATACTCCGAAGATGAAGCCGGAGTTTCCGAGAAGGTCCATGTTGAAGTCGCCGCCGGCGATGACGTAGTTGCCTTCTGCGTATTCTTCCTCTATGGTTTCCATAAGCATGGCCAGCTGCTGTCTGACGATGGTGTCATCGGTGGTATATGCGGATGCGTGCAGGTTGATCAGCACCAGGTCGTGTCCGTCGCTGCAGAGTATGCGGTTAACGGTGTAGCATCTGTCCAGATCCAGGAACTTGGCGAAACCTGTCTGGATCGGGAAGCTCCTTCTCACTGAATCGTAGATATCCGCGCTGGACAAGGTAATAAGTCCGGATTTGGATGCGCCGATGGGTGAGGTGGGAGGATAGAACAGATATGATGAGTCGTAGTTCACGCCGAAGGTTGATGTGTAACTGTCTGAGAAAGCCTCTTCCATCATGGCTCTTTCATCCACGTTGTAGGATCTGGTGGAACCGAAGTCCACTTCCTGAATGAGATAGAAGTCGGATTCCTGGGCTTTAAGTTCATTTATGATGGCGTTCATGTTGCTTACGGTGTCTTCCTCAGAGAAAGCCCTGGAATATTTACCTCCGTCCATGAAGAAACTGAACTGATCGGTATAGGCTGCGAAACCGATGTTCCAGTCTGTCAGGTGATAGGTCTTGCCAGAGCTGACGTCCACTTCGCCTTCCATTCCCGTTCCGCTGATATCGAGGACCTGGTTATCTTCGATCCTGTGGTAGTCGATGAAAAGGTAGGCCGCATAGGCGCCGAATACAAAGACCAGGATCAGTATGAGCGTAAGTATTATCCTTAAAACGACAATTGCCGGGGATACTCTTTTTTTCATATTTTTTTTCTCCCTTTTGTTCAGAAAATATTTATTAGTTGTCTGATATATTTTATCATGAGTTTATCTTTTGTTAAAGCAAAAAATATGCTAAAATATGGCCATGGGATTTACACATTTGCATTTACATACTGAATACAGTCTGCTGGACGGTGCGGCGCGCATCAAGGACGTGGTGTCGAGAGCAAAGGAACTGGGCATGACATCAATGGCCATAACGGACCATGGAGCCATGTTCGGCACAGTTGATTTCTACAAGGAATGCAAGGCTCAGGGCATCAAGCCCATCATCGGATGCGAGGTATATACCGCAGCCCGCAGACACACTGATAAGGAGGCGGACTTCGACAAGCGTCAGGGCCACCTGATTTTGCTTGCAAAAAATGAGACCGGGTACCGCAACCTCATCAAGATCGTTTCCATAGGCTATACCGAGGGCTACTACTATAAGCCCCGTATCGATAAAGAAGTGCTGGCGGCGCATTCCGAAGGTCTGATCTGTCTCAGCGCCTGCCTTTCAGGCGAAGTCCAGAGAAGGCTGCTCCGCAGGGATTACGAAGGTGCCAAGGAAGAGGCCATCGCTCTCAGAAACATCTTCGGAGAGGAGAACTTCTATCTGGAGCTCCAGGATCACGGCCTTGACGATGAAAAATTCATCAGAGCGGACCAGCTGAGATTAGCAGATGAGCTGGGCATTCCACTGGTAGCAACCAATGACGTGCACTACGTTAACCAGGAGGACTGGGAACCTCACGACGTGCTTCTTTGCATACAGACCGGTACGGTCTTAAGCGACGAAGACCGCATGCGCTATCCAAGCCATGAGTTCTACTTAAAGAGTGAAGAGGAGATGAGGGCGCTGTTCCCGGATCTCCCTGAAGCCATAGACAATACACAGGTCATAGCCGACAGGTGTAACTTCGACTTCGTTTTCGGAGAGTACCATCTGCCTGAGTTCATCGCACCTTCGGGCATGACAAATGAAGAATATTTCAGATCTCTTTGCGAAAGCGGCCTTAAGGACAGGTACGGCGAGATGGCAACGTCTCCGGGGCTTAAGCAGAGGCTTGAATACGAGATCGATACCATAGTGAAGATGGGTTACGTGGAGTATTTCCTCATCGTATGGGATTTCATCAACTACGCCAAGAATAACGGCATAATGGTGGGCCCGGGAAGAGGTTCCGCCGCAGGTTCTCTGGTGGCATATTCCATGAAGATCACGGACATAGATCCCATCAGGTACAATCTGATCTTCGAGCGATTCCTGAATCCCGAGCGTGTCAGCATGCCCGATATCGACGTTGACTTCTGCTACGAGAGAAGAGGCGAGGTCATAGACTACGTCACAAGGAAGTACGGCAAAGAAAGGGTATCCCAGATCATAACCTTCGGTACCATGAAGGCCAAGCAGGCTGTCCGGGACGTAGCCAGAGTTTTGGGAGCCACCTATGCGCTGGCTGACCAGATAGCCAAAGCCATTCCTTTTGAACTGGATATGACTCTGGACAAGGCATTGAACATGCCGGGTTCGGAACTTAAGCCGCTCTATGAAAGCGACCCTGAAGTGAAGAGGATAGTGGACATGGCGAGAGCCCTTGAGGGCATGCCGCGCCACGCTTCCACCCACGCTGCCGGCGTAGTAATTTCCAAACTTCCCATAGATGAATACGTGCCCCTTTATCTCTCTGATAAAGGTCCTGCCACTCAGTTCACTATGACCACCATCGAGGAGCTGGGTCTCCTTAAGATGGACTTTTTGGGCTTAAGAAACCTGACGGTCATCAGAGATGCTCTTGAGATGATCAAGAGAGAGCACGGCACAGAAATAGATTTTGCGAAGATGGGCTATGACGACCCTGCGGTCTACGAGATGATAGCTTCCGGCAACACCTCCGGCGTGTTCCAGCTGGAATCCGGCGGCATGACTCAGTTCATGAAGAACCTGAAGCCTACCTGCTTTGAAGATATAGTCGCTGGCATATCCCTTTACAGACCGGGTCCCATGGACTCCATACCGAAATACATAGAGAACAAAAAACACCCGGAGAAGATCTCCTACGTCACTCCTGAACTGGCTCCTATCCTGGACGTAACCTACGGCTGCCTGGTATATCAGGAGCAGGTAATGCAGATCGTGCGTGACCTTGGCGGATACAGCTACGGCAGATCCGACCTGGTTCGCCGCGCCATGTCCAAGAAAAAGCACAAGGTCATGATGGAGGAAAAAGAATACTTCATCAATGGCAAGCTTGATGATGACGGTAACGTGGAAATCCCCGGATGCATCAGAAACGGCATCTCCAGGGAGGCTGCAGAAACCATATTCGAGGATATGGTGACCTTTGCGTCCTATGCTTTCAACAAGTCTCACGCCGCCGCCTACGCGGTGCTGGCATATGAGACCGGATATCTGAAGAGATACTATCCCGTGGAGTTCATGGCAGCGCTGATGACCTCCGTCATGGGAGACTCCAAGCAGGTGGCCAAATACATCAGGAACTGTGTGGACATGGGCATCGAGGTGCTTCCTCCCGACGTGAATCAGTCCTTCAAAAAATTCACCGTCACCGACGGCAAGATCCGTTTCGGACTGCTGGGCGTAAAGAACGTGGGCGAGGGCGCCATCGACAACATCGTGAAGACAAGAGAGTCCAAGGGACTTCCCAAGGACATCTTCCAGTTCATAAATAACATCGACACGAGCCAGGTGAACAAAAAAGCCGTGGAATCCCTGATAAAAGCCGGGGCCATGAACTGCTTCACCGAAAACAAAGCAGCCATGCTCAGCTGCTTTGAAAGCCTGATGGAATCAGCCCAGAACGAGGCGAAGAAGAACATAGAAGGCCAGATATCGCTGTTCCAGATGGACAGCATGGCAGGATCGGACAGCGGTTCTTTGCTGGACGTGGGAGGCAAGCTGCCTGACGTGAAGCCCTTCACCAAGGAAGTGAGCATGTCCATGGAAAAGGAGATGCTGGGAGTATACCTTTCCGACCATCCTCTGAAGGACTACGTGGGGCAGATGAGAAAGCTTTCCAGCATAACCTGCGAGGACATACTGAGGGCTGAGGAGGATATGGCCCAGGGCGCGGTGAACACGGTGATCAGGGACAACATGAGCTGCACCATCTGCGGCATCGTGACCACAAGAAAGACCCAGATCACAAAGAACGGAGCCATGATGGCCTTCATAGGCATAGAAGACCTGTACGGAACAGCCGAGATCGTAGTGTTCCCGAAGGTTTACGAAAGGGTATCCCAGCTAACAGAAGTAGACAAAGTCATCCAGATCAGAGGCACCCTGAACTTCAAGGAAGACGAGGCGCCGAAGATACTGGCGAACGATATTATTGAGCTGGAGTCGGACGAGAAGGCGGGGGTGAACGGTGAAGACAGGCCTGCGGATGCAGCTGCAGAGCCTGTGAGACCGGTGCCTGAAACACCTGCCAGGCCGGTGAAGCCGGCCATGGAAGTGCCTGCCGAAAAGCCTGAATGCATGATCAAGATCCGCATCCCGGGGGACATGGACGACAGGATCACTATGGACATGATCAACACCGCACTCAAGCGCCACCCAGGCGACAAGCTGACGGCAGTGCTCATGTACATGCCTTCCGGCAGGACCCTGAAGTCGGTCATGAGGCTGGAGCCTTCCGGCTCACTGAAAAATCAGCTCATAGGGCTTCTGGGAATGGATAACGTGAAGTTCTGAGCGCGGAGTTATGGCAAGTGCATTGTGATTAGGGCGGTGCCGGCAGCAGTTGTGTCAAATGTGAGTTTTTTGAAGCGGATGACACAAACGGTGATGGACTTGTGTCAAATGTGGTTTTTTTGAAGCAATTGACACAAAAAATGAGGGGCTTGTGTCAAAATGTGATTTTCAGGGGAGATTGACACAAGTTTTTCGCCGAAAGTTGTGTCAATCAGGGCAAAATAACTGTCATTGACACAAAAGTTGTGTCAGATAGGCTACTAATAAGCGATTTGACACAAAATCACCTAAAAAAGTTGTGTCAAAATCAGCAAATTCTTTGCAATTGACACAACAGCAAAAGAATTTGTGTCAACTTGGCCGATAAACAGCGAATTGACACAACCACAAACAAATAAACACAAAAGGGGTAAAACAATGTTGGGGAAAAAGGATTTGAGAAAGCTGGCCCGGGAAATCGGGGCCGAGTTGAGGTACGTCACATCCATAATGAGACCTTTCAGTGGAAGCGGCGTTCTCATTACTAAGAATAATAGTCGCCCTGTGATGTATGTTGTGAACTACGTCTCGGGCAAGAGGGTACGCACCACTGTAAAACCCGGAAGCGTAGCATATCGGGACATTGCAGGGAATATTGTTTTGGAAGCCAAGGCGCACATACTCAAAGAAAATTTTGACGCCATAGTGGCTGCCGGAAAGTCGTACACGGATTACTGTGACAGGGAAGTGGCCGCAAGGGTTAAACGCAAATATCCGAACATGGACATTGACCTGATCTACGGCGTGCTGGACGATCTGAGTAACAAGGCCGATGACCTGTGCTACTGGGCAAAGCAGCCATATAAGCATTTCAGTTACAAGGAAGAAGGAAAAATACATACGACTTCCAGGGGGCTGAAGGTCAGATCAAAGTCTGAGCTTGCGCTTTGCGAATTGTTCTATGAGCTGGGAATAGAATTCCGGTATGAAGAGGAGATGATCCTCGGAGGAAAAGCCTTCGGTCCGGATTTCACCATAAGGAGAAGATCTGACGGAAAGATATTCTACTGGGAACACTGCGGAATGATGGACGATCCGGATTACCGCAAGAGAAACGCCGAAAAGCTCGCAGCATACGAGGAAAACGGCATCGTTCCCTGGGATAATCTGATTATTACCTACGACAGTGACGGAAGCATTGATCTGAGCCTTGCTGAAGCCATCGCCGGAGCAGTACTTTGTATATAATTACTAAGGAGCAAAAACATGAAAAAAATCGCAGTATTAACAAGCGGCGGAGATTCGCCGGGCATGAACGCGGCCATTAGGGCTGTGGTCAGATGCGGACTTGACAGAGATATGGAAGTCTTCGGTATCAAGAATGGCTTCGAGGGTCTGCTGGACGGCGAGATCGAACCGATGAACAGATACTCTGTAGGGGACATCCTTCAAAGAGGAGGTACTAAGCTGAGATCCGCCAGGAGCTCCAGATTCATGGAGGACAAGTGGGTGGACCACGGTGCTGAGATGCTGAGGACCTTCGGTATCGAAGGCCTGGTTGTCATCGGCGGCAACGGTTCTCTTAAAGGCGGACTTGAGCTCAGCAAGAGAGGCATCAAGGTCATGGGTGTGCCCGGAACCATCGATAACGACCTGGGATATACAGATTACACCATAGGCTTCGATACTGCCGTAAATACGGTGCTGGACGCCATAACCAAGATCCGCGACACATCTTCCGCGCATAACAGGACCACCATCATCGAGGTCATGGGCAGAGACTGCGGAGATATCGCTCTTTTCTCCGGCCTGGCAGGCGGCGCAGAGTATGTGGTGGTTCCCGAAAAGCCCTTCAACATCAATGAGATCGCTGTTAAGATCCTGGACGGAGTCAACAAGGGTAAGCTACACTCCATAATCATCAAGGCTGAGGGAAGTCCCATGTCGGCAGATGAAATGGCAAAATACCTGGGAGAGCATACCGGAAAAGACACCAGAGTAGTGGTTCTTTCTTACCTTCAGCGCGGCGGAAGCCCTACGCTGATGGACAGAAACCTTGCGACCCTTTGCGGCGCCAAGGCGGTGGAACTTCTGGCAGAGGATTCGGAGTCCAAGGCCGTAGGCATAGTGGACAACCAGATCGTGGCATTCGACCTGGAAGACGCCCTTAAACAGACCAGAGAATTCAACGAGGAAATGTACCATCTCATCGATGTACTCAGTAAATAATCGATAAACAAAATGAAAACGATAGTAGTTTACAAAAGCAAATACGGAACAGCCGAGCAGTATGCGAAATGGATCGCCGAAGAGCTGGGTTGCGACATCAAAGAACTGGGTGAGGTCCGCGCCAGAGACCTGGAACCATACGAAGGTATAATATTCGGCGGCGGTGTACACGCAGGCGGCATCGAGGGGATCGACAACTTCATCAAAATGGTGAAGCCCATACTCAAGGATGCATACTTCGGGTCCTTCGACGAATCCGTCAACTTCAGGCAGGACTGGTACAAACCGGCCAAAAAAATAGTGTTCTATGCCGTGGGCATGAACGTGCAGAACTTTGATGCCAGGGCAGAGCTCAGGAAGGTGAACTTTGACAAAAAATGGCTGAGACCCGTGACCTGCTACTACCTTGACGGCAAGTACGAGCCTGAAAGGGTACAGGGAGCAGACGCACTCGTCATCAGGTTCACCACCAAGCTCCTCAAGGACAAGGGACTGAACATGACCGCCGACGAGCGTAAACTTCTTGAAAAAATAGAAAATGGCTGCGATCTCGTGGACCGCAGCCAGATAGTTCCTATAGTGGATGAATTCAGACAGCCGGAATGACTTTGTACTGATTGTCACTGAGGGACTCATCAGCCGCGCCTTTTAATATGAGGCGCGGATATTTTTTTGTGAAGTATTCGCGGTTGGCTCCTTTATGTCCGTAGATGTTTCCGAAAGAGTGTGAGTTGGCCAGGACGCTGTATGAGCCGTCAGGCAGGACGGCCAGCTGGGCTTCGATCCTGTCTTTCGCGATATCCGATTCCACCAGCTGTCTGAAAGCAGGGTGGAAGCCGATCTCGTTCTCCATGATCTCGGAAGCCTTGAGGCCCACGCGGATGATGTTGATGCCGGCATCCTCCAGAATCTCATACATGATCTTGGTGCGCTGCACCGCTTCTTCAAGGCTTAAAGGCGCATATTCGCCCCGCTCCATCATGGAGTAAAGTTCTGTGCCTCCGATGGTCACAGTGGGGTAGAGCCTTGCTATTGAAGGACCGATCTTAACGGTCTCAAGAGCGGAATACCTGCAGGTTTCTTCAGAGTCTCCCGGAAGTCCGATCATAAGCTGGATGCCCAGTGTGAAGCCATAGGACTTGATGAGGTCGCAGGCTTCGTAAACGCAGGCTGCGTCGTGGCCCCGGCCGGAGGCCTTCAGAACCTCATCGCTGAAACTCTGTACCCCCAGTTCTATCACGTCCACGGAGTGAGCCTTCAGGTTGTCCAGGATGGGCACATCTATATAGTCCGGCCTGGTTGAAAGGTGTATGGCATCGATCTTTCCGGCATCTTTGTACTCCTTGGCGATTTTAAGAAACTCGGTCTGCTGCTCCATGGGTATCCCGGTGAAGGAACCGCCGTAAAACGACACTTCCACGGTCTCGATATCAGCCAGAGTGGTGAGCCACTGTTCTATTGTATTTCTCACATCTTCAGGCTTCACGTCGCCCTCCCTGGCTGTGATCTTCTTCTGATTGCAGAAGACACAGTCGTTGGGACAGCCTCTGTGAGATATGAAGATGGGTATAATGGCGTGTTTTTTCATAGGTTTATTATAGCACTATGCAGGTCTCATGTGTTATAATAATTTCATGGTATGCATAGGAAATGACTGGGATGAACTTCTCAGAGAAGAATTTACAAAAGAATATTATCTGAAGCTCAGGGAATTCCTGAGGGATGAATACGCTGCAGGTCCGGTATATCCTCCTGCGGATGACATCTTCAACGCCCTGAAATACTCATCATACGAAGGCACGAAAGTCGTGATCATGGGTCAGGATCCTTATCATCAGCCGGGTCAGGCCCATGGCCTCTGTTTCTCTGTGAACAAGGGCGTCAAGGTGCCACCTTCGCTGGTGAACATCTACAAAGAGCAGGAGACTGATCTTGGCATCCATCAGCCCGACCACGGCTATCTACTGGACTGGGCGAAGCAGGGGGTTCTGCTTCTGAACGCCACACTGACCGTCAGGGACAGTGAGCCCATGTCTCACAAGGGCAGGGGCTGGGAGACCTTCACCGACCACGTGATCGAGCTCTTGAATGAGCGCAAAAAACCCCTGGTATTCATCCTTTGGGGTGCAAACGCAGGGGCAAAAGAATCGCTTATAACCAACCCGGATCATCTGATCCTTAAGGGCGCGCATCCGAGTCCATTCTCAGCTTACAAGGGTTTCTTCGGAGGCAGGTATTTCTCAAGGGCCAACAGGTATCTGGAAGTGACGGGTCAGGAGCCCATCGACTGGCAGCTCAGGCCCTGAACCGGCAGTCTATTCGCGGACCGCAGGCACCAGAAGGTTGAAAGCCTGAGGCATGATCCTGAAGATCACGCCTTCGGCGGTGTATATCTCTCCGTCGACGCAAAGCCTCATGGAGCCGTTTCTGGGAGTTATCGTAACTTCCTCAGCTTTTACATTAGTGATAATATCTTTAGTTGCAGGGGTATCCAGATGGGTGCCCTTTTGATATTTCGGGAAAAGCGTTATGAATTTCAGCCTGCCCAGATCGTTGATGACGGAAAGGTCTATCTTGCCGTCCTGAACGCTGGCGTAGGGGTTTGACTTGACTCCACCTCCGCAGTAGGAACCGTTGGCGATGGAGGTGAGGAGGATGGGACCGTCGCAAAGGACGGTGCCGTTGGCGGTGACTTTCAGGTCAGCGCCGTTTTTCTTTATAAGAGTATAGGCCACTCCTGCCAGATAGGCCAGTGAGCCTGAAAGGAAAGGCTTTTTCTTGAGATCTGCGGTCTTGTCCACAACGTTGCAGTCGAAACCGATGTTGAACATGTTGCCGCAGTAGCGTGTCTTGAATTCACCGTCGATGACACCGCTGTACTCTATGGCGTCACATTTGATGATGCTGCCTTCGAAGAGGGCGTTCACGTCCCTGAAATCTCCTGCATCGGGGAAATTCCTTACGAAATCATTGCCGGTGCCCATGGGAAATACAGAGCAGACGGCATCCTCGTTTCCGATGCAGCCGTTGAGCACTTCATTGAAAGTGCCGTCGCCTCCGCAGGCTATGAAGCATACCTTATGGCCGGGATTGGCTTCCAGAGTCTTCCTGACGAAGATCTCGGCGTCGCCGACTCCCTTGGTCTCATAAAGATATGCTTGGATGTTGGCTTTCTCGGCAGCTCTCAGGAAACCATCCTGAAGTTCATTTGTCAGATTTCCCTGACCCGCCACCGGGTTTACGATGAATACGAATCTCATAAAATATACAGCCTTACCTTTCTGTAAGTTATAAAATACCCAATAATTATAACATTAAAACGGATATACTATCAAGAGAAGCCTGCAAAAAACGGCCTTCAGTATTTACATCGTGATAAAAAATATAGTATAATCAATAAAACAATTTTTGTGTTTTTTACAGAAAGACGAGGCATAGTATGTATTTACTGGCATTTGATCCTATACTGACCATAGCCGCCATCGTACCCGCAGTTGTCCTGCTGGTAATGGTGTATAAGGCGGACAAACTTGATAAGGAGCCGAGAGGCCTGCTGATAAAGCTTATATTTCTGGGGATCATCAGCACCATGATAGCAGTGGTACTGGAGACCATAGGGCAGTACGTTCTGTCGCCCCTTAACCCCAACAGCCTTATCTATAACATCCTTATGTACTTCGGAGTAGTAGCCTTCTCAGAAGAGTGGGCGAAATACGTTGTGCTGAAGAGGGCTACCTGGAAGCATCCGGCCTTCAACTGTATGTTCGACGGAGTGGTGTATTCAGTCTTCGTAGGACTGGGTTTTGCTCTCTGGGAAAACATCCAGTACGTGGCGATGTACGGCTTCGAGACCGCTATAGTCAGAGCTTTCACCGCAGTTCCCGGACACTGCTGCTTCGCAGTATTCATGGGAGTCTGGTACGGCATGGCCAAGAGATATGAGTATGCAGGAGAGTTCCAAAAGGCTAAGCACGCCAGGACCATGTGCGTAGTGATGCCCGCCATCATGCACGGCATCTACGACTTCATCGCTACCTGGGAGAACGGAATCGGTCTGATGTTCCTGATCTTCGTGATCATCATGTTCATATGGGCAGCAAGGCTTCTCAAGACTATGTCCAGAGACGACAAATACATCGGATATCAAGGACGGAGAGACGATTATACTGACACGAATTACAGACAGTATTAGTTAAATATGCCGCAGAAAAACCTGCGGCTATATTTATTTTTACATTTTAGCACTCACCACTTGACAGTGCTAACAACCGGTGATAGAATAGCATTGTAAGGAAATAACGGGCGGTGCCCGTGTACATACAAGGAGGGTATTTTAATGAACATTACCAAATTCACACAGAAATCCATAGAAGCTGTTCAGAACATGGAAAAAGTGGCTTACGACTATGGAAATCAGATGATCGATCAGGAGCATTTTCTTTATGCTCTTATCAGTCAGGATGATTCGCTCATAGCCAAGCTTCTGACTAAGATGGGAATCCAGCTTCCTGCTTTCACTTCTTCAATTGAAAGAATAATGGAAGCAAATCCCAAGGTCCAGGGGGGAAGTCCGTACGTATCTCAGGATCTGAATAACGTTCTCATGGGGGCTGAGGACGAAGCCAAAGCAATGGGAGATGATTACGTCTCCGTAGAGCATCTGATGCTCGCCATGATCAGAAAGCCTAAGGCACAGATCAAAAAGCTTTTCCAGAGCTTCGGCATCTCCAGGGAGAGTTTTTTGCAGGTGCTGAGTTCAGTAAGGGGAAACCAGAGGGTGACCACTGATTCTCCGGAGGACACCTATGATTCTCTTCAGAAATACGGCAGAGATCTGGTGGCGGCAGCCAGAGAACAGAAACTCGACCCTGTTATCGGAAGAGATGAAGAGATAAGAAACGTTATCAGGATCCTTTCCAGAAAGACCAAAAACAACCCGGTGCTCATCGGTGAGCCCGGCGTAGGTAAGACCGCTGTAGTCGAAGGACTGGCGCAGCGTATCGTAAGAGGGGACGTACCTGAGTCACTGAAGGACAAGCAGCTGTTCTCACTGGATATGGGAGCTCTGGTGGCTGGTGCCAAGTACAGAGGCGAATTCGAGGAGAGACTTAAGGCTGTCCTGGAAGAAGTCAGAAAATCCGAAGGAAAGATCATCATGTTCATCGATGAGCTTCACCTCATCGTAGGAGCAGGGAAGACCGACGGAGCCATGGACGCAGGCAACATGCTGAAGCCCATGCTGGCAAGAGGCGAGCTGCACTGCATTGGTGCAACCACTCTGGATGAATACCGTAAATACATTGAAAAAGACGCTGCTCTTGAGAGACGTTTCCAGCCTGTAATGGTGGACGAGCCCACGGTGGAGGATACCATCTCCATCCTGAGAGGCCTCAAGGACAGATACGAAGTGTTCCACGGTGTGAAGATCACCGACGGCGCTCTGGTAAGCGCAGCGGTGCTTTCCAACAGATATATATCAGACAGATTCCTGCCGGACAAGGCCATCGACCTGGTGGACGAAGCCTGCGCCCTGATCAAGACAGAACTGGATTCCATGCCGTCCGAGATTGATGACCTGAGAAGAAAGATCATGCAGCTGGAGATCGAAGAGGCGGCCCTTAAGAAGGAGACCGACAGACTGAGCAAAGAACGTCTGGAAGCCCTTCAGAAGGAACTGGCTGAGCTGAGAGACACCTTCAACGCTCAGAAAGCCCAGTGGGACAACGAAAAGGCCAGCATCAACCATCTTTCCGAGCTGAGAGAGAAGATCGAAAGCCTGAACAAGCAGATAGAACAGGCCAAGAGAGACTATAACCTGGAGAAGGCTGCCGAGCTTCAGTACGGCGAACTTCCTAAGGTGACTAAGGAACTGGAGGAGGAAGAGAACAAGGTAAAGAACCTTGACATGAATCTGGTCCACGAAAGCGTTACCGAAGAGGAGATCGCAAGGATCATAAGCCGCTGGACAGGCATCCCGGTATCCAAGCTTTCGGAGACTGAAAGAGAAAAGACCCTGCATCTGGAAGAAGCTCTTCACAAGAGAGTCATCGGTCAGGACGAAGGCGTGGAGAAGGTGGCGGAAGCCATCCTGAGATCCAAGGCAGGAATCAAGGATCCTAAGAGACCCATAGGTTCATTCCTTTTCCTGGGACCTACGGGCGTAGGTAAGACTGAGCTTGCAAAGGCACTTGCTGAGAATCTTTTTGACGATGAGAACAACATCGTGAGAATAGACATGAGCGAGTACATGGAGAAGTTCTCGGTATCCAGACTGATAGGAGCTCCTCCGGGATACGTGGGCTACGATGAAGGCGGACAGCTGACGGAAGCCGTCAGAAGAAAACCTTACTCGGTAGTGCTCTTCGATGAAGTCGAAAAGGCACATGCTGACGTATTCAACGTTTTGCTCCAGGTGCTGGATGACGGACGTATCACGGATTCCCAGGGAAGAACCGTGGACTTCAAGAACACCATCCTCATCATGACTTCCAACATCGGATCACAGTATCTGCTGGGTGGAATAGATGAAGAGGGCAACATCTCGCCTGAGGCTGAAAACATGGTAATGGCAGATCTGAGAAATCACTTCAGACCTGAGTTCCTCAACAGACTTGACGAGACCATTCTCTTCAGACCGCTTACAAGAGAGAACATCGGAGAGATCGTGAAACTCATGGTTAAAGACGTGAACAAACGTCTCCAGGAAAGAGACATCTCTCTGGAACTCACGGATGAAGCCCTGAAGTTCGTGGCTGAGAACGGATACGATCCTACTTATGGCGCAAGACCGCTGAAGAGATATCTTCAGAAATACGTAGAGACCGCAGCAGCCAAGATCATAGTCACAGGAAATATCTCCCAGGGAGACACCATCCTGGTGGACGTGGAGGACGGCAAACTCACTGCGAAAGTTAAATAACTAAATCGTTTCAAGGCAAACAAAAACCCGCGCGGCAATATCCGCGCGGGGTTTTTTTTGTGGTTTTATGCCCAGCCCAGAAGGTAGGCGGTGACGTAACGTCTGCCCCAGCTGTAGCATTCTTCGGTACTTCTCATATAAAGGTCGAGGTTGGTACCCACGATGGCGCCGCCGCAGTCATTGGCGACTGCGAAGCCGTAGCCGGATACCCAAAGGATCGAGCCGTAGGGGATAACGCTTGGATCCACGGCGCAAGTGCCGTAGTGGCAGTGACTGCCGGCTGCTCCGTAAGCATTTTCACCCATGTAATATGCTGTGGTGTTTGAAGTGAAGGACCATTTGATGACTACTTCACCGCTGTGGCCTGTAACGGAAGTGCCGAGTCTGATGGTGTCATCCTGAGGTTCAGTGACCCATTTTTTGAACTCTTCCACCGTGCCGGTGTCCTTACCGTTGACGTAAGTGGTGGTGTAGGAGTAAAGCGCAGTTCCTTCCTGTGCGTCGGTTGCCGAGTATACGCCGGACCCAAGGCTGGGATCAAGGATGACCTTTGAACCGGATGGAATGGTCCTTTCTTCCTCTTTGACAACTATGACAACGTCCTTGACATTGACTTTGGAAGCAGCGGTCATATTGGCTTCAGGAAGAGGACTGACTATGTCATCCTCGTCGTATTCGATCTCGTTGAAGGCCAGGTTTTCTTCCACTGTTCCCGGGATCTTGATGAATCTCTGCTTCTTACCTTCGATGGTGGCGAGAGCTTCAAGGCGTCTGGTGACGTTGATCTTCATGCCGGATTCCGCACGCATTGTGAGGAAGGGATGGATCTCATCCAGATCCGAAAGCTTGATGCCCATCTTGTCCAAAGCGTCTGCCACGCTGTGGCAGGGAACGCTGGCGCTGATCTGCCTTGAATTCTCAAGAGAATTGATCACGACCGTTATCTTCTTCGGGAAAAGATAGTCATATGCGAACCATACTCCCACCAGAAGGGCTATTGCAGCAGCTGCAATGATATACTTTTTGAATCTGGAGAAGAAGGTAGGCTTTGGCGGGATGACGTTATCTTCATAGATTATCTCGCCGTCCTTGTTGGCTGCGATGGCCAGCTTGCCGTCTTCCTTTACTGTGAGGAAAACAGTCTTGGAACCGGTGGGCTCCGGAATGTCCTCATCAGCCTTGGGAAGGGTGGCGTCCAGGTCATTGATACCCGTGGTCTCAACCGGTTCAGCCGGTGCAGGCTCTTCAGCCTTTAGTTCAGCTGATGCATGCTCTTCAGCAGAAGACTCTGCTTCGGGTTTCTTCTCAGGCACCGGAACTGCAGATTTTGCAGCTTTAGACTTGGAGGATTTCGATTTCTTGGATTTCGGCTTTGATGGCTTAGTTTCAGAAGCCGCGGGATTTTCCTCAGCAGGAGCCTCAGCTTTTTCAGCTACGGGCTCTTCTGCCTTATCGACAATCTCTGCTGCAGGAACAGCGGCCTCAGGCGCTCCCTGAAGGACAGCCTCAGCTTCCGCAGCTACAGTCTCGGTTTCCTGAACAGGCTGCTCAGGAGCTTTCTCTGCAGCTTCCTTGGAGGCCTCATCCAGGACTTCCTGGACCATGGCGTCTATCTCTTTTTTCGAAAGTTGATTCTTTTTTCTGCTTTTTTTGGTCTTTTTACTCATTATTCGCCTTTAGGACCCGCCGTATACCGGTCTGAATGATGCCGATGGGACAGATCTTCCGCGTATTAAAAAGTTTCTGATTTCAAAAACAAAATATACCTCTGTTTAACACTTTAAAATGTGGGGGCAGAGGCGAGTGTATAAATATTACTATAAAAAGCCCGTTTTGTCAAGTTTTGCGGCTTTTGACCAATTATTCCCTTGCAAAGAAAACCGACCCGTGCTATAATAATTCCGTTCTGAATATCCGGGGCGTTAGCGCAGCTGGGAGCGCACCACACTGGCAGTGTGGGGGTCAGGGGTTCGAATCCCCTACGCTCCACCAGATAAAAAAGCATCCACCAAAAGGTGGATGCTTTTTTATCTGACGAAACAATAGGAGGGGATTCGAACCCGGGAGGGCATCGGCGTGAGCGAGAACGTCCGGTGAACGTTCGAGCAGCCGATGGTCGAAGCCGGCCTGAATGAGGTCGGCGAGAGGCCTGGAGCTGCGAGCCTTCAGGCGAAGCAGCGGGAATCCCCTACGCTCCACCATCATAGGAAGTGCAAAGCCACTTCCTTTTTTCGTTGTTTTGGGGTATCATATTTGTATAGAAAGTGAGGTCAAAAATGGAATTTATAGTCAGAGAAGGAAGACCGGAAGATTTCAGTATACGGCCAATTAAGGAACAGCATATATATGAGTTTCTTGATGATCTGGGAATAAACTACGTGTACCTTGATCATCAGGAGGAATTCGCCATGGGAGACGCGACGGACGCGGACGAAGCCATCGGCGTTGTCGGTGCAAAAAATGTTTTTCTTCATGACAAGAAGAGAAGGCATTATGTTCTGATTCTGGTAAACGGGACCAAGAGGGTGGATCTGAAAAAAATCAGTGAACTTACCGGATTGAAAAATCTGTCGTTTTGCAATGAAGAAGATCTGGATACCGTGTTGGGGCTTACACCTGGGGCAGTGACACCTTTTGGACTTCTGAACGACAAGAATGGACTGGTTCAGCTGATCATAGACGAAACACTCAGAGATGAGGAATTTTTCGCAATGCATCCGTGTGTCAACACCACCACTGTAAGGATGTCCAACCGTGACTTTATGGAAAAAGTGATACCTGCCATGGGTCACGATCCGGTATTTACAGAGATATAAAGTTGAAATAATGCTTACGTAAAGCATACAAACTGTATGTACAGTATTGATTCATCAGGTACTGTCTGTTATAATAATAACGCAAAATATAAAGAAAGGAGGTCATCGATAATGATTACAATAAAACTTGCTAATGTAACTGAATATGATGTGATGACCTCGGCTTGTGCATTTTAGTTTGACAGGACATATGTTTTGATTGCCGTGGCGTCTTCGTCACGGCATTTTTTTGCTTATTTATGCTGAATGCGCGATCGCCGGGTCACCGCAAGTAATAACTGTGAAGAAAGGAAACGCAGCAATTCAGGCTGCATGAAAATATTATGGATAAGAAAACAATAATGGACAACTTTACCCGCATAGCATATGAGAAGGCGGGCTTCAACGGGACATGGCTTTTCGCTGAGAACGGCGAAATCGTGTCCAAGGGGGCATACGGTTACCGCGATCCGGAGGAAAGCCTGCCCAACAACGAGGACACGATCTTCCAGCTGGCGTCGATCAGCAAGCAGTTCGCTGCGACAGCTGTCATGCTGATGGTCAGGGAAGGCAAACTGAGCCTTGACGACGAGATCACGAAGTACTTCCCGGAGATACCCTATCCCGGGGTGACCATCAGGCATCTTCTGAGCCACACCGGCGGTGTTCCGGATTATTTCGGTGACGCTGACTGGTTTATCAACATCTGGAAGGAGGAGAACCGGGTACCCGGCAACGACGAGATCCCACGCTTCCTTTGCGAGACTAAGCTGAAACCCTTGTTTGCACCCGGAGATGGGCTTGAATACTCCAATACCGGCTACAATCTTCTGGCTCTTGTCGTGGATAAACTTGCTGACGTTCCTTATGAGGACTTCCTCATGCAGAATATATTTGAGCCTGCTGGAATGACTTCGACACGCTGCTGCCACATCAGAAGAGACGGCGTTCCCTTTGAGAACTATGCGCGGGCAACAGTGTTCGAGGACGGCAAGTGGGTTGCCGACATCGACTCGGAAGAAGACGGCGACGTAGTGGCATTCGACGGTCTGAACGGCGACGACTACGTATACACCACCATTTTCGATATGTTTAAATGGGACAGAGCGCTCAGAGAAGGGAAGATCCTTACTTCTGAAGAACAACAGCTCATGTACACTCCCGCGAAACTTAATAACGGAGAGATCGCTGAGTATGACGATGGCGGTATAGGCTATGGCTTCGGCTGGGGTGTTGAAAACAACCCGGAACTGGGACTGATCGTGAGCCACAGCGGCGGCATGCCGGGAGTGATCACCTGGTTCGAGCGTTTCATAGACAGAGATAAGGTGCTGGTGCTTCTGAACAGCCGCGAACCCAAGGACGTCAGGGCTTACTATGGTTTTTATTACGCTATGAGAGCTATCGCAAGAGGCGAAGAGCCTGAGTCCATCGTCACCATCGAAGACATCACCATCAAGGATCCGGATAAATCTAAGTGGGAGTCTTTCTGCGGCAAGTACGAGCATCCCAAGAACTTCGATCTTATCATCGACGAAGTGTACATGAAGGACGGAGATCTTTGGGCCAAGGCTATCGACGATGACGGCGATCCGCTGGAATTCAAATTCTATCCTATAGGTGAAAATAAGTTCGGCAGAAAGGGCGGCATGCTGGAAGTGACCTTCGGCGAAAACTGCCTGATGATCGAAGACTTCACCTGCAAAAAACTTTAAGAGGAAAAGGATATGGAAAAGTTATTTTTAAGAAGAAGCGCCCGCAGAGATTCGGAACGGATAGAGGAACTCGTCCATGAGTACTACTTTGGACTCGTTCCGGTGCTTGATGGCTTTAGTGAAGAAGAAGAAACAGTTTGCAAAAAAATAGTGGATAAAGACGGTAATATCATCGCCGGCTGCACCGGATATATTTTCCCGTGGGGCTGTATGTATATCGATGATATGTGGGCTGATGAGAAATACCGCCGGCAGGGGCTCGGCTCAGTCGCCCTTCAGGCGGTTGAAGAGGTTGCCGAAAGCAGAGGATGCCATCTTCTCTGGGTAGGCACATGGGATTTCCAGGCAAAACCCTATTATCTGAAACATGGATATGAAGTTTTTGCTACCTTAAAGGACTGCCCTGCAGGCCATGAGGACTATCAGCTGATGAAACGTCTTGATGGGAACCAGCCCAAGAGAAAGTGCAGACCCATAGAGTATGAGCTCTTGGACGGGTCGGAAGACGATGCCGAATATATATGCGACCAGCTGGATGAAGGCTTTAATAAAGAGCATCTTGAGATAAAACACGATTACATAAAGATCAACAGAAAACTGGTCACAAAGGACGGCAAAGTCGTCGCTGCGATCATGGCCGGAGTGACCGATATCGACCTTGGCTGGATTTTTAAGATCTGGGTGGATGAAGAATACCGTCATCAAGGACTTGGTACGCTTTTATTAAAACATTATGAAAAGAAAGCCAAAGAAAAAGGCGCGACCAAAATTGTTTCTGAAGAAATATATGACTGGAACGTCGGCTTCTTCGAGAAGGCCGGATATAGTGTTGCTGGCGAACTGAAAGATTTGCCGAAAGGACACAGTTTCTTCATTGTGTATAAAGACCTTTAAGAGGATGAGATCAACGCCGTGGTCAAACTGTAAAAAATATTTTTGAAAGAAGTGATAAAAATGAATTCTGATAATAAAAAACTGAGACTTGAGAAAGTCAACATGGATAATTGGATCCCTCTGGTCAGACTGAAGGTTAAAAGGGACCAGCAGAGCTTCGTAGCATCGAATGTCGGTTCACTGGCGGAAGCGTATGTGGCCACCATATCGGGAGGATATCCGCAGCCTTTTGGCATCTACCGTGGGGACAAGCCGATCGGATTTCTGATGGTCGGCTACTATCCCAGCCTTGAATATGCCAAAAAATATGCTGAAGAAGGTGAGGCAACGCCTTACTTCATGGACAAAAGCTATCTGATCTGGCGTTTTATGATCGACAAAAAATACCAGGGCAAAGGCTACGGCAAGGAGGCGCTGCAGCTGGCGCTGGATTACGTCCGCACCTTCCCCGTAGGAGAAGCAAAATACTGCTGGCTCTCCTATGAGCCCGAGAACGAAGTAGCGAGAAACCTTTATCGTTCATTTGGCTTTGTTGAAGCTGAAAAATTGCCTGAGGGCTGGGACGAGATACCAGCGGTATTGGAGTTATGATCTGGTATTTGACGCAGGAAGGGTCCGAGTATTATAATTATAAAAACTGCAGAGGAGGGCATTCACATGAAAATAGGAAAGATCATTTGCTGCGCTGCGCTTGGCGCACTGGCACTGTCTGCGATCCCTTATCAGTTTAAGAATGATGAGGAGACCGGCGCTGTTGAGATCCGCAGCTTACTGTGGGGCTGGAGAAGAACTCCGGACGGTGATGGGGAAGGAAAAGACAGCATTACTTTTGCGATCCCTGCATCCGGACTGGATTACGAGGACGAAGATTACGAAGATGAAGACGAGTCACCTGTGGAGGTCGAAATAGAAGTGCCAGAGGAGGCATGATTCGCGCTAACTGAGTAAATCTGACGATCATATTTGTAAACAGATAATTATTATTCAAAATAAAACCCTTGCGCCGCAAGGGTTTTTCATATTGTTCAACATACATACAAAAACAGGACCCACCGGAAGGCGGGCCCTGTTTTTGTTTTAGGAAGTGGATTCGAACCTGTAAGGTTCATGCGTGATGTCCTTCAGTGCTGCATGATGCCGGGCTACGGACAGATCAGGCGGACTTTCAGCAGTACGCCTGACCGGATGAACGCTAGCCTTTTTCTGACAATAATTCATATACCGAAGGACTATCATTTATGGAGTAGATTTTGTCGTAATTGATATCTTCAATGTTTTCAAAACTGAAG
>CACYYH010000024.1 GCA_902778565.1 uncultured Eubacteriales bacterium
CAGGAAGAGTTTGAGGGAATGTTCGGCAAGTCAAAGCACACCTTCACTGACGTAGACTATGTCAATTACTACAAGGGACTCATCGAAGAAGAGGGCGCAGAAGCTCAGATCATCTTCGCTAACAACCCCCGCAGGATCCTGGACTACACAGATAAGGTACTCTGTGCAGACATCCACACAAGAAACAGGACCAAGAGACTGATCAAAGAAGCCGGCGGCAAAGTCGTTCTCGGTATGGACGATCTGCTCACAGCTCCCGTTGACGGTTCCGGCTACAATCCGGACTTCGGTATCCTCGGATCCAACAAAGCAACTGAAGACACCATCAAGCTCTTCCCTATCAACTGCGAAGAGTTCGTATGCGGTGTTCAGGAAGATATCAAAAAACTCACCGGTAAGACCGTAGAAGTTATGGTTTACGGCGACGGAGCATTCAAGGATCCCGTAGGCAAGATCTGGGAACTTGCAGACCCCGTTGTTTCCCCCGGTTTCACATCAGGACTTCTGGGACAGCCCAATGAACTTAAGCTGAAATACCTTGCTGACAATGATTTCGCTGACTTAAGAGGCGACGAACTCAAGGAAGCCATGATCAAGGCCATCAAGGAAAAGGACGCCGATCTCAAGGGAACCATGGCTACAGAAGGTACCACTCCGAGACAGCTTACTGACCTCCTGGGATCACTTTGCGACCTGACCTCAGGTTCAGGTGACAAGGGTACACCTTTCATCTACATCCAGGGTTATTTCGACAACTATACTGACTAATATTTAAAGCGCTCACTTTTAGTGAGCGCTTTTTTCACTTGCCCATTATAAGACCCTGCCGGGTGCCGACGTAGCTCCGCCTGGCGGGGTTCTTTTTTTATTTTGCCCAAATACTCCTGGCGATTTCCCGCAGCGCCGGTTATATCTAAAACAAAAGCATATGCACGCTGCCGGAGCTTTTGTGAGGAGCGATTTCCAGCCAAAGAAAAAGATACTTCGATTGGCTGCGGATCCCGTAATTTCGTAGGGACCCGCCCAAGAGAAGTATCTTTGATTTGCTGCTGGATGAAGCGACGAGCGCTCAGCTCCGGCAGTGTAAATATGCTATTTGTTTATTTCAGATTCCATACGGCTTCTGTCCGCTCCTTGGAAGAGGCCAGATGCTTCTTGATGGCTGCGACTGCCAGATCTTTGTCCCTGGACTTCACAGCCTCAAAGATGGCCTTATGCTCCTCCTGTATGCTGTCGAGAAACTCTTCACGATAGAATACGCTCTTTCTGGTCTTATCCAGATATCCCTTATAGGATCTCAGCACCTGAGCCAGAAAGCGGCTTCCGGTTGAATTATAGATGATATCATGGAAAGAACTGTTCATTGTGAGTATCTTCTGGACGTCTCTCTTTTTGGTGTAGAAGTCCATGAGCTCGCACTGTTCCTCCAGCTTATCGATCTCCTCGTCTGTGATCCTCTCGCAGGCCCATGTCATGGCGATCTCTTCCAGAGCCTCTCTGACGGTATATATGTCGGAGACGTCTCTTTTGGTAAAGCCTTTGGCATAGCATCCGCGGTTGGGAAGATAATCCAGAAGGCCCTCTTCCTCAAGCGTTTTGAAAGCCTCTCTTATGGGTGTACGGCTTACGTTGAGCTCCTGGGCGATGGAGCTTTCCTTGATCTTTTCTCCGATCTGGTATTCTCCCTTCAGGATCCTTTCTCTGACGATATCTGCTATCTCATTGGTAAGCGTATTTTCGTTGATTTGTCCTTCTTTTCTGCCGGTCATAATATCACTAATCCTTAGATGATATGATTCTCCAGTACCTGCTTGTCGAAGTCGAAGTCATTGAGCTGCATGTAGTATTCTGCACAGTCTGTGAGAGCCTTCATAGGGCAAAGTCCTACGATCTCGCACTTTGTGATGTGAACGCCATATCTTGCAGCTTCAGTCTTAACGGTTTCAACTACTCTGTAAAGCGGTGTCTGCTGATAGTTTGTCATGTTGCAGGAAACCTGAGCATACTTCTTGCCGGTTTCTTCGTCTTCGATCTCGAATCCCATGGACTTAACGCACTTGAATCCGCCGTCCTTCTCTCTGATGATCTTAGCGATGTTCTTTGCGATCTGAACGTCCTCTGTGTCGAGGTCAAGGTTGAAAGCTACCAGAGGAGGTCTTGCTCCAACTGCCATAACTCCGGCTGTAGGGTGGATCCTGCGGCCGCCGAAATCGGGTTCCCAGTCAGGCTGCTGAACCTTTTCAGCCATGCCTTCGAACTGACCTTTTCTGATAGTTACCAGGTTCTGTCTCTCAGGACGGGTTGCGCTCTGCTCATAAAGGAATACGGGAACTCCTGCTTCCTCAGCGATCCTTGCTCCGACTTTCTTTGAAAGCTCGATGCAGTCCTCAGTTGTGCAGTCCTTGATAGGAAGGAAAGGCATAACGTCTACAGCGCCCATTCTGGGATGCTCACCTGTGTGATGGTTAAGGTCGATGAGCTCTGCTGCCTTCTTTACAAGCTTAACGGATGCTTCCTCAACAGCTTCTGCGTTTCCGATATATGTGATAACGCTTCTGTTGTGGCTCTCGTCTGATGAATAGTCGAGAAGTGTGCAGCCCGGTGTGTTTCTGATCTGGTCAACACAAGCTTCGATGACTTCCTTATCTCTTCCGTTGGAAATGTTAGGGATTGATTCAATGATCTGTGCCATGATAATAATATCTCCTTTTATTTTTTTTACAGTGATTTCTCTATATCATTATAGATCTCAGCGGCGATCTCTTCTGCTTCCTTCAGCATGTCTTCAGCCTTGGCAAACTTAGCCTGAAGGGCTTCGTCCTTTACGCCGGGAAGGTTGATCTTAACGTTCAGCCAAGCGCCTCTTGCTCCTGTGAGGAAGCTGAGAGCTGCTACGCCGAAGTCAGACGCTGCGTTCTGGTTGAACTTACCTGCCATAGCCTTCATGGCTCTTAAACCTTCAAGGCTCAGCTCTACAGTGTGGTAAGGAACCTCTGTAGCTCCCACGTTAGCTGCGCGGATAGCTGCAGATCTTGCTGCCTTCAGCTCATCGGTATCCTTGGGCATCTTGTATGCTGCGGAAACCTTCATGAAAGCGTCTGTGTCGTTATCAACACCGTCATAAAGTGCTGCGTAAAGTTCCTGCATCTTAGCCTTGGTTGCTTCGCAAACTTCGAAGTATTCAGCAAATTTTTCCTTGCCGAGGGTGAGGTCTGCAACCATGGAAACCAGTGCGCATGCCTGAGTTGAGCTCAGAGCAGCAACTGATCCGCCGCCGGGTGCCGGAGCGTCGCTCATAACGGTCTCAAGATAACCTTTAACTGTCATGTCTACTAATTTCATTTGTCTATTCCTTTCATTGAAGCGTGATACGCTTACTGTCTCATGAATTTTCCGGCTTTGATGGTCTGTATAGCCAGGTCAGAGCCGAATCTGTAGCAAAGCATCTCCATGTTAGGAGCATTCCAGACTACCATGTCTGCCTGCTTGCCGACTTCCAGCGTACCCACCTTGTCGCCGCGGTTGATTCCGCATGCGGGGTTGATGGTTACGGCTGTAAGTACCTCTTCAGGTGTCATTCTGTACTTGAGATATCCCAGGTTTATAACGAACTGAAGGTTCAGTGAAGGACATGAGCCGGGGTTGAAGTCAGATGCTGTAGCAACAGGGATCTCGAACTCGTCGATCATCCTTCTTACAGGAGCAAAGGTAGCTCCGAGATAGAAGGAAGTTCCGGGAAGGCACATTGCGATGGTGCCGCCCTTTGCCATGCTCTCAAGTCCCTCGTCGTTTATTACGATAAGGTGCTCAGCAGAGGTGGCATGCATCTCTCCTGCCAGTTTGGATCCGCCGATGGCTTCGATCTCGTCAGCGTGGATCTTCAGCAGGAAGCCCTGCTCCTTTGCTGCTTCAAGATATCTCTTGGACTGCTCGTAGTTGAATACGGAGTCTTCAGTAAAGATATCAACGAACTCTGCCAGGTCTCTCTCCTTTACGTAAGGGAACATCTCGTTGATGCAGAGGTCGATGAATTCGTCCTCTCTTCCCTTCCAGTCAGCCAGAACGACGTGTGCCGGCATAAATGTTGAGACGATATCCATGGGATGATCCTCGTTGAGTTTTTTCAGGACTTCCAGGAGTTTTACTTCTGTCTCCAGGTCAATGCCGTAGCCCGACTTGGCTTCACAGGTGGTTACTCCAAGGCCCATCATCTCATCGAGGAAGCCTTTGGTCTTGTCATAGAGCTCTTCAAAAGTAGCTTCTCTGGTCTTCTTTACGGTATCATTAATGCCGCCGCCTGCTCTTAAGATGTCCAGATATCCTGCACCCTTAAGCTTGAGAGGGATCTCATTCTGACGGTATCCGCCGAAGACCATGTGAGTGTGTCCTTCTACAAGGCCCGGTGTCACCAGGTTTCCCTTGGCGTCAAAATCCACCAGCCAAGGATCTGACTCATCTGTAAGTACCGGAGCTTCGTCAGATACAGTTACTTCGATCTTGCCGTCGTCACCCAGAGTAGTTGTATGATACTTTCCGTCTTCAGCCTTGCCTGTTATGGCCTTGATGATGCCATCTACTGCCAGTACAGCTGCATCATCCAGCTTCAGGTTCTCGCCCTGAGCTTTTCCTTTGTGCGGAAAGCTGCCGACAGGAGTCTGCAGCCTTCCGATATTTTTTACTAATAATGTGGACATGTTTTCCTCTTATTTTACAAACTTGTCAACTGTAGCGTTTACCAGCTCATCGTCAGCGATGAAAGGAATGGTGATGTGTCCGTTATATGCAGGATTCTGGTTGTAGATCACGGATGTCTCGATGGCATGCTCGTTTCTAGCCCAGTTACGTCTTGCAACTCCGCCCATTACGTCCCACATCATTGCGGACTTGAGGATGTTGTCAACTCTCTCGGATCCGTCAAGAAGCAGACCGAAGCCGCCGTTGATGGACTTGCCGATTCCTACGCCGCCGCCGTTGTGGAGTGCGCAGAGGGACATTCCTCTTGCAGCGTTTCCTGCATAGCACTGGATAGCCATGTCAGCCATTACGTTGGATCCGTCCTTGATGTTGGAAGTCTCTCTGAAAGGTGAATCGGTACCGGATACGTCGTGGTGGTCTCTTCCCATCATGACAGGGCCGATCTTGCCTTCTCTTACCAGCTTGTTGAATGCGAGACCGATGTCTCTTCTTCCTTCAGCATCCTGATAAAGGATACGAGCCTGGGTTCCTACGACCAGTTTATTCTTTTCAGCATCTCTGATCCAGATCCAGTTGTCTCTGTCCTGACCTCTTCTGTTAGGATCGATAACTTCCATAGCAGCGTGGTCGGTAGCTCTCAGGTCTTCCGGCTTGCCGGACAGGCATACCCATCTGAAAGGACCATATCCATAGTCAAAGAGTATAGGTCCCATGATGTCTTCAACGTATGAAGGCCAGATGAATCCGTCTTTGTCGTCGATTCCGTTCTTGGAGATCTCTTTGATGCCTGCGTCATACATAGCTTTCATGAAGGAGTTACCATAGTCGAAGAAGTAGGTTCCTCTTGAGGTAAGTTCCTTGATTGCATGATAGTGTCTGTGAAGTGTCTTATCAACTTCTTCGCAGAATTTTTCTCTGTCCTTGTGAAGGAGTTCTGTTCTCTCTTCAAAGGTCATGCCTACAGGACAATATCCGCCGTTATATACGTTGTGGCAGGATGTCTGGTCGGAAAGCAGATCGATGTGGAAGTTTCTCTCTACAGCAGCTTCCAGCAAGTCTACGATGTTTCCGTGATATGCGATGGAAATGGATTCCTTGGCAGCGAGTTTCTCGTTAGCGAGAGCGAATACCTTGTCAAGGTCATCTTCGATAACGTCTACCCAACCCTGGTCATGTCTGGTCTCGATTCTGGAAAGGTCAACTTCAGCAAAGATACCAACTGCATTTGCAATGTTTGCAGCCTTGGGCTGAGCGCCTGACATTCCGCCGAGTCCAGAGGATACGAAGGTGTGTCCTGTAAGGTCTCCGTCCTGAGGAACGCCGAGTTCTTTACGGCCTGCGTTTAAGATAGTGTTGAATGTGCCGTGTACGATTCCCTGAGGTCCGATGTACATCCAGCCGCCTGCGGTCATCTGTCCGTAGTTAGCTACGCCCATCTCTTCAGCGATTTCCCAATCGTCAAGGTTATCATACATACCGATCATCATAGCGTTGGTGATGATTACACGAGGAGCGTCGGGCTTTGAAGGGAAGAGTCCGAGAGGATGTCCGGATTCTACAACGAGAGTCAGATCATCTGTCAGTTCTTCGAGGTATTTCTTTATGAGTCTGTACTGAAGCCAGTTCTGGCATACGGAACCGGTCTCTCCATAAGTAACGAGCTCGTAAGGATAGAGCGCTACTTCGAAGTCCAGGTTGTTGTCGATCATTACCTGGAATGCCTTACCTGCAAGGCATTTGCCCTTGTACTCGTCGATGGGCTTGCCGTAGATACGGCCCTGAGGTCTGTATCTGTATGCATAGATTCTTCCATAGGTGGTAAGTTCTTCCATGAATTCAGGAGCCAGTTTCTCGTGAAGCTCTTCGGGAACGTATCTTAAAGCGTTCTTAAGTGCGATTCTTGTCTGAGCTTTGGTAAGTCTGAAGCCTCTGTCAGGAGCACGTCTTATTCCTTCCTGGAATTCAGGATAATCAGGATATTCGTTTCCGAGCTGGATCGTCATTGCTCCTCTGATTTCTTCGTTATTTAACATTGTTTCCTCCTATCGGGCCCCGGAGCCGCCTGCTGATCGGTCAGGCGGCGGGGACCAAAAAATCATTCGAATGTTTTTTGTGACGATATTTACAGGCGATTGGCCTTAATTGACTTTTTTATCTGAGCGGAACTACCTTTTCCACAGCTTCGAGGATGGAGTTGTCCTTAACCATCTCATCGAACTTGACCAGCTGATCATGCATGATGATATCTTCCTCTACAGGAGGAATAGTCTCACGGATGAAGTCGTAAGCAGCCTTGGTTCCCTTGCCAAGTCCTTCTACGCAGTGCTCACCGATCTCAGATCTCAGCCAGATAGCCTGAGCTGCTGTTGAAAGCTCGATTCCGATAACTTTCTGAGCGTTGTCAAGGATCATAGCAGCGGTACGTGCTGATGTAGCTCCCATGGATACGTGGTCTTCCTGGTTTCCGGAAGTAGGAATGGAGTCTACGCATGAAGGATGAGCATAGATCTTGTTCTCAGATACCATGGATGCGGAAGCATACTGAGCGATCATATAGCCGTTGTTCAGTCCGCCGTTCTTTACAAGGAATCCGGGAAGTCCTTCGGACATAGCGGGGTTCACCATTCTGTCCTGACGTCTTTCGGATACGTTAGCAAGTTCTGCAAGAGCGATTCCCAGGAAGTCGAATGCCAGAGCCATCGGCTGTCCGTGGAAGTTTCCGCCGGAGATTACATCATCCTCATCAGGGAAGATGATGGGGTTATCTGTAACAGCGTTGATTTCCTTTGCAACTACGCTTTCTACATACTTGATAGCGTCACGGGATGCGCCGTGGATCTGAGGAAGGCATCTCTGTGAATAAGGATCCTGTACCTTCTGGGTGCTTCTGGATCTTGCATTGTCAGAACCTTCAAGCAGGTCTCTCATGTTAGCTGCAACTTCGATCTGTCCCTGATGTCCTCTTAAGAGATGCGTCTTGGGGTCATAAGCCTTCTTGAGAACGTGCATTGCTTCGCCTGTCATGGCGCCTGCGATATCAGCGATCTTCATGAGGTTCATCGCATCATAAAGTGTATTCAGACCTACTGCAGTAAGCATCTGAGTACCGTTATTGAGAGCAAGACCTTCTTTGGAAGCCAGCTCTACAGGTGTAAGGCCCTCAGCATCGAATGCAACCTTAGCGTCTACGATCTCACCCTTGTATTCTACCTTGCCCATTCCGATAAGTCCGAGGGCAATGCAGCTAAGAGGTGCCAGGTCTCCGGAAGCTCCTACTGATCCTTTTTCAGGAACCAGAGGGTGAATTCCTGCGTTCAGCATGTCAACGAGAGTCTGAACGGTGGAAAGTCTGATGCCGGAATTGCCGTGGGAAAGAGAGTTTGCTCTGAGGAGCATAGCTGCTCTTACATACTTTGTTTCATAGTTGTTTCCAAGTGAGCATGTATGGCTCATGATGAGGTTCTTCTGAAGCTGAGCTGTCTGCTCCTGAGAAATGGAAACGTTGGCGAACTTTCCGAAACCGGTTGTAAGTCCGTAAACGACTGCGTTCTCAGCTACTTTCTTTTCAACGTAAGCTCTTGCTTTGTTGATAGCTTCTTTAGCGTCTTCAGCGATCTCAACTTTTTCATTGTGTCTGCACACTCTGATGACCTCTTCGATCGTGAGGTCACGTCCATTAATGATTACTGCCATAGTTTTACGACCTTTCCTTAATAATTACGCATTATAATGAATAATAATTAAAAACATTCTTTTGGGCTTCTGCCCAATTTCATTATACATTTTTTGCACATTTTTATCAAGGCAAAAATGCACTGCAACCCTTGAAACGCAAGTGTTTCCGTTCAAAAAATTTTTTCCTCAGGGTCGTTTTGAACCATTTATTTTGTCGCTTTAACACGCTAATGTTTTAGCGCTTTATCGTGTATAATTATAAATGAGCCTATACATACAATGTATATACATTAATTTATGCAAAAGCAAAAGACCCGAGAGAAATAAAAAAACACGGCTCTTATATGGACCGTGTTTTTATGTCGGCTATTGTTTTTTGCTTTTACGTACTTTGACCTCAGATAACTCCCATGGGGATCAGGACTATCAGAAGTACTGCCACGAGACCCCAGATGGTGATCAGGAAGCGTTTTCTCTTTGCAGGTTCCATGTCGGGTACGTAATTGCTCGCCAGGAAAAATGGAATGTAAGTGGTTATGAATACCGGAAGGACTCCCCACCATTTATATACCCAAATGAAGGAATGGTTCGAGGTTCCCGCCAGGAATGATTCCACGAGGGCAAAAAGCAATGCCATACTGATGGCACCTGCCAGCTTGCAGCTTATGCCTCCCTTCCCATCCTTTGCAAAATATCTGGTGTTCCTGTCCTTGGGCAGCATTTTGAAGGATATTATCCCGGCTAGGGAAAACATCATCGAAAGCTCCCAGCATACGCCTATAAGCAAAATAAACGTTGTGGATTCGTTACTGACAGACCAGAGAGGATAGCCGGTAACGTGCGCTATTATCGCATTACCGATCTCATAAAGCCAATGGACGCCGTAAAGCGCCAGCCCGGCATAGATCACTTCATAGTTTTTCTTGTTTATCTCAGACCAGTAAACGTAGAAGACCACCGCAAGTATGAATATGAAAGTCCAGTTAAAATTCTCAGTGCTGCGCACGACGATGCTGTCCACTAGATCCATCGCAGTCTGAGAGCCGTCTCCCCAGAATACAAACATTTTCCGCTCCTTTCATTGACCTGTAGCAAAAGAAAGCTCAGCTCGCTTTCTGAATATTTCTGTCGTTAATTGATTATATCATATATCAGCGCATATATTAACCTTTAAATTCAATTGAAGGAACCCTTGAAAAACCTGTATTTTACGCAAAAAAACTCTTGCATTTTGACAAACCTTCTAATATAATATTAAGGCACGAGTCTAACCGTGTGAATCTCTGCGACGAGCGGGTCTCGTCGCCATAAGTCCACAGAGAAAGGAGAAAGAAATGACTAAATATGAAGTAATGTTCATTATCAATCCTACTTTAGAAGACGAAAAGAAAGATGCGACAGTTGAAACCGTTAAGGAAATCATTGCTGCTGATGGCGTAGTCGGAGAAGTAGACGTTTGGGGAATGAGAAAGCTTGCATATCCTATCCAGAAGTTAAACGATGGCTACTATGTAGTTATCAACTTCGAAGGAAACGCAACATTACCTAAGGAACTCGACAGAAGACTTAGAATTTCCGACAACGTAATGAGACACATCATCGTAGCAAAAGACGAGAAGTAAGAGAGGTAGACTATGAACAGCGTTGTACTTATCGGAAGATTGACCAGAGATCCTGAAACCAGATACACAAGCGGATCTCAGATGGCAGTATGCTCATTCACCATTGCTATCGACAGAGTTACCCGCCAGGGTGAAGAGAAGAAGACCGATTTCCCCAGGATCACAGTATTCGGCAAGCAGGCTGAAAACTGCGAGAGATTCCTGAAGAAGGGCAGACTGGTCGGCGTTCAGGGCAGACTGCAGACAGGCAGTTATACCAACAAGGACGGTGCAACCGTTTATACCACCGATGTCGTAGCTGACAGAGTAGAATTCCTGGAATGGGGAGACAGACAGTCTTCAAATGACGGATTCGGACAGGCCATGAGCGCCCCTCGCGAGGCAGCTCCTCAGAGCGCTCCTGCAGCTCAGGATGATTTCACACCTGAGGGCTTCACCGCCATCGAGGAAGATATCCCGTTCTAAGAGAGAAAGGAGATAAGAGACATGTACGAAAAGAGACCTAATCGCGGCGGCATGAGAAAGAAGAAAGTATGCCAGTTCTGCGCAGATAAGGCTGAAACCATCGATTATAAAGATGTAGAAAAGCTTAGAAAGTACGTTACCGAGAGAGGCAAGATCCTTCCTAAGAGGATCACAGGAACCTGTGCTATGCACCAGAGAGCTGTTACCACAGCTGTTAAGCGTGCAAGAACAGTTGCCCTTCTTCCTTACGTAGCTGACTAATACGAAAACATCCCCGTCCATGAGGCGGGGATTTTTTTCTGTAAAAATGCCCCGCTTTCAGAGCGGGGTTTTTTTATTGTTTGATTAACTTATACCCCCATCAGAGTGCGGAGGCTATTATGTCTCTCACTTTCTCCGGAAGCGCGGCATACTCGCTTCTGTCCATGGCGGCCACGTCGATCATTTCATGGAAAGTCACGTCAAAGGACTGATGTTTCTGAACGATCCCGGTCTCTTCAAAGAGCTTATACGTGCCGTTGATGGTCACCGGTACGATGGGTACTTTGGCCTTGGTGGCAAGCTTGAAGCTTCCGTGGTGGAATTCGCCCAGTTCGAAATCCGGGGCCTTAGCCCTGGTCCCTTCAGGGAAGATGACAATGCTGAACCCCTGTTTCAGATATTCAACACCTTCGTTGATGCTCTTAAGGGATTCCCTGGCGTCTCCTCTGTTGATGTAAATGCCGCGGATGCGCTTGATCCACTTCCCGAAATGCGGCACCTTCTTGATCTCTTCCTTTGCGATATAGCCTGTCTGGAAAGGCACACAGCACATGAACGGAAGCACGTCAGCAAAACCCTGGTGGTTGGAAATGAATACTACAGGGCCGTCCTCCGGCAGATTCTCCTGGCCGGTCACGTTGATGGTCCAGTCCCACTTTTTCAGGATGCGCCTGGCCCAGCCGTCCGTAACTTCATTGATGAGGGCCTTTTCACTTTTCGGGTCGTTATGTCCCCTCATATAGTCTATTCCCTTGGCGTAAGTGTCGGCCCACAGGACGTTCTTCGCCAGGAACAGCAGATAGGGAATGTTCGGTAAGATCTTCATACCCGAATTATACCACAGGATCTTTGCAATGTAAAAAACTTTCCGCTCAAGCAAAAAACATCCGGCTTTAAAAGTTGATTATGGTCGTTTTAACGACTATAATATTGACGAAAAGATACTCTCTTTTCACTACTCAACAACTGGCAAAGCCCCGTCATCTGACGGGGCCTTTGTTTTATCCTGTGAAAAAGCCCGGATCTTCGTCCGGGCTTCATCTTTATTGTTTAATCGTCGTCCTCGTCGTCCTCATCATCGTCATCATCAGCATCATCGTCATGGTCATCGTCATGGTCATCGTCATAATCGTCATGGTCATCGTCTGAGTCGTACGCATCTTCAGTATCGTAATCATCCTCGTCTTCGGTATCATACTGATCCTCATAGAGATCATCTGTGTCCTCATCGTCATCATCATCGGTATCATCATACTCCGGATCATTTTCAATGTCCGATCCGCTCTCCGACTCCGCCTTTACCACCTCGCCTGTGGAAGCGTTTATCTCATACTCATATTCCACGCCGCCTGATACGAATTCGACTTCATAAACCATGGCTCCGTTATCATAATCTATCTCGCTCTTCAAACCGCTGATCTGAGATCTGTCAAGTCCCGCCGCAGCCAGAGCTGCCTCAACTGCCTTGTCTTCTCCGACGTAAGCCTTATCGCTGGCTTTTCCTTCGGACTGCAGGTGGCTCAGCTCCACAGCAGGAGACTCAGATATCAGGTTAAGTTCATTTATAGTCAGCTTTGCAAGGTCCTCGAAGCTATACCCGGGTTTCCCTGCAATAATGTCCTGGATCAGGGCCGCTTTTCCCTCTGTTATACCATATTTTTCGGCCAGTTCTTCAAGTGCATCGTCGTCATCGGATATCCGGCTAAGTACTGCGCCTTCTATGCCGTCCTGCTTAAGGATGCCGTTTATCTCATCCAGGAGCTTCAGTCTCATCGCCTCGCCCTTGTCCTTATCACGGTTGTCCACGCTTACCAGAATGGAGTTTTTGTACTCGTCAAGGTAGCCGTGTCTCAGGAGAGAACCTATCAGAGCGTTGACGGCCACGTCCAGATCTGCGCCTTCGAAGTCCATATCGCCTATTACCGTTTCAGCATCTTCGTTCAGGGCATTCACGCTCAGAACGCGGTCTTTTGCGTTGGTATTTATCTCTATGGACGGATTTACGTCCAGCGAGATGGTGGCCGCAACGGTCTTCGCCACGTTATATCCATTGAAGCCTACGACTCCGCCTATAAGCAGCACCAACACTGCAGCTGCTGCGGCAAAGCGTCTGAACACTAAGGTCCTGCCGCGTCTTCCGGTCTCCGCCTTGTCAGCTCTGTCATCAGCCAATACCAGATTCTTCCCCGCTGAAGTTTCAGGTTCCTCTACCATGACAGTGCGAGTGCGTTCTTCGTTCTCTATATCGTTTTTTATGGCATCCCACACGTCCGGTGTGATCTTTTCAAATGCCTTCTTTAATGTTTCTTCCTGCTTGTTCATTTATTTGATCCCCTTTTTACATCTTCTCCAGTTTAGCCAGCGCCCTTCTGTACTTCGACAGCACTGTTGAAAGCGGCAAGTTCATGTGCTCCGCGATCTCCCGGTGCTTATAGCCTGCGATGGCATGAAGGACCACTATCTGTTGCTCTTCCTCCGCAAGAAGCGAAAGACAGTTTTTCAGAACGGTCCTTTCCTCTGTGGTAAGGCCCGGCATCGCTTCAAGCCTGTCGTTCCACTCCTCCTCCGTCAGATCCACCCTGTCTTTGTGCTCATTGAGCTTTGCGAGGCAAAGGTTCTTAGCGATGGTCAGTATCCAGGCCATGGGCTTCCCCTGGCTCACGTACCCGGAGGCTCCCCGGTAGATCTTCAGATAGCAATCGTGAAGCACGTCCTCCGCGTCGTGAGTATTCTTCGTCACTGAAAGCGCATATGCGTAGACCTTTTCCCGGGTATCAAGGTATATGCTTTCCAGAGCTTCCATGTCTCCGCCGGCAGTCTTTATTATTAAAATGTCCAACTCAGTACTGTTCATTTGTCATTCCTTTCAATAAGATAATTGCCGGAACGGGGATTTTATTGCAAACAGCAAAACATTTTTTATATTATATATTATATTCCATGTTTTTTGTCCCAAAAGCCGCGTTTTCACAAAATCTTCACAGAAAAAAGCAAAAATTGTTAGCACTCACATCTTGACAGTGCTAACACATAGTGATATAACATAATTGTCAGGAGGCAAGAGAGTCCTCCGGGACATCAAGATCATAAATAACCTATTCAAAAGGAGGAATAAAAAATGTTATTACCTAGTATCTTTGGAGACAACCTGTTCGATAATTTTATGGATGATATGTTCCCTGAATCAGGAAGAAAGACCTTTAAGACCATGCCTTCCATCATGAGAACAGATATCAAGGAAACCGAGGACCAGTACGTTCTCTCCGTAGAACTCCCCGGCTTCAATAAAGAAGACGTTAAACTTTCACTGAAGGACGGATATCTGAACATCAGCGCTACCGCCCAGGACGAAGAAGAAGAAGAAGAAAAAGACGGCAAGTTCCTGAGACGCGAACGTTACACCGGAGCAATGACCAGAAGCTTCTACGTAGGTGAGGACATCACCGAGGAAGACGTTAAGGCCAAATTCGGAAACGGCGTTCTGACTCTTGCCCTTCCTAAGGAAGCGCCTAAGAAGATCGAGGAACCCAAGTACATCTGCATCGAATAATCAAAAGCCGGTCCAGCCGGCAAACTATCTACCCGAAATAACTCCTTTCAAAACCAAAGAATAATGAATAATGCTTATCCCGGTATCCTGTATGGTGCCGGGATAAGTTTTTTGTTGCTGCGGCGCATTGCCTGACAAGAGGTTTTTTGGTATACTAAAAGGTAGTATAGATTTCAGAGGTGACAAAATGAACAAACCTACATTAGTAATAATGGCAGCAGGCATGGGCTCCCGCTTCGGAGGCCTGAAGCAGATCGAACCGGTGTCCGGAAAGGATGAGATCATCCTTGATTTTTCACTTTTCGACGCCCACAGAGCAGGCTTCGACAGGGCTGTCATCATAATAAAGAGAGAAAACGAGGAAGATTTCCGCAGACTCATAGACCACAAGGCCGGAAAGCATATGGAAATAGAATATGCCTATCAGGATATCAACGATATCCCCGAGGGCTTTGAAGTCCCCGAAGGCCGCACCAAGCCCTGGGGCACAGCCCACGCAGTGCTGGCTGCAAGGCATCTCGTCAAGGGCAACTTCTGCGTGATCAACTCAGACGACTATTACGGTCCGGAAGCTTTCAAAGTCATGTATGACTTCCTTGCCGAAAACTCCGACGAAGAAGGAAAATACAACTATTCCATGGTGGGCTACGAAGTCCAGAACACCCTCACCGAAAACGGCCACGTTTCCCGCGGCGTCTGTCAGGAAACAGAGGATGGATATCTGGCCGACATCGTTGAGCGCACCAAGATCATGCATCACGAAGGCGCCATCGCCTACACAGAGGATGACGGTGAGACATGGACTGAAGTTCCCGAGGGAACCACAGTATCCATGAACTTCTGGGGCTTCACTCCTTCCATCCTCAGAGAAATGGAAGCAGGTCTCCCCGCTTTCCTTACCGAGGCCCTTGCAAATAACCCTCAGAAGGGCGAATACCTTCTTCCTAAGTGCGTGGACGAGCTCATCAAGGCAGGCCGCGCCCAGGCAAAGGTGCTGAAATCCCATGACCGCTGGTACGGCGTTACCTACAAGGAAGACAAGGAAAGCGTAGTGGCCGCTCTTCAGGCATTAAAGGACAAAGGACTCTATCCCCAGACTCTTTGGGACTGACGGAGGTATATCATGATCAAGAACATGGAAGACACAAAGCGTGATGCCATACTGGCCGTTGCCGATCTGATGGCAGCTGCAGCCATGACCGCTCCCAAAGGAAGCGGCAAGGACACGATCCGAACAGCCATAATTACAGGCGAGGACAAAGACAGGTTAAGAGATAAGATGCTGAAACTCGGCGAATACACCGGCCAGCTGATCTTCACCAGAGATTCCGGAAACGTGGATAACAGCGTGGCAGTCGTACTCATCGGCTGCACCGGCAACTACTTCGGCCTTGATATGTGCGGAATGTGCGGCTTTGAAAACTGCAGGGAATGCAGGAACGCCGGCGCCAGATGCGTCTTCACCGTAAGCGATCTCGGTATCGCCGTAGGCTCCGCAGTATCTGTCGCAGCAGACCACAGGATCGACAACCGCGTCATGTACTCCGTTGGCCGCGCAGCCCTCAAGGCAGGAATGATGCCGGATGATACCGCTATTTGCTACGGTATACCGCTGGCCATCAGTTCCAAGAGCATATTCTTCGACCGTGGTCCCGGCGCCGTGATCAACACAGATTCAGAAGAATGAAAAAACCCGCGTTTTTCAACGCGGGTTTTAAAATTTCTTTGACATTTACAGATCTTCACGCACAACGGGGCAAACCATACATCTCGGTCCGCCTTTTCCTCTTGAAAGCTCTGACAGGGATACGGTGAGTACCTCCAGGCCGTTCTTTTCAAGAAGTTCGTTGGTGACATAGTTTCTGTCGCTTGTAACAACCTTGCCCGGTGCGATGCAGAGGGTGTTGGAACCGTCGTTCCACTGCTCTCTCTGGGAAACCAGGATGTTGTTTCCGCCGCATCTGATGAGGTTTACTGCAGGCAGTCCCAGTTCCTTGGCAAGTACTTTGTTCAGCTCGTCCTTCATGGCTACGAACTTCAGCTCGCCCTTGTCGTTCAGGCTGATCTCGTAAACTTCCATAGGACCTTCAACTTCCGGATGGATGGTGAACTTGTCGTAGTCGACCATGGTGAATACGGTATCAAGATGGCTGAATGCGGAATACTTAGGAATGTTGAATGCCAGCACCTTCTTGAACTCTGAGTTCTGGAGAAGGTTTCTCGCGAAGGTCTCTGCTCCGATGATGGTGGTTCTGGGTGAAAGTCCTACAGCAACCACGTCTTTGTTGAGAACTGCTATGTCTCCGCCTTCAATGGAGAACGGATCTCTCAGGTCGTACCAAAGGCTGTCTTCTTCATTAGCGATGTCTCTGTTGTACTTGTAGATATATCTCAGGATCAGCGCTTCTCTGCGTCTGGCGTCAGTGTGCATGTTGCAGATAGCGATACCGTTTCCTACGCAGGCTGCAGGGTCTCTGGGCATGAACAGGTTCGGCATGGGCTCTGATGCAAAGGGATCTTCTCCCTCGATAAGGTCCATAAGGGAGGTGGGTTTAGCGGTCTTGATCTCAGAACGCTTGATTCCCGCGATGACCTTCTTGATCATTGCAGCGGGTTCCATTCCCATGAAGTAAACCATGAGAGCTGCTTTCATACCCTTGGAATTGATCCTGGAAAGCTTAAGGAATTCCTCTATGAACTCCTGTCTGACTCTGGGATCTTCCATGACTTTAGCAGCTTCGTCTACTATGTATGCTACTTCAACGCCGTTGTCTTCAAGAAGTTTCGCAAAAGCATCATGCTCCTTCTGTGCAACGGTGAGGAAAGGTATATCTTCAAACAGAAGCTTTCCCAGAGTATCCGGGGTAAGGGCTTCCAGCTCAGCACCGGGTTTATGCACAAGGACTTTCTTAAGTGTGCCGATTTCTGAGTAGTTATTGATTCCTTTATACATTTCGTTCTCCTTTCAGTAACTGCTTGTATATATCAGCGCTGTTATTTCCAATAGTTACCTATATTATACATAAACGAAGAAACAAAAGCAATAAAAAAGGGCGCATACCTGCGCCCTATAACTATTTATTCTTAAATGTTGAGTATTCCCAGTACGGAAAGGATCGAGCTCAGAAGGATAACCACTACGAAGATCGGTGCAACCGATCTGATGAACACGCGGTACATTCCTTCGAATCTGAACTTTGAGGAAAGCTTTACTTCCTTTGAGATATTGTCCAGACCCACCGCCTTCACCACAAAGATGCAGGTTGCGAATGCTGCCACAGGCATCATCAGCGAGTTGGTCAGGAAATCGAAGAAGTCCAGTATCTCCATGCCGAAGATCCTTACAAAGGATAAGCCGCTGTATCCCAGAGACGAAAGGGATCCAAGCACTACCATGATAATAGCTACCAGGCCGGTGGCTTTGGTCCTTCCCATGCCAAGCTCATCCTGGAATGTGGATGCGCATGTCTCAGCAAGGGAGATGGCGCTGGTAAGGGCTGCAAAAAGCACCAGAACAAAGAACAGGATTCCTACTGCCTGTCCCAGTCCCATGCTCTCGAATACCTTGGGAATGGTCACGAACATGAGTCCGGGGCCTTTGTTCAGCATGCTGGGATCTCCGCCTGAAAATGCGAATACTGCAGGGATGATCATCAGTCCTGCAAGCACAGCGATACCACTGTCAAAGAAGATTACCTGGTGAGTTGCTTTCTCGATATCCACGTCTTTCTTCATGTATGAACCATAGGTGATTAGGATTCCCATGGCGATGGAAAGTGAGTAGAACATCTGTCCCAGGGCTGCGACCACGGTCATCCATGAGAAGTGGCTGAAATCGGGAACAAGAAAATACTTTATACCTGCTGCCGCTCCGGGTCTGGTCATGGAATATACCGCAACTATCATTGCAAGCAGAACCAGTATTGGCATCATGATCTTTGATACCTTTTCAACGCCGTTTTCAACTCCGGCAACTATGACCACCAGTGTGAGAGCTGCAAATACTATGAACCAGAGCTCTGCGTCCGCGGCGGAAGTTATGAAACCGCCGAAGAAGTCATCCTGTGCCGTTCCTGCAACGTTTCCTCTGAGATATTCAAAGAGATACTTGCAGACCCAGCCGCCGATAACGCTGTAATAAGGGAGGATCAGCATGGGTATGACTGCGTTTATCCAGCCGCCTGCCTTAGCGATCCCTCTTTTGCTGAGGGCTGAAAAAGCTCCTACCGGGCTCTTGCCGGTAAGTCTTCCCATGGTGCTCTCAGACATCATGAGAGTGTATCCGAAAGTAAGTGCGAGAACCAGGTATACCAGAAGGAAGATCCCTCCGCCGTATCTAGCTGCGAGATAAGGGAATCTCCAGATATTGCCAAGTCCTACTGCTGAGCCTGCGGTGGCCAGTACATAGCCTATCTTTCCTGAGAATGCACCGCGCTCTGCGTTTTCACGTAAATTGTCATTCATATAAAAATCCCTCCAAATATAGGCTCACGAGCATTCATTCTACCACATTCAGAGGGATTAATCCATATCTTTATTGAAATATTCTGAAAATATTTTTAATTGTTCTTTTCGATGTCCTGCCAGTTGGCGTTAGTGAGGATCTCAGCATTCGGCCCCGTAAAAGCCATGGCAGCTTCTCTGTCTCCCGCCAGTTCGTACAGCATCCAGGCTGTCATATAGCCGTCGCATCTCTTGAGCATGTCATTATGGTCTGCTCCTGCTGCCCTTGCACGGATCTTTTCGAAGTCTCCGTCTATGGAGATATATGCGTCCATCAGAGACGTGAGGGGCGCTGCGCCTTCATTTTTTCCGTCGCCTGTGTCGGTTTCTCCCGTGCTTGCTGTCATGAAATATGATGCTTGGATCTTTGACGTATCGTAGATCCAGCCCATGCTTTCGGACAGCTTCGGTTCCACTGCGCTTCCGGTGAAGATGGCTTTGTATTCTTTTCCGTTGTCATATTCAGTAGCTGCGGCTAATGCGCCTGAGCCTCCCTGGGAATAGCCGACGATGCCGATCCTGTCATAATCGATCACGTCGCGGAGCGGATGTGTCTCCACCAGTCCCTTCATGGCTTCAAGGGCTTCAGAAGCGCTCTTGCCGTTTCCGGACTGCTGGTCTTCATTTCCTACCACAACGAAGCCCCAGGACGCCAGTCTTTCAAAGAACGGCTTGTAGTTTGTTGCCGGGAGCTTACTGGGATTTGCCACGATGATCATAGGTACTTTTCTTCCGTCTGTATTCCTCGGATACCATACGTTGACCTCCCCACCGGTGGCTGTCGGTTCCTCCAGAGTGTAATTGTCCACGTCGAACTCTCCCTTCTGGGAGTATTTATATTCGAGTTCCGCATCGGATTTGAAATCTTTATAGTAGTTACCGCCCAAAGCAGGCAGCTTTGAATCCAGTATGTTCCTGCCGAGCATCAGTATAAGCGCAAGGGCGACGATGATTATCACCGCAGGTGCGGCCTTTATAAACTTACTCAATTTATCTGTCCTCCTGTTTTATCGCCTATTCTCTCTCAAGGGTATCGAATTCATCCCTGATAGCCTTGAGGAAAGCAGGGTCGGTAAGTACGTCCTCTGCCGTTGCAACGAAGGCCTTGGCTACGATGAACATCTGCTCATAACCATAGTCCGAATCTGCTCCCGCGCAGAGCTCCGGAGTGTGGAGAGGCACGTCGGGATCTCCCACAACGTCGAACCACTGGTGTATGCAGGGGCATCTGTAACTTACGTTTCCTATATCCGATGAGCCGTTTGACTTATCTGCTGTCATGTCCTGGGTAACGCCGAACTCGTGAGTGTGCTGCACTGCTCTGGCGGACAGCGTCTCATTGGTATGAAGGTCATCGTAGTAACCCTCAAAGTTGGTGATCTTCAATTCGCAGCCCGTGGCCAGCGCTCCTGCTCTCGCGCAGTTCTTGATCCTCTCGCTGAAGCCCAGGCAGTACTTGGAAGTCTCTGCCCTGATGTAGAACTCGCAGCTGGCGTATTCGGGAACGATATTGGCTGCCACTCCGCCGTCACGGATAATGCCGTGGACCCTTGCGGTATCCTCAGTATGCTGACGGAGAGCGTCTATATTATGGAAGGTAAGGAGTACGGCGTTCAGCGCATTGATACCTGCTTCAGGAGCAGCTGCCGCATGGGCCGCCTTACCAAAGAACTCGAATCTCTGTGAGTCGATGGCCATCATTTTGCCTGACGCCAGATGTTTTCCGTTGGGATGTCCCATGATGGCTACCGCCAGGTCATCATAATAACCGGCGTCTGCCATGGCGCATTTGCCTCCCATGGTCTCCTCTGCAGGAGCTCCGATAACTCTTACCTCTCCGCCATACTCGTCGATGGCTTCTCTGAGAGCTATAGCGCAGCAACATGCCAGGGTGCCAATCATGTTATGTCCGCAGGCGTGTCCCATGCCGCGAAGGGCGTCATATTCAGCAAGATATCCGATCACCGGACCCGGCTTGCTGCCCTTGTAGCTTGCGATGAACGCTGTAGGCATGCCGCAGATGCCGGTCTCGATCTCGAAGCCGTATTTCTTAAGGAGCCCGGTAAGGAGTTCCACTGAATGGAATTCCTCGTTGCCCAGCTCCGGATTTTCATGTATCTCGTGTGAGATCCCGCGGATCTCTTCTCTTATCTCATCAACTCTTTCTGAAATCTGTCTCATGTTTTAGTACCTCCGGGCCTGTCTTCAGATATTTAGTCCTAACAGAATAATTATACCATAACCGAATAATTATATATAGGATTTTTTTGCGAAAAAAGACGGCGAACACATACAGAACACTATCGTTTTATTACTATAAATATATGTCTGTCTCCCTTGACAGGGATGCCATTTAAGCATATAATTGAGAACGGTTCTCAATTTCGAGATTTTTATCAAAGGAGCAACGAAATGAATCAGCGTTCAAAATATAAAACTTCCCAGAGAGATATCCTCATCGACTATCTCAAGTCCGTAAAAAGCGATCACGTCACTGCCGGCGACGTCTGCGAGCATTTCAGGTCATGCGGCGCTAACATAGCCCAGGCTACGGTCTATCGCAGACTTGAGAGTCTGGTGGACGAGGGGATCATCAACAAGTACATAATCGACGGTAACAGCCCCGCATGCTTTGAATACGTGGGGGAGAACAGTCATGCTCCCGGAGAAGCATGCTTCCACCTGAAGTGCGAGAAGTGCGGCAAACTCCTCCATCTCCACTGTGAGGAACTGGACCAGATCGGCGGTCACCTCTTCAAAGAGCATGGCTTCAAGCTGGATCCTTTGAGAACGGTATTTTACGGCATCTGCGATGAGTGCAGATAACTTTTCGAGAAACATTATGGAGAAAGACATGAAAACATATATCAAAAAAACTCTGGCCCTTATCCTCGCTTTGCTGCTGGCCGCATGCTGTCTTTCAGGCTGCGGTTCAAAAGGCGATAACTCCGTGCCGGAGTCCGCAGACACTAAAACCGGCAGTCTTAAGATCGTGACTACGATCTTTCCCGTGTATGACTGGGTCATGAACGTACTGGGTGACAATCCTGCAGGGGCAGAAGTCATCATGCTGCTGGATAACGGTGTGGATCTCCACAGTTTCCAGCCTACCGTTGAGGATATGATGGATATTTCTTCCTGCGATCTCTTTATTTACGTCGGGGGAGAATCTGACAAATGGATCAATGACGTGCTTAAAGGCGCAGACAACGAAAATATGACCACGCTGGATCTTCTGGATATCCTCGGAGATTCAGCTATGGTAGAAGAACTCAAAGAGGGCATGCAGGGAGAAGAAGAGGATGAAGATGAAGAAGGCCCTGTGTACGATGAGCATATCTGGCTTTCTCTAAAAAACGCCTCTTCCCTTACAGGCAGAATAGAGGAGGCTTTGGAAAAGATCGATCCTGACAATGCGGAAGTATACGAAGCTAATGCAGCGGCATATATAGAGAAAATAAATGCTCTTGATGCAGAATATGAGGCTGTGGTTTCCGCGTCTTCCGTTAAGACTCTTGTCTTCGGAGATCGCTTCCCCTTCGTATATATGACCTCCGACTATGGTCTCGATTACTTTGCGGCTTTCCTTGGCTGTTCAGCCGAATCTGAGGCAAGCTTTGAGACCGTTACCTTCCTGGCTAACAAAGTTGATGAGCTGGGACTGAGGTCTATCATGACCATTGAAGGTTCTGACGGCAAGATCGCAGACACTGTCAGAAAGACCACCAAAAAAGGCGATCAGCAGATACTTACCCTTGATTCCATGCAGGCTGTCACCGCAAAAGACCTGGAAGAGAATGCTGATTATCTGGAAATAATGAAAAACAACCTTTCTGTTCTTACAGAAGCTTTAAAATAGGAGAAAACAATGGCTTTGATCACAGCAAAAGATCTGTGCATAGGATATGATTCAGATGCGCTTATAAAGAATCTGAATTTCTCTATAAACTCCGGCGATTATCTCTGCATTATCGGCGAGAACGGTTCGGGAAAATCCACGCTTATGAAGACCCTTCTGGGCCTCAGATCTCCCTTAAGCGGAGAGATCATAAAAGGGGAAGGTCTCAAGGACAATGAAATAGGATATCTTCCCCAGCAGACCCAGATCCAGAAGGACTTCCCTGCCGCAGTAAGAGAGATCGTTCTCTCCGGATGCCAGGGACGCGCCGGGCTCAGACCTTTTTATACAAAAGAAGAAAAACAGCTTGCAGAAACCAATATGGAGCGTCTGGGGATCACTCATCTCAGAAACCGCTGCTACCGCGAACTCTCCGGTGGGCAGCAGCAGAGGGTGCTCCTTGCAAGAGCCCTTTGCGCCACCAGAAAGATCCTTCTTCTGGACGAACCTGTCTCAGGCCTGGATCCCAAGGTGACACAGGAAATGTATGACCTCATAGCCTCCCTTAACAAGGATGGCATAACCATAGTCATGATCTCACATGACATTGCCCAGGCTGTTCATTACGCCAGCCACATACTGCACATCGGGGAAAGGATCTTCTACTGCAGCACCAATGACTATCTCATGAGCGCTCCGGGAAGACTCTTTGTTACCCCAGGGAAAGGAGGATTCAAGGAATGGCAGAAACATTGATCACATATCTTGAATATCCTTTTGTCAGAAACGCTCTCATAGTTGGCGTGCTGATATCACTTTGCTCATCGCTTCTTGGCGTGACCCTTGTGCTGAAGCGCTTTTCCTTCATAGGAGACGGCCTTTCCCACGTGGCTTTCGGCGGCATAGCCATCGCCGCCGTGATGAACGTGACCAACGAGATGCTCATCGTGCTTCCCGTCACCGTCATCAGTGCCATCCTGCTCCTCAGGACCGGCCAGAATACTAAGATCAAGGGCGATGCGGCCATCGCAATGATCTCCGTTGGAGCCCTTGCCTTCGGCTATCTTCTGATGAACATCTTTTCATCGTCTTCCAACGTATCGGGAGACGTGTGCACCACTCTTTTCGGGTCCACCTCCATACTGACTCTGAGCAGCTGGGAAGTGGCTCTTTGCATCGTGCTTTCCATACTGGTGGTGCTGATATTCGTGCTTTTCTATAACAAAATATTTGCGGTGACCTTCGATGAAGACTTCGCCATCGCTGCAGGAACGGACGCAAACAGGTACAACCTTCTCGTCGCGGTTATCGTGGCTGTGATCATCGTACTCGCCATGAACCTTGTGGGATCTCTTCTGATCTCTGCGCTGGTCATATTCCCTGCGCTGTCTGCTATGCGTCTTTACGATAATTTCAAAAGCGTCACCATATGCTCCGCCATACTGTCCGTGATCTGCTCCCTTCTGGGAATGATCATATCCATTCTCGGAGGAACTCCTGTAGGCTCAACCATAGTTGCTGTGGATGTGGCGGCCTTCATCATTTGCTATGTGGCCGGAAGATTTTTAAAAGGAGCAAAAAAATGAGAAACAAAAAAATCATTATAATTTTACTGCTTTCATTGTGTCTGATGGTCTTTGGTGCCGCCTGCGGCGATGACAGTTCCGATTCACGCGGAAACAACAGTACGTCTCCCACAGTCAGCGACGTGCTGGAACAGGGAATGGAAGAAGCCGATAGTGAAGATTCTCAGGAACGTCAAAGCGGTGTGAGCGAGAACGCTCCCGCTCCCGAAGAGATTGCGGAAGATGCGACCCTCAGCACTACCGAAGGAATCGATATCGATCTTACAGCCATATCCAGCACCATGGTATACTCTGAGGTCTACAACATGATGATGACTCCCGATGATTATATCGGCAAGACCGTGAAGATGAGCGGAGTCTATGCAACCTACCATGATGATGCCACCGGCAACGACTACTATGCCTGCATCATCCAGGACGCAACGGCATGCTGCACCCAGGGAATGGAATTTGTCCTGGCTGACGGAAACTACCCTACAGAAGTAGGAACAGAGGTCACTGTTTCCGGCGTCTTCGACATATATACTGAAGGCGAAGCACAGTATTGCACTCTGCGCGACGCCAAGCTGTGCTGATTAAATAATAATAAAAACGCCAACTCTGAGGCTGAACTGGTAAACTAAAAGTAGACATGAAAAAAAGCATGTCTACTTTTTTCATGGTAAAATCATTTCGGGAGGTGGTTTAAATGGGAAGACCTAAA
>CACYYH010000025.1 GCA_902778565.1 uncultured Eubacteriales bacterium
GATTTGATGAGAACGTTCCTGCAAAGATAGTAGAATTCCATGAGAGAATTCTCCGCCATGCCGCGGTTCAGGGCGTCGATGAGGACGAGCCACTCGTCCAGAGAAATCTTCAGCCCATGAAGCCTGAGAACGTTAAAGAATTCCAAAAACATCCGCGCCCTCGCTATCTTCTGAATCTATATGCGTTAGCCGTATCGATGTCCTGATTTTTCTTGAGGAGAACGCCCATATAAGGGATCTCGTCAGCGATCTTTGTAACGTCGCAGCCCGCGATCTGAAGCGCCTGGATCCAGTCCAGAAGCTCAGAAGTGCTGGGCTTTTTCTGTATGTCACGCATCTGGCGGATATCATAAAACGCCTTCAGCGCCTCGTTCACCAGCTTCTGATCCACGTTGCCGAAATGCACCTTGATGATCTCGCGCATCTTGTCCTCAGTGGGGAACTCGATGTAGTGGAAAATACAACGCCTGAGGAATGCGTCCGGCAACTCCTTTTCAGCGTTGGAAGTGATGATGACGATGGGACGGTGCTTCGTGCGCACAGTCTCCTTTGTTTCACTTATATAGAACTCCATGCGGTCCAGCTCCCAAAGCAGGTCGTTAGGGAACTCCAGATCCGCCTTATCGATCTCGTCGATGAGGAGCACAGCCTGCTGATCGGAAGTGAAAGCCTCGACCAGCTTGCCCAGCTTGATGTACTGGCTGATATCCGAAACGTCCCCCTCGCCGAACTGGCTGTCATAAAGCCTCTGCACAGTGTCGTACATGTAGAGACCCTCCTGCGCCTTGGTGGTGGACTTGATGCTCCAGATGATGAGAGGCATGTCCAGCGCATCCGCGATGGACTGGGCCAGCATAGTCTTGCCGGTGCCCGGCTCACCCTTGATAAGAAGTGGCTTCTCCAGCGCAATGGCCACGTTGACCGCATTCATAAGTTCATTTGATGCGACATAGTCGCTGCTACCGCGAAATTTTTTCATATCAGACCTCGCTTGCAAAAAAATATATACTAAAGTTTACCATTATTTGCGGGCAAAAAGCAACCCCGAGGCACGGCGCCCCGGGGTTACTTTGAAACAAACAACTCATATATTTATTGATAAGAAAGGAGGTGTAAAACGCAAAGGCTGACTACCAAAAGACCTTTGCTGTATAATTCATTTTACACTCTTAGTATAGCGGGGGATAAGTCCCAAAAAACGCCCTTTGATAAGAGCGCTATCCCTTTTAAACGGATTATTTTGGTGCCTGTATACCTAAATTCACAAAATATTTGCTTCAGGTATACTTTTCGGGCATCTGTGCCTGGAAAAACGCAAAAAAACACGGCAAAGCAGTGATTTTTGCAGAAATTACGTATATTTTCTCATAAAAAGCGCATTGATATGGCGAAAGAATGGATTTAAGTATACCTGAAATGCAGGAAATAGCACATTTAGGTATAAATAGCAGTTGCCAGCCGCACCTTACAGCTTGCACACAATAAAAAGCGCGCCACCAGGCGCGCTTACCTCTAACATTTAAACATCAGCCACCATCATACCCCGTACTGCTCAGCCAGGCGGCGCACCTCGGCGCGCATTTTTTCCACTACTTTGTCTGGGCCCACGATCTTTACGCCGTCGCCCACGGCCATGATCCAGCCCAGGAACTGGTTGCTCATGCTCACGTCCACGTTCACGCGGAAGCGCTCGCTGTCCACCGGGGCGATCAGGATGTCCTTTCCGAAGCGGTCGATGATGACGCCCACCATGTCGTTCCGGGCTTCCAGCATGACCTTGACCTGCTCGCCGCCGTACATGCCGAAGAGGCTTTTGGTGTAGCGGGGCATGTCGAATCTTTTGAACTGCTCTTGGCCCAGGCGTTTCTCCTTCGTGACGGAGATGGAAAGCATTTTGTCCACGCGGTAGTGCTTGATCTTGCCGTCGCCTGCATCAAAGGCCACCAGATAATAGTACTCGTCGTCCCACATCAGGGCCCAGGGGCTGACCTGATACCAGTCGCCGTTTTTGCGGAGCTCCATTTGTTTGTCCACGTTCCACTGATAATATTTGAAGCGGATCTGACAGCCGGCGCCGATGGCTTCGTGCAGCTTGTCCACGTTGTAATAAATGCTCTCGTTCATGGCCTTCACGCGGCCGGAGATCACCACCTGGCGCTGCAGCTGCTTGCCCTCGTACTTGCTGACCAGGGATTCCAGCTTCTTGATGAGCTCCGTGGATTTGCGGTCGGTGATGAATTTGGAAGACTGGACCGAGTCCACCAGGAGCTTCAGCTCCGGCAGCTCAAAATCCCTGCTCCCGATATTGTAGTAGCAGTCGTGGCCCACCTTGTTGGAAATGATGTCCACGCCGAAATTCCGCAGCTCCTCAAAATCCAGATAAAGAGTTTTGCGGTTGGCGTTCACGCCGTAGGCCGCCAGCTTCGAGATGATCTCGGGCATGGTCAGCGGATGCAGATCGTCCGTCTCCTCAGAAAAAATCTTCAACAAATAAAGCATCTTCAGCTTCTGATTGTCGCCTGCGCGTTCTTTGCCTGCCATAGCTGTCCCTCCATTCATAATGCAAAAACATTCCTACGCCATGATTATACCACCCCGCGCACACGCCCGCAACTGCCGAGTCCGAAAAATGGGACTTGTAGGAGGCGGAGCCGGATTGATCCGAAAACATGATTTTTTGCGAAAAAGGATCAAAATGTCTAAGAGAAACGGGATGGTGGCAAGAACGCCAAACATAACTAAAAAGCGTCAACCAGATGATCACATGTCAGTCCCACTTCAGATGCAGCTTCCGGTTGGATTCGGCGCAGTCGGTCAGATACATGTCGATCAGCGTCTGATAAGGGATGCCGACCTGGGAGGCCTGCGCCTTGAAATAATCCACAGTTGATGAAGTCAAATTGATAGTGATCTGCTTCTTCAGCTTTTTAGCGTAAGGGTTAGGGCGCGGGTTCAGTTTGTCGATATCATATTCCTTTAACATATCTGAATTCCTCCTTTTTCGTGGCCTTCCGGGCAGAGATTATTCTGATGACCGAATCAGATTCGCGATAGCAATGGCAAACGATACAGATGTTTGATGCGGAACTCATTCCTATCAACAGGAAACGTTCTTCAAATTCCGAATGAGCCGGATCATCGAATAAAATCGCCTGATCATCCAGAAATACAGAGCTGGCTTCCTCGAAAGATATTCCATGCTTAATTATATTTTTTCTATTTTTGTTTTCGTCCCATTCAAATAATAATCTGTTCATAATTATTTTATAATTATAATATACATATGTCAAGCACAATAAAAAATGCGAGTCCGGAAACTCGCAAATCAGAAAACATTTATTACTGATATCATAATAACATAATGAAACATCCTTTTCAGTACAATTTCAAAAAAATCCCGCCCGTGCCCACAAGTCCCCTCACAGGCTACCAGATCCAAAGCTGCGCCGCGTATAATTGCATCAGAAAGTAAAAAATCCAACGCGAAAGGTCGGTGATATTATGTACGGAGCAATTTTAGGAGATATCATAGGAAGCCCTTACGAGTTCGACAGGGGCAAAAAGACAAAGAACTTTCCGCTGTTTAGCAGAAAGTCGGAGTTCACGGACGATTCGGTGATGACCGTCGCCGTGGCGGAGGCGCTGGCCACTTCAATGGACGAACACGCCATCCACGACGAGACCTCAGTCAAGCGCCGCCTCGTCGCATCCATGAAAGCCTGGGGCGCAAAATACCCCTTCGCCGGATACGGCGGCAGATTTTTGCACTGGCTGTTCTCAAGCGATACCAAGCCCTACGGCAGCTACGGCAACGGCTCAGCCATGAGAGTGGCGGCGGCCGGATGGATGACGGACAGCCTGGAGGATACCCGCGAGCTGGCCGTCTGGACAGCTGAGGTCACCCACAACCATCCCGAAGGGATCAAAGGCGCGGAGGCCACCGCGGCGGCCATCTACCTGGCCAGGACCGGCAGTACCAAGGCCGAGATCAAGGACTACGTCGTAAGAGAGTTCGGCTACGATCTCAGCAGGACCTGCGATGAGATCAGACCCGGCTACCACCACGTGGAATCTTGCCAGGAGACCGTGCCCGAGGCAATCACCGCCTTCCTGGAAGGCGAGGATTTCGAGGACGTGATCAGGACCGCCGTGTCGCTTGGCGGCGACTGCGACACCCTGACCTGCATCGCAGGCAGCATCGCCGAAGCCTTTTACGGCGTGCCCGAGGAACTGAAGGCTGAGTGCCTGAACAGGATCCCGGAGGATATGGCAGCGGTGGTGAAGAGGGTGATGGAGTAAAGGCTCACTGCTTAGAAGCAATCATTCGGGCACACTGAAAAATAGCGGTTTTGTGGTGTAAAACATACAGTATTTGTCGAAATTTAGGTCGTAGTTTTTTCAGCAAATGGAGGGTATAATTGCGTCATAATGCGCATTGCGTACGTATAATATTTATTGACAAGTACGCATTGAAGGCGTATCATTTGATGTAAGGAGATAAAGAATGAAGCATCGAGACTTGATCAAACTCCTTGTGAAAAATGGCTGGTATCTGAAAGAACATGGTTCGAATCACGATAAATATACTGACGGTAAAAACGTAGAAATGATACCCAGACATTCTGAACTTAACGAAAATCTTGCGAAGGCTATAATCAGAAGGCGAGGGCTGAAATGAGGACTCGCTTTGATAAGGAGGCAGCAATATGAAAACCATTTATCCCATCATTTTGACTCCGGGAACGGATTACGGGTACGTAGTTTTTGTGCCGGATATGGAGATAAATACTGAAGGCAAAGATCTGGAGGATGCGCTTTTTATGGCTAAGGATGCGATCTGTTTTATGGCTAATGATATGGAGGACGAGGGCAAGCCTGTACCTGCGCCATCAAGGCCTGAAGCGGTAAGCCTCGGAGCAGGGGAGACACTGGCTCTGGTCGAAGTTGACTTTGACGATTACAGACGGAAACACGATACCAGAACCGTAAAAAAGAACTGCACCATACCGAGCTGGCTCAATGAGGCTGCTATTCAGGCAGGACTCAATTTTTCAAAAGTCCTTCAGGACGGCCTGAAAACCAAGCTCGGTATCCTTTGAGCCGATATCAATAAAGGAGCGCAACCATGACAAACTCACCAAACACACCACGCGAAGACCTGGTATGGTACCTCTCCTACGGAAGCAACATGCTCTTTGAGAGGTTCATGCATTACATAAGAGGCGGCAGCTTCCGGAAGGGCGGCGCCTGTCACGAGCCCTGCGCCGACCGGTCGGAGCCGCGCCGCAAGGCCTGCTACAGGATCCCCTACGACATGTACTACGCCAAAAGCTCCTCCAACTGGGGCGGCAAAGCAGTATCCTTCCTGGACACCTCCCACGAAGGCGAAGCCCTGGGCGTAGCCTATCTGGTGACCCGTCAGCAGTTCGACCACGTAGTGATCCAGGAAAACAACGGCCTGCCGCCGGAGCTCAACCCCGGCTGGTACGACAAAACACTTTCCCTGGGCCTCCTGGACGGCTACGAAGTGCTCACCTTCACCAACGCGGAGAAACTCCCGCCAAACGACCCTTCAGAAGAATACCTGGAGACCCTGGCCGCTGGCCTAAGGGAGAACTATACGGAGATGACTGAAGAGGAGATCCGGGAGTACCTGAGGTCCAGATGAGTGAGCCAAGGGTGACCGACGAGGAGATTAATGCTTACCTGAGGTCACGCTGAATAAATAAATTAAAGCCCCGCCGCCCGCGGGGCTTTTTTGCGGGTTTGGAGAGCCCTGCACAGGGCAGGGACTTATCGGCAGGGTAGCTTTATGGCAAATTGATCCTTAAACGGCATTTTTTGCGATTCAGGATCAAAAAAATCCGTTTTCAGCGGGTGTGTCTCGGGCGAGCACACTGCTAAAAGAAAAAAGGGCTGAAAACGGCGTTTTCAGCTGCGGCGTTGATAAGGTGCATGAGGATTTTGATCCCTTTTGCAAAATATTGGCCATTTAGGATCAATTAAGTTCACGAAGGCAAGGCAAAATGGGATAATCATATCATTCTGCAGCCGAGGCAAACACACCCCCGCCCCCAAATACCAAAGTCCCAAAAATCACCCACATGACCTGATATGCTATACTTACAAAACCAGACGAAAGGAGCATAGACAGAGCACAGTGAACAAGAGATAGGTACCAGGAAGGAGGGCATATGAGACAAATGAATATGGATGAACTGAGGGAAGGCATAGACCTTGGCAGAGCGGTGATCGAGGACAACCTGATGGATATGTACATCACCAAAAAACTTTTGGCGAACGAGGGTTTTCCGGAGGAAGACCTGGACGGATTCATCGCCCAAAAGGTCCGCGAGTACGAGGAACGCTATGCCGCGATGGAAGACGAGGAGTTCATGACGAGCCTGACTGAAGAGTGGGAGCGTCCTGCAGAAGATCCGGATGGCACCGTGGATCTGACAGGATGTGAAGGCGCCGAGGGACCGGCCGCAGTAACACGAGCCGCCGACCCGGCAAACGCCCGGACAGCAGCCGAAGACCCGACAGCCCAGCCCGCAGCCCGGATGACCGCCACCGCCGACCCGACCGTCGCAAAGGCCCGGGAAATGGAAGAAGAGCTGACAAGGCTGGCCTACATAGAAGACCCCGAAGACCCTGAGTTTGTCGAGATAAACCCCATAGCGATCCTGCAGGGTCTCATAAATGTTATGGACTTGCAGATCGGAAAGGTCATAAGAGTGAAACGCGCGCTTGCCCTGGCGGGGGTGGATCCGGAGGAGGTGGCCATGGCCATCGCCGACACTGCCAAGGAATTCGACGAGCGCTATATGAAAATGTCCGTAACTGAAATCGAAGAAACGATGTTCAGAAGAATGGCAGAAATAGACGAAATCGTGAGGTCTCATCCGAAAGGATGAGGCCCACCGCCAAAGGAGGTAACCGACATGATGATAAGCCCCGAAATGTTTGCAGAACAATATAAAAACAAAAAGTACGCAGACCTCCTGGAGATCAGAGACCAGCTGGTGGAGGAGATCGAAGAGTTCGAAGAGCTGACTCCGGAGGAGCAAAAAACCGGCTTCATGGAGCCATCGCCTGAAGTTGTGTACCAGATGAACCTGAAGTACCTGGGAGAGCTTTGCAAGCTCATCGCAGACAAGTACAACTCAGAATACGTCTGGGGCGAAGAATAGAGCCGCGGTAAGGAGGCGATATTATGAAGAGCCTTTTAAAATTATGCTTAGTGATTTTGCTGATGCCCGTGTTCGTTTTGATCGAACTGGTAAAGATGCCGGAATGAGCTTGAAAATCACGGCTGCTTGTGTCAAAAAGCCCAAATAACATACGATTGACACAAAATTTCAGGATTTTGTGTCAATTTTCTTTTTTTGGAGGGGTTTGACACAGGTTTTTCCACGAAACTTGTGTCAAATCGTATAAACACACCGCATTTGACACAACTTTTGTGTCAAATAGCCACATAATAGCCGATTTGACACCAAAACCATCAAAAAACTTGTGTCAAAAGCCTTTATTTTGCTACATTTGACACAACCGCAGGAGAAATTGTGTCAATCTGCGCGAAAAACCAGCATTTGACACAACCGCATACACAACTTGTGTCAAAGCAGACGATTTCCCGGCATTTGACACAGCCCCAGACAGAAACTGTGTCAAAGCAAACGATTTCCCAACATTTGACACAACCGCAGAAAGCATAACCCATACCGTATCAAGATTCCAAAAAACTGGAATGAATTCCAAAATCTTGGAACTATATATTCCAAGAATCTGGAAAAACACCCCGAATCGAGCATCTCATAACCGATCCGGTTTTAACAGATAAATGCCGCAAACATCAGCAGACAGCGCCAAAATAAGGAATCTCCTGACAAAGCCAGCCGATTTAATGGCTGGTTATTTTTTTGGCATACTAGTTGCTTGTCTTTTATTTATCAGTAATTATTCAAATTTCCAATTGTTATTAAGGAGGAAAAACATGTTAGCAGTATTAGGCTTTATCACCGTTGTTCTGATGCTCGTACTGATCATGACAAAGAAGCTTTCCCCGCTGGTAGCCCTCATTGCGGTACCTGTGGTGACCGGAATCATTTCCTGCTTCTTCTTTGTTACCGATCCTGAGAACGCTCCTGACGTCATCGACGCAGCAGCCAACTTCAAACAGCTCGGCGGATTCATCACCGGCCCCGCAGGTATCGGTTCCGTTGCAGCTACCGGCGTTATGTTCATCTTCTCGATTCTGTTCTTTGGAATCCTGACAGACGCCGGAACATTCAGACCTATTATCAATAAGATCCTGAAGGTTGTGGGAACGGATCCCATCAAGATCTGTATCGGCACAGTATTCCTTGCGGCTATCGTCCATCTCGATGGATCCGGAGCCGTAACCTTCCTCATCTGCATACCGGCTCTTCTGCCGCTCTATGATGCGCTGAAAATGAGAAGGACCACACTTGCTACTCTCGTAGCTCTTGCAGCAGGTACTATGAACATTCTCCCTTGGGGCGGCCCCACCATCAGAGCGGCCACCGCACTGGGTGAGGAAAACGTAGCCTCATTCTTCATGCCCGACCTTCCTGCAGTAATCGCAGGTCTTATTGCAGTATTCGTGATCGCATTCTTCCTGGGCAAAGCTGAAAAGAGCCGTCTTGCCAACACTGAAGGCGGAGCTCTCGCAGTTTATGTCGAGCCGGAACTTTCAGAAGCAGAGAAAGCTCTTCTCAGACCCAAGAACTTCTGGATCAACGTTCTTCTGATCGTTGCAGCCATACTCTGCCTGCTCTTCTCCGGATTTGCACCTGCAGTAGTATTCATGGTATTCTATGTACTGGCAACAGTTATCAACTATCCTAAGGTCAAAGATTCCAAGGAAAGAGTAGACGCTCACGCAAAGAGCTGCCTCATGATGTGCTCCGTGCTGTTCGCTGCCGGATGCTTCACAGGAATCATGAAGGGAACCGGAATGATCACAGCCATGGCATCAGCTCTCGTTGCAATCATTCCTCAGACTCTCGGACAGTTCTTCCCGCTCATCGTCGGTATCATCGCAACTCCTGCTTCACTGCTCTTCGACCCCGACTCCTTCTACTATGGAGTTCTTCCGGTACTGGCAGAGACAGCTCAGGGATTCGGCGTTGCAGCTGCTGACGTAGGCAGATCCGCTATCCTTGGTCAGATGACCCTTGGTTTCCCGATCTCCCCTCTGACCGCATCCACATTCCTGCTGATCGGTCTTTCCGGAGTAGAACTCGGAGAACACCAGAAGAAGACTCTGCCGCTTGCATGGCTCGTATCCATCATCATGCTGGTAGTAGCCATCATCACCGGCGCAGTTGCTATATAAGAGTTTGATCGGAAACAGTTGCAAAAAATGTTTTGATCAAGAAAGGACTATGATATGAAAAAAATCAGAATCGGTTCCGGAGCAGGTTACGCAGGCGACCGCCTCGAGCCCTCCCTGGAACTTATCGAAAAGGGCAACCTGGATTATATCAGCTATGAGTGCTTAGCCGAGAGGACCATTGCTATCGGCCAGCAGGCTAAACTGAAAGACCCTACCAAGGGATACAACGGACTTCTGGAGCACCGCATGGAGAAGGCTTTGCCTCTCTGCTGGGAACACAAGGTCAAACTCATTACCAACATGGGAAGCGCCAATCCCGCAGCTGCAGCAAAAAAGTGCGTTGAGATCGCTGAAAAGCACGGCCTCAAGGGAATGAAGATCGCTTGTGTAACAGGCGACGATCTCCTTCCTGTAATCGATAAATACATGGACACCGAAGTATGGGAGACACATGAACCTCTCAGCAAACTTCCCGGAACCATCGTGTCCGCAAACGCATATCTCGGAGTAGAAGGCATCATCAAAGCTCTCGAGCAGGGTGCAGACGTTGTCATCACCGGCCGTGTGGCAGACCCTGCCATCTTCATGGCTCCCGCCATCTATGAATTCGGATGGGCCATGGACGACTGGGACAAGCTGGGCAAAGGCACGATGATGGGACATCTCCTGGAGTGCGGCGGTCAGGCAACCGGCGGATACTATGCAGAACCCGGTAAGAAGGACGTTCCCGGAATGGGACATCTGGGATTCCCTCTGGCAGAGATCTGTGAAGACGGTTCCTTTGCCATCACCAAGGTGGAGGGAGCCGGCGGAATGGTAACACCTTCCACACTGTCCGAGCAGATCATCTATGAGATCCACGATCCCGAGAAATACATCACACCTGACGTTGTGGCTGACTTCAAGCAGGTCAAGTTCACAGAAGTTGAAAAGGATTATGTGAAAGTCGAAGGCGCTACCGGCTATCCGAAGACCGACACTTTCAAATGCTCCATCGGCTACAAGGACTGCTTCATCGGAGACGGCGAGATCAGCTACGGCGGCCCCGGATGCCTTGAAAGAGCAAAACAGGCCATCGAGATCATCAAGGAGAGACTTGAACTGGTAGCTCCCGGTCAGTTCGATGAGTTCAAATATGACATCATCGGCTGCAACAGCCTTTACTGGAACCCAGACTATAAGTATAATGATGAACCCTCTGAGGTCAGAGTCCGCGTAGCGGGCAGAGCTTCCACGAAAGCTGTCGCTGACCTGGTACCGAACGAGGTTGAAGCCCTCTACACCAACGGCCCCGCAGGCGGTTGCGGCGCAGTCAAGAGGACCAGAGACATCGTCTCCGTCGCATCCATTTTGATCGACAGAAACGACGCAGTTCCTCAGGTAGAGATCTTCACGGTTTAAGGGAAAAGGAGGTAACAGTATGAAATTATATGAACTTGCACACTCCCGTACAGGCGACAAAGGTAACATCTCCAACGTTTCACTGATCGCATATGATCCTGCCGACTATGAAATGCTTAAGGAGAAGGTCACTCCGGAAAGAGTTAAAGAGCACTTCAAAGGAATGGTAAAGGGCGACGTAGTCCGCTACGAGCTTCCCAACATCTACGCTCTCAACTTCGTAATGCAGGCTGCGCTGGGCGGCGGCGTTACCAGATCTCTTTCCGTAGACATGCACGGAAAAGGCTTTTCCTCATATCTTCTTGATATGGAGATTTGAAAAAGATATGAATAGTTAAAAACTTACAGGCTGAAAAAGGATGGATCTTCCATCCTTTTTCATTTGTATTCAGTTAGGCCTGAAGAGGTTTTTCCGAAATACTGGAAATTATTATTCGCTGCGTGTATAATGGAACCTGGGAGGACAGAACCATGCAAAATCTTAAAAAAATAATGAACAGCGTTGAACAGGGCATCCTCGTATGCGATGAGGAAGGCAGGATCGAGTTCTTTAACGACAGCTACGGGGACTTTGTCGGCAGACGTCTGGAAGAAGTAAAAGGCATGTATCTTACCGAGTTAAGACCGGGAGCTGTCGCCCCGTCGGTCCTGAAGACAGGTGAACCGATACGTTCTATGCACCGCAGAGAAAACGACAAGGATTATTTTGCGGATATCTATCCGATAAAAGTTAACGGAAACAATGTGGGCACTGTGTCCATCGTAACCTACGTCGACCGCGCCAACTATCTCAGCGATCAGCTCAGCGAGCTCCACAAGGAAGAGACCAGGCTGAAAGCCAGGATGAGCCTGACGAACGGAACGCGATACACCTTTGACAGCATAATAGGCGAAAGCCTGATCATAAGAAACACCATCGAACTGGCCAAAAGAATAGCCGGCTTTGACAGCAACGTCCTGCTTCAGGGCGAAAGCGGAACCGGAAAGGAACTGTTTTCACAGGCGATCCATAACGCAAGCGACAGAAGGTCTGCGCCGTTCGTTGCCGTAAACTGCGCAGCTATCAGCAAGACCCTTCTGGAGAGCGAGCTTTTCGGTTACGAGGAAGGATCATTCACCGGCGCCAAGAAGGGCGGGAAAGCCGGTCTTTTTGAAGCTGCAGAAGGGGGAACGATTTTCCTAGACGAGGTATCGGAGATGGACTACGATCTTCAGGCTAAGCTGCTCAGGGTACTTCAGGAAAAGAAATTCCGCCGCATCGGAGGCATCAAAGAGATCAGCACCAACGTACGCGTGATATGCGCCTGCAACGTCGATATAAAGCAATATATCGAAGATAAGAAGTTCCGTTCGGACCTCTATTACCGCATCTCGGTAGCGCCGATCAATATCCCGCCCCTCCGCGAACGGAGGAACGACATACCGGCGCTTGCCAGAAAATTCCTGGACTCAGCTGAGATCCAGAACAAGCGAAGCTACAGGATGACAGAAGATGCAAAAAAACTGATGATGAGCTATACCTGGCCGGGCAATATACGAGAGCTTAAGAACGCTGTAGAGTACTCCGCCATGATGGCCCAGGACGGCATCATCGATACCAGATGCCTGCCCCTGAGCATAACCATCGGGACGCCGGATGAAGGCGACCGTAATGCAGACATTCTGAATAATGTTGGCCTGACTGCGGCAGGGAATGCCGGCAGCAGATCGGTGTCCTACAATGAAAACAGCGGAACTTATGAACGCGAGACCCTGGCAGAGCTTGTCAGCACATTTGAAAAGCACGAGATAAACCGCATTATCAGAGTGTACGGCAATACCACTGAAGGCAAGCGCAAAGCAGCGAAAGAACTGGGCATATCGCTTTCTTCGCTTTATGCCAAGCTGGGAAAATAAAGCCTGCAACTGTTCTGCACAAGTCCCGAAAAACGCCCGCAGCGCATGATATTCTGATACTGTAAAACCCACATATAACAAACCAACCATAGAGAGCACGCGAGAGACAAGCTCGTTGACCGTGCAGCAACCTGCCCCCGGGCCAGCCGCCAGAAACCCACAAGGCCGCCCACCGGAAGGCAAGGTGCTAAAGCTTGAACGATGGGACGGAAAAATGACAACCATGATCCTATCGTCCGATAGGATCATTTTTAATATAAGCTACAGTTAAAAACAGTATAAAAGGAGCGATCAAAATGACAGGAAGAGAATTATATGAATACCTTAAAGAACATGGTATGGCGCATGAAGAATTGCGTATCAAAGCAGAGGGATATGCCGACTGGTGCGAAATAAAAAAAGAAAACATAGAAGATTATTGTGATGTAATAGTAATAGAAATAGGTGAGGATCAGGTATTTGATAACGGAAAAACTCCGAGATCATAAAAATATTTTTCAACCCCCCCAAATCTCACGCCAAAACAGAATTTCCCGGTCTGATATGCATATAATTAAAGTATCAGAGAAATTTTGAAAAAGGAGAGCGAGTATGGATATGTTTGATGAAAATGTTGAAGACAACGAAGGGCTGGAGCTGGACCGCTTCATATACCTGATGGGGGAGCTCATCGAGAACATCTTTGTGCACCGCAGCATGTGCAAGGTCATGGGCTACAACATGGACACGGTGGACGGGTTCATAGCAAAGAAATGGGCCATCGAAAAAGACCGGTTTGACAAAATGACCGTGGAGGAGCTTTGCAGGATCATCGGTGAAGACACGAGAAGGCGCGAAGAGTTCTTCGACAGCATCCGCCGGGAAGGCAAAGAATGAGTCCCGAAAACGGGACTCGTTTTATATTATATTAATAGTGTGGGAAAGAGTCGAAAAATGAATATATTGTCACGAATCCGATCCGCAGAATATAGTCGTTAAAAAGACTATATTCCTTTGAAGGAGGGTCCCATAATGCATTACAGATTAATACTTAAATGGCGCTTTATAAGAGAGTTAATTGAAAGCCATGGCTTGATAGCAGCCATAGTTGTAGTAGCTTTGATTATCGTTATATATACTCTCTTCAATAGCGGGATAATATCGGATCTGATCAAGCCGGTAACGAACCGACTAAGCGGATTCTTCAGAAAAATGGACCATAGCGTCAAACAATACCCGGGTGATTCAGCGAATCAGCATTCAGATAAAAATAGCGAAGAATATGCGGATAGGATAGTCGCAGAACCGTAGGAAGCTATAATAAAAGGAACGTATAGATAACCACGAACTTTAAAGGAAAGGGGAACCGGAATGGAATGCAAAAATTTCTTGATCGTTAGATGGTCGTATTCAGAACCCAAAGTATGCTATGGACTGGTCAAAATAGAGAATGAGAAAGGATATTTTCACAACGGATATGACTGGATCAGAGACGATGAACGCGCTCAAAGGATACTGTTAGAGTACAAATGGGACTGCGACTGGATGGACGTGGAAAGCGACGAAGAACTTGAGGCCGCCATAAAGTCACTGAGAGAGCAGGCTGAAAGGGAACAAAAGTAAAGTCAGCACCAACATTTATGGTAAGATATCCCATTCTTCATATAAGAAAAAGAAGGCGTAACATAGCACATCAAATAACCAGTAATTAATTGTAAATCAAAAGGGAAAATGATATAATAATTTAGGTATTTTTAGGTAAGTAAACAAGCACTTTTATCACCGATTTATGACAGGAAAAAGGTGGCTTACGTAAGGTAAAAGCCGGTGGAGCGATCTGCCGGCTTTGTTTGTTGTAATAGCAAAGCATTTTGAGAGGAAGCTCGAACATGGAGAAGTATGAATTACTAACAGCAAGTTTCGACTTCGGCGAGTATTTAGGCAAAGACGGTTCTATAGTTGGAATCCAGAACGAACTCGCAGTCGTTGAAGAAAAACTCGATTTATATACCAGTAAAATAGATATCTTTGACATGTTGTTAGCTGTTGCCAGCGGTATTATCAGTGGTTATATAGATTCCAAATACATCAAGGCAGTTAAGTTTGAGAAAGTTGATTTCAAAACATCTTTTTATAAGATACTTGAAAAAGCTTTAGATGATGAAAAACCAAACCGGAAAAAGAGCAGCATGAGTAAGCTTGCTAATGAAGCTGACTATACAGGTTTGCTTTATTCTGTTGCAAGGCAGCTTCAGCGAGCCGGAGTGTTTGAAGAAGAGAATGGCGAACTTCATTTTAAGGCCGCAAATACTGAAAAAAAAAACCGGAGAACTGCTTGGAATGGCGAGCCTTGTGGGCATCATGGACTGGATCATAAAGATGGCAGATGATGAGGCTAAACAGAACGAGAAAAAGGCAAAAAAGAAGCCAGAGCCCCAGCCGGAGGAAAAGGAGAAAAAGGAAAAAGAAGAGGAAGACCAAGTTCCTCCTTTCCCGGAAGCTTTATTCGAACTTATTCATAAACTGGCCGGCAACGAAAAAATACTTAGTAAATTAAAGACTGCCAACGAAAAATGTGAGAAAAAAATGTCTGAGCTTGGTGCCTTAAGTGAGAAAAAGGGTGACAAGAACGACATGGTAGACGTTTTCTTTAAATATTCACAGAACGCTTTTGAACTGCCAATAATGAGAGATTCTTTTGTTCTGGAACAAGCCAAGTATCTTCATGAGCATAAGGCGGTGCATAAGGAATTAAGCAAAGAAATCCCTCTTTATGGCGCACTTTCGCATCAGATGATGCCGGTGATCATAAACGAAATGATCGTCAGAACTTTTTACTTCATAAGAAATCTTATGAATGAATTGTCCAATGCTGATGGAATTGAGGACGTTAATTTCAGAAACGTCATTCCTTTTAATAACCGTACGATCGAGCAGATGATAATGATCTCCAGTATGACATTCACCTTTACTGATACTGCAGACGCTGTCTCGCGTGCATTAGCAGACTGCAAAGGCAATTATGTGATCGCGGGTGGAACTTTTGCTGCTAATTTCAATTTTGTCGGATATGGCAGAGCCATGCTGAGCGTAGCTAAAGAAATATCCAATGACCGTAAGGAATTACAGCTTCTCAGAGAAAAACGTATACTAGCTGAGACGAAATCAGAAAGAGTTGTTGAGTTAGCCAACGAATACGAAAAGCAGCTTGAGGCATTGTTCAATCAGTACATGGAAGAGCATCTTGAGGACTTCATCATGGGTACTAAGCTGATTGAAGAAGGACGAAGGGCAGGTGACTCTGACCTGATAATTCAGGGCAATGTTATTATCCAGAGCAGGCTGGGTAAAGAAGTACAGTTCACAAATCAGGAAGAATTCGATGATTTTATGGATTCAGACATTCCGTTGATTTTATAGGGAGGACAACATGGCAAATAAGTCAAATGACTGGGGTAAATTAGCTAAAAAAGTAGCAAATAAGGGTCTTAAAGCAGCAGCAAAAGCTTTGGACAAAGTCGATCTGAACGACGCTGCAGATACCGCTCAGAAGGGCGTTGGTAAAGTCGCTAAAGCAATTGAAAGTATTGATTTCAATGATGCTGCCAAGAAAGCAAAGAAGGGCGTAGATACTTTGGCCAAGACCATGGAGGATATGGACTTAAATGAGGCTGCAAAGAAGGCACAGAAGGGCGCTAAAGTAGTAGCTAAAGCCATCGAAGGCATCGATCTTAATGAGGCTGCAAAAGTTGCTCAAAAGGGCGTTAATGCAGCAGCCAGGGCAGTAGAAAACATAGACCTTAACGAGGTGACAAAAGCCGCTCAGAAAGGCGCAAATGCAGCCGCTAATGCGGTTAACAATGTTGTGCAGGACATTAAGGATATAGATGTCAAAGCATTAGGCAATAACTTATCAGAGAAAGCCAGAAATCTCCTTAAACAAAAGGAAGAGGAAGAGGAGGCTAATAATAAGCTGATAACAGGTAAGTGTGCCGCTAAAATCATGTATTATCTGATGGCAGCTGATGGCGAAGTCTATCATGATGAAGAAGAAAAATACAACGAGATCTGTCAGGAACTGTACCCTCGCTTTGAAGCAGATAAAGATATAATCAAAAAGGATTGTACGGCTCAGCTAGAGAAGGTTATAGACACTGATGATCACTACGACGTCATGATCGAAGGCATAATAGATGCGATTGCAGAAATGAACGTAAACGTTAAAGCGGGAATCGCACCTAAAATGCTCTTGTGGGATATGTTTGTAGTTGCTTACAGCGATGATAGTTATTCTGAAACTGAGAAAAAGCTGATCAAATATGTTTCAAGGAAACTTAATATCAACAAGACTGTATTCCTTGAGATGGAAAACAGCATGCTGACCTTGATGGCACTGGAAGAAGAGGAAGCATGGCTCAAAGGCTCAGACAGACCATATGCACAAATCGAAAGCGAATTAAAGGAAGTAGAAGACAGAAAAGCAACGGTTATTGAAAGCGTTAATAACCTGATCTTTATGTAGAGGGAGGAACATAGAATGCCATTACCTTTATTATTCATAGGAATTGCAGCTGCAACCGGAGTAACCGGAGCAGGCGGATTAGCTAAAGCTGGTATACAGGGCACTAAAGCCAGATCACTTAATAAAGATGCCAATGAGATGATGAAAGAAGCTGCAGAGAATCTGGATCTTCAACGCAAAGCCTGCGGTACATCATTAGATAAACTCGGACATGAAAAGCTCTATGTTCTTAACAACAGCATTGCTGATTTTTTAAAGACATTTAAGCAGATCAAGAACGTAGATTTCAGAAACTCAGTAGGATTGGAGGAACTCAATAAGCTTCATATCGATAAAAAGGAATTTGAGGAACTTGAAGCTATGAGTGGGTTCGCAGCCTCAGTCGTGGGAGGAACTGTTGCAGGTGCAGCAGGAGGGGCAGTTACAGCATTTGGCGCATACGGCGCAGCTTCGGCTTTTGCTACGGCATCAACTGGAACCGCGATTTCATCATTAAGCGGTGTGGCAGCATCTAATGCTACATTGGCTTTCTTTGGAGGAGGTTCACTGGCAACCGGAGGACTTGGCGTCGCAGGAGGTACCATGGTTCTCGGCGGTCTGGTTGCAGGACCTGCGCTGCTGGTCATGGGCCTTGTTATAGGTACTAAGGCAGGAAAGGCTTTGGAGAAGGCGAAAACAAACCATGCGGAAGCAGTTGAAACAGTTGCACAGTTAGATGCAGCATCATTCCAGTGCGAAGCTATCAGAAGAAGAACTTATATGTTCTATTCGCTTCTGGCACGCCTTGATGCATATTTCGTTCCACTGGTATATCAGATGGAAGATATCCTGAAGAACGAAGGAGACGACTACAGAGCATATACTCCGGAATCAAAGAAGGTTGTTGCTTCCGCTGCCAGCATGGCAGGCTCAATCAAGGCTGTTCTGGACACACCTCTACTTACTGAAGACGGTGAACTGACAGAAGAGTCTGAGAAGATGATTGAGGAGATGGGGAATAAATAATTAATTCAGAATATAGAGCTAAGCTATGCTTTTAAATGAAACTATATGACATATTTTTAGAGGTGGCAAATATATAATAGTGGTTATTAATTTTTTCATTGTTATTTAAGGAGAACGTTGTGGATAATCATAGCCCTGAACAAAGGCATAAGAATATGCAGGCGATAAAGAATAAGGACTCAGAAATTGAGCTTATATTAAGAAAAGGATTGTGGAAAAGGGGTTTGAGATATAGAAAAAATGTAAAGAAGGTATATGGACATCCTGATATTGCATTTTTAAGTAAAAAAGTTGCCGTATTTTGTGATAGCGAGTTTTGGCATGGCTATGATTGGGATAATAAGAAAGATGAAATCAAAACAAGAAGAGACTTCTGGATTCCCAAAATTGAAAGAAATATTCAAAGAGACATTGAGGTGACAAAAATACTTGAAGATAATGGCTGGATTGTTTTGAGATTTTGGGGAAAAGATATTAAGAAAAACAGTGAAGAGTGCATTAATACAATTGAACGTATCTTAAAAAGTAGATAAATGGTATAATATTTTTTAAAAAGAGTTGTTGACACTTCAAATTGGAGGATTATTATGGGATTTGCAGCAGAAGAGTATTTGAGTTGTAAAGAATGGATTTCTGAAAGAATAGAAGAAGGCAATACATGGGAACAAGTAAAGAGCTTTTGTGTCTCAGATTCTGAAGCTTTTTCTGTTTTTGACAAACTCCAAAATGAGGATCTAATTATTCCACTTACTATGTCCTTTGATGATTGGGGTGAACTGGTTGAAGAAATGCGTAGTGGATATACACCGCTTTATGTTCCTGTTGGATTGTCTAATGGCAAACTTAATAATTCGTTTTCTGTTCCTATAGACAGTAGTGTTATTAAAGAACCTGTAAAGGTAGCTATTGGCGGGAGCACTGATGTAGGCAAAGTGTTTAAGATCAAAGAGGGACAAACGAAAGTAAAATATAAAAAGAATAATAATAAACCAATAGCCCTTAATGAAAAACAAAAAGAATCTATTATAAATGAAGTAAAAGATCTTACACCTTTGGGATATGGCATTTCTTTTGAAGATTTTGTTGTAAGAAGCAATAAGAGGTATTGTGCGTTTAATCATGATTCTGTTTATATTGTTGCTAGAATCTCCGTTCTTACAAAAGGCGGAAAAATTGTCAACAAGGATATTCCTGCTGGATATTGTCCTAACTGTGGTTGTTACTATATCACGCAATATGATTTTGATATTATAGGTGAATATGGGCTTCCTTTGTGTCAACAGTTTACTCAGGAGGAATATTTACAGATAAAAACAGGAGAAAGAAGGCATATTTACAAGGCTCATTCCATTCTAAGTCAGATGGGATATAATGTAGGGCAAAAAGATAATTTGTCTAACACTCAAAGGAGAGATATACTTTCTTTGGCTATAGATAAAGGAATATATTCAAAGGCTCAACTCGACAGTTTTTTGAATTGGCTTATATCATCTAGAAAACAAAATCCAAGTATGGAAAATGCTATTGATAGATGGCAGGATGACAGACTTTTTATAAAGGATTATAAAAAGGGAGATTGCAAAATTGTTGGTGTAAAGTCGATAACTGGAAAACTTAAAGCTAAGTTGAAGTAATTCATGAAACAGCAAAGTACATAAAATAGTACTGTACTACTTTTTAATTGACTTTGAGAAAAAAATATATAGAATAATAGTAAATAATTAACAACGAGATGGGCTACACTGCTTGCTGGATTGATCTAGCTACAGAATAGTAGCCTTTTCAGATAACAAACACGACACCTAGGAGACAACAATGACAGAAACAAAAGTTAGCATCAAAGACAGACTTGATTACGAATCAATACAGAACCAGCTGGCATACCAGCGTACAGATATGTCCACTTCCAGGACGGAGATGGCCCAGGAGCGCACTGAGATGGCTCAGGAACGTACGGAAATGGCGCAGGAGCGTACTGAGATGGCTCAGTTCCGCACGGAGCTGGCCATTGAGAGGACGTCTTTGTCCAATTCGCAGACGTTTTTGGCCTACTTCAGGAGCGCCATTGCGGCTTTTGCGGCGGGCATAGGTATGTTCGAATTCGTAAGCCAGCCCTTCATCATGAAGATCGGTATCGTCTTCATGGCGGTAGCACCGGTGGTGCTGATCGTGGGCATCGCACACTTCTTCATAGTGAAGAAAAAGATAGATAAGTGGGAAGCTGATGAACTGCATAACGGTTCACATGATAGTTCACAGGGAAAATCCAATGAATAAAACCCCGGCATACAAATACATACTTTGTCTCATATTAAGCCTGGCCTTGTGCCTGGCTTTCTGTGCTTGCGGGGGTACTGAGGCTGCTGAGCCTTCGGAGACTCCGGCCGGAAGCCACGTATCAGGTGGCTTTGAAGAGGGGCCGAACTATGGCGTAAAGCCGGAGGTGGTGAATCCTTTGGATGATCCCAAGGCTGAGGAGCTGTTCATCAATGCGGTGCGGAACGCCGTGCCGGGGGACTATCCGGACATCACCATAGGCGAGGCCTATGAGAATTACTTCAGCTCTCCTGAGTGGAGCGCCTTCGAAGGCGCCGACTCCTACGATGACGATACCATTGATTTTGTCGTTGAATTCAAAGGCGGCTGCATATATAAGGATGCGGAGGCTCAGGCGCTGATCCAGTTCACCTTTGATCCGGAACTTGAGGGATTCGAAGCCACCTTCTTCTCCCTGGACGGCGAGCCCATGGAGTTCAGGGATCTGAACGCGGTTTCGGAGATAGCGTATTATCAGCTGAGCGAGGAGAAGAAGGCAGGCTGAGAGGCTTTAACGGAGGATCGACATGAAGAAAGTTTTACTGATAAATGGCTCGAGCCATGAGAAGAGGGACACCCATGAGGCTCTTGAGATAGTTGAAAAGGAACTTAATGCAGCGGGGGTCGAGACGGAATGGTTTTGGATCGGGAACGGTCCTGTGAGGGGCTGCATGGATTGCGAGATGTGCGAGGGTAAGGCGCGCTGCGTCTTTGACGATGACGTGGTGAATCCTTTGATCGACGCGATATGCGGTGCCGACGGCGTGGTCATCGGCACGCCGGTGTATTTCTGCGCTCCCAACGGCGCCCTCATGACGGTGCTGAACCGCGTGTTCTACGCAGGCAGTGAGCATGGCCGCCTCTTCGAGGGAAAGCTGGGCGCCTCTGTGGCCACCATGTGGCGTTCCGGGGGAAACAGCGCGCTGGCTGCTTTGGATAAGTACTTCATGATCAGCGGCATGCCGGTGGTACCGAATAAGTACTGGAACATGTATTTTTCACCCAGATCCGACCTGGGAGAAGACGGATTCGGTAAGGAAAACTTACAGAATTTAGGCAGAAATATGGCGGAAATGCTACTTAAAAAGTAAGGAGAAAACTATGAAACTTGCAGTGATATATGATTCAAAGACAGGTAATACGAAGCAGGCGGCGGAGTGGATCGCTCAGGGCATGATGCAGGAGGAAGGCGTGGAGGCACAGACCTTTCACATCAGCGCTGTGGACGAGGCTTTCGTGAACGCCGCAAAGGGCGTTGTCATCGGCTCGCCTTCATACTGCGCGCTGATGACCCCGGCCATGCACGACTGGCTCCTGGAAAAGGCATCTAACCTTGACCTGGCAGGGAAGCTGGGCGGAGCTTTTGCTACGGTGCAGTACACCCACGGAGGAGGCGAGGTGGTCATCCAGTCCATCCTCACCAATGAGCTTGTATTCGGCATGCTTTGCTATTCATCCGGCGGCGAGTACGGCAACCCGTACATCCACCTGGGACCTGTAGGCGTGAACGGCAACAAAGAGGCCCACAACGCCCTTGAAAACTACAAAGACTATTTCACGATCTTCGGTCAGCGCTTCGCAAAGAAAGCCAGGGAGATCTTCGTGGAGACCGGAGACAGATTATGATATACATTATCAGGCACGGACAAACTGACCAGAACGTGGCCCATCGCATCCAGGGCCAAAGGGACTTCCCGCTGAACGACACCGGGGAAGCCCAGGCTGCGGCTGCCAGAGACGAGCTGGCGGCCCGGGGGATCGTGTTTCATCGTGTGTGGAGCAGCCCGCTGAGCAGGGCCGCGCGGACCGCGGAGATCGTTGTCGGTGGAGCAGTGGAACCGGTCTTCGACGACCGCTTGAAGGAGATGGATTTCGGGCCCTTCGAGGGCACGGATCTTCAGGCCATGCCCGAAGATCTGAAGTTTTTCTTCAAAGACTTCATCAACCATCCCGCGCCGGAGGGCGTGGAGCGGCTGGAGGACCTGAAGGCCAGGCTGGGGGCGTTTCTGGAGGATATGAAGAGGGAGCTGCTGGGGGCTGGCGAGGAGAATTGCAACGTGCTGATCTCCACGCATGCCATCGCCTTGAAGGCAGCCATGGAATACCTGACACCTGACTCAGGCGGCAAATGGTGGATGACCTTCGTGAAAAACTGCGCTGTCTACGCTTTTGACCTGGTGGACGGCGAATTCACGGTGCCCGTGGAAGTAATCTAGTCCGGTGCGAGGCTTGAGAATGATAAAAACCATCAAAGACCTTGAAAATTACATAGAAGAGTGGGGCTTCCTGCCGTTTTTTGCGGGCAGGATCCCGGGCTTCTCCGTGGAGGAGCTGGCCCATCCGGACATCTGGTGGGGGACCGGCGACTTCCGGGTCTGGGACTGGAAAGGCCCCGCCATCCAGGAGCTGAAGTGCGGGTACGGCAAGTTTTTTGAGAAAAAAGCGGGCTTCGTCAGCCGGGAATGGTTCCCGGACTTTGCCAACTACCGCCGGGACGGCTACGACTACGAAGGCCTGGTGGACGACGAACTGGCCAACTACGGCGACCGCCGCCTCTACCAGCTGGTGGCCGAAAACGAGCCGGTGCTCTCTAAGGACCTGAAGCACATGGGCAACTACAAGAAAGGCGGCAACAAAGGCTTCGACACCGTCATCACCCGCCTGCAGATGCAGACCTTCGTCCTGGTGAACGACTTCAAATACAACACTGACCGCTACGGCCGCGAGTACGGCTGGGGCGTGGCGGAGTACGCCACCCCGGAGTGGCTCTTCGGCGAGGAGGAGTTCCGCGGGCTGACCTACTGCCGCGAGCCGGAAGAGTCTTTCGAAAGGATCTTCGCGCACCTGCGGAGCCTGTTCCCCGGGGCAGATGAAGCCGCGCTGCGGAAGGTTATAGGGTAGCGTCTTACGAGGCGCTTGAAAACAATGAACTTATTCGATCAATATCCATTTTTACAAAACGATCTGATCATGATCCATAAAATGCAGCCGGAAGACGCGGCGGCCCTGAAGCGGATCGCGGAGGACCCGCAGATCAGTCCTTTTGTGCCCACGTTTCTTTACGAGAAGAAATACGAGGACAAGGCGCTGGTCATCGCCCGCGAGGAAGAGGAGTACTTTGCAGCGGGCGAGGGGATCTTGCTGGGGATCTATTTGAAGGAGGCGCCCGCGGAGATGGTGGGCCTGGCGGAGATCTACGGCTACGAGCCCTCCAAAGAAAAGGCCTCCATCGGCGACCGGATCCTGCCGGAGTTTTGGGGGCGCGGCATTTCCACCCAGGTGGTGGCGCTGCTGACGGATTACCTCATCGGCGAGGTGGGCCTGAAGACTGTGACCGCACACATCCTGCGGGGCAACGAGGGCTCGGCCACCTGCGTGCTCAGGAACGGCTACGTCGAGAAATTCACCAACATCTACGAGGATTGGGGCTTCGGCGAGCCCTGCCTCACGGACAAGTACGTGTACAAAAGGGACTTCAGGAAGAAGAGAGTTAAATAGGGCTGCCACGGCGGCATAATATATGTGGAAAGGTAAAAAAATGATTATTGCAGTAACTTACGATCACGGACAGGTCTTCCAGCATTTTGGGAGGACCGAACAATTCAAGTTATATCTGGTGGTTGACGGCGAGGTGAAAGGCGCGCAGGTGATCGGCACCAACGGCGCCGGGCACGGTGCGCTGGCCGGTTTTGTGACCGGGGTGGGCGTTGACGTGCTGATCTGCGGCGGCATGGGCCCCGGCGCCCAGATGGCGCTTCAGGATGCGGGCATCAAGATCTACGCAGGCGCTTCCGGCTCTGGTACTTTGCCTGAGAATGGCGAGGCCAATTGCGACCACCATGGGCACGGCGAAGGCCACGGCTGCCACGGGGGCGGCGGTCATGGTTGCCACGAGGGTGGCGCGCATGGAGAGGGTCACGGCTGCCACGGCGGCGGGCTGAAGAGCTGATGCTTATCCCGTATGAAAAAGTTAAGATAAGCTCAAACGGAGATTTTGACCGTTTGAGCTTTTTTGTAGGTGCGGCGAGCATCAGCTCATAACCTTGCGGTTTGACAAGGTCGTAACTGATGAAAACGATACAGGCAAGTGGAATGCCTTAAGAAACATCGTCTACTACTCACCGTCATATCCCGGTTACGACAACAACGTGAAGGATATCCGGGGATCATCCTTCTATAACGGAGACTTTACACACGACTGGGCTGTAGCACATCTGGCCATGTCATATGTCTACGAAGGCAGACCATCTGACCTGGCCACATTTAACGGAACCATGGCATCAGATCTCGGAGAGCTTTGGACCAGTGCTATGGCTATGGGAGATGCTCTCTGGAAGAGTGATTCCTCAAAGGATGATGCAGTGCCTGACAATTTCAAGGTATTCATCAGCTATCAGGAGAATGCACAGGATGTCATCGTAGGATATCTCGAAGCCCCCGGCAT
>CACYYH010000026.1 GCA_902778565.1 uncultured Eubacteriales bacterium
GCGGCTACGAGCACATCATGGAGCAGCTGGAGATCGACTGGAAGTACGCTTCTCCTCTTCAGGCTGCAGACAATGAAAAGCTGGTAAAATACATCGTAAGAGACGTGTTCAATGCCTTTGGACTCAGCACTACTTTCAAGGCTAAGCCGGTGGAAGGCGTAGCAGGTTCCGGCGAACATACTCATTTCGGAGTAAGCGCCAGACTGAAGGACGGAAAGGTGATAAACCTTTTCAACACTGCAGATATGACTGAGGATTTCATGAGCCCCATCGGTTACGGATCCCTCATGGGTATCCTGAAGAACTATGAGGCGATGAACCCCTTCATAAGTTCCACCACCAACTCCTTCAAGAGACTGAAGCCCGGATATGAAGCACCTATCTGTATAGTCACCTCCCTGGGACATGATCCGAAGGATCCCTCCAGAAACAGGACCATACTTATCGGCCTTGTAAGAGATCTGGCAAACCCCATGGCTACCAGATTCGAGCTGAGATCACCGAATCCCAAGAGCAATACCTATCTGGTGCTGGCCACAGGCTATATGGCCATGCTGGACGGCATCAAAGCCGCTCTTGAGAATGAAAAGACTCCTAAGGAACTTGAGACTTCCATCTCCAAGAAATCAGGGGAGGAAGACTTCTACCTTGAGACTGAGAGAGAATACCGTTCCGAAAAGAATGTATTTGAGGACTATACAGATGAAGAGAGAACCAAGCTCTTCGGTGCTCCCCCCAGGACAGTCTGGGAAAACCTCAAGAACTTCGATAAATACCCAGAGAAGGTCAAGGCTGTGGCAGACGGCATCATGGATCAGCTGTCGCTGGATTCATACCGTTCCTGCATAACCAGTGAGTGGGCTACAGAATATCACTTCAGGAACATTCCCAACGCCATGGACGACATCAAGGAATGCAAGATGAAGCACGGCGTTGACGCTACTGATTTTGACGAAGCCTCCTGGGAAGAGATCAACAAGCTCAGGTTCGAGATCGCAAAAGATTCCACCACCGGAAAGAGCCTTCTCACCAGAGCAAGAGAGGCTTTGGATATGAAGGATTACGACGCTGCTTCTGATATGCAGATCGTGATACAGACCAAGGTCGAGGAACTTAAGAAAAAATATGCAGATTACAAGAGAAATCTGTTTTAATCACTGAATAAATCACTGAAAGAAGGAAAAAGTCTATGTTGGACATCAAAAGGATCAGAGAAGATTACGAAGGCGCAAAGGCAGGCGTAGAAAGAAGACTGAAGGGAAGCTTCGGTATTGAGAACGCCCTTCCTCTGGACAACAAGAGAAGAGAACTCCTGGGAGAAGTTGAAGCCATGAAGAACAGGCAGAACACGGTTTCCAAGGAGATCCCCAAGATGAAGAAGGCAGGGGAGGACACGACTGCCATCATGGCAGAGATGAAAGAACTCTCCGGCAAGATCAAGGAACTGGATCAGCAGGTAAGCCAGGTGGAGGCAGATATCAGAGATTGTCTCCTGAATATCCCCAACATCCCCGCTGATTTTGTACAGACAGGTGCTGACGATTCAGACAACGTGGAAGTCAGAAAGTTCATGGAGCCCACGTCCTTTGAATTTGAGCCCAAGGCTCACTGGGACATCGGAGCAGACCTGAACATCCTTGACTGGGAAAGAGCCGGCAAGATCGCAGGTACCAGATTCACCATCTATAAGGGACTTGGCGCCAGACTTGAAAGAGCAGTTGAAAACTTTATGCTGGACCTTCATACCATAGACCAGGATTATCTTGAGATCCTGCCTCCTTTCATGGTGAACCGCACCGCGATGACAGGAACAGGACAGCTGCCTAAGTTCGAAGAGGATATGTTCTATATCCCTCAGAAAGATTTCTTCCTAATCCCTACGGCAGAGGTTCCCGTAACCAATATGCTTGGACAGGAGATCATTCCTGAGGAAGCCCTTCCTATCCACTATACAGCTTACACGCCTTGCTTCAGAGCTGAGGCAGGTTCAGCCGGAAGAGATACCAGAGGTCTCATCAGACAACATCAGTTCAACAAGGTGGAACTGGTGAAGTTCTGCAGACCTGAGGAATCATGGGACGAGCTGGATGCTCTTACCGCAGATGCAGAAGCTGTGCTTAAGGCTCTGGAGATCCCTTACAGAGTTGTAAGGCTTTCAACAGGTGACCTGGGATTCTCATCAGCATGCACTTACGATATCGAGGTATGGATGCCTTCCTACGGCAGATACGTGGAGATCTCATCCTGCTCCAACTTCCTGGACTATCAGGCAAGACGCGCCAATATCAGGTTCAGAAGAACCGAGGGCGGAAAACCTGAATTCGTTCATACGCTGAACGGATCCGGCCTGGCAGTAGGACGTACCACCGCAGCCATTCTGGAGAATTACCAGCAGGCAGACGGTACAGTCAAGATCCCTGAAGTTCTCAGAAAATACATGGGAACTGACGTGATCACCAAAAACGATCGTTATTGATTCAGACATAAATATTTTACAGGAGGAAATGATCGATGAATACCCTTGAAATGATTCGTGAATTCGGACACGAAGAAGTTGCATTTTTTAACAATGAGAAAGCCGGACTTAAGTGCATAATCGGCATTCACAGCACCAAGCTCGGACCCGCTTTAGGCGGCTGCCGTCTCTGGCCTTATGCCAGCGAGGAAGCTGCACTGTTCGACGTGCTGCGTCTCTCAAGAGGCATGAGCTTCAAGAATGCAGCTGCAGGGCTTCCCATCGGAGGAGGAAAGGGCGTTATCATCGCAGATCCTTCCCAGAAGTCTGACGAACTTTTCGAAGCCTATGCTGAATGCGTTGAAAGCCTCAACGGAAGATATCTCACCGCAGAGGACGTAAACACTGACACTCACGACGCAGACATCATGCTGAGAAAGACTCAGTACGTAGTAGGCCGCGCAGACGTCAGCGGAGACCCTTCACCTTTCACAGCCATCGGCTGTTTCGACGGTATCAGAGCCACTGCAATGTCAGTATTCGGTTCAGATAACCTTGACGGAATGACCATCGCAGTTCAGGGCCTCGGCAAGGTTGGATATGACCTGGCAGAGAGACTCCACAAAGCCGGAGCAAACCTCATCGTCTGCAACAACTCCAACAAAGCTATGCTGGAGAAGGCTGTAAATGAACTTGGCGCAAAGGTAGTAGGATCCAACGAGATCTACGGAGTAGACTGCGACATCTTCTCACCTAACGCTCTGGGCGCTATCATCAACAAAGATACCATCCCTCAGCTGAAGTGCAGAGCAGTTGCAGGTGCTGCAAACAACCAGATCTATGACGAGGAAGCAGGACTCGCACTCAAAGCAAGAGGAATCGCTTATGCTCCCGACTTCATCATCAATGCCGGCGGCGTTATAAACGCAGGTCAGGAAGCTTTCACCACCTACAACGAGGAAAACGTGCTTAAGCAGGTACACAACATCTACAACACAGTCTACAACATCCTCGAGGAATCCAAGTCAACAGGCGAGCCTGAAGGCGTGATCGCTCAGAGATTTGCTGAAGAGAGAATTGCAAACGGATTAAAATAACTCAGTATGTATAAGGAAAAGAGATGGCCCGGAGGCCATCTCTTTTTGATTATATGAATAGTACGGGGATGTTATTTGCATAGGGATGCGAGGAACAGGGGAAGCATCTGCTGAGAATACTGAAGCAGGGAGTAGCTGCCGTTTGAGAGACACCAGTCGTACATCATACCTCTCTCGAACATGGCGTAGGCTCTGGTGATGTCGTTGATGCTCAGGTCGTCTCTGAAGAGGCCTTGCTGCTGTCCTTCGATGGTTATCTGCCTGAGGAGTTTGTAGTATGTGCGGTCCGGTTCCAGCAGGTGTCTTTCGCCTTTGGTCAATAACTGTCTTGCGAACAGCTGGCCCAGCAGGGTGACGGAAACGGTGTTCTCTATCATAAGGAAGAGCTCGCGGTTCATGTAGATCAGCTTTTCCAGAGGGGAAAGGCCGGGATCCAGAGTTTCTGCCAGCTCGTCATACTTCTCGTCGAAGAGGTATGACAGGGAACCGAGAAGCGCATCCTTTGACTCAAAGTAATGGTAGAATGAGCCTTTGGAAGTGTTGGATGCTTCTACTATGTCGTCGATGGTCGTATTGTCGTATCCGTACTGATAGAACAATCTCCAGGCTGCGGATACGATGCGGCTTTTAGTCTGATTCTTAGATGATTTTTTCATTTTCTCTGATTGATAAATATATATCTTAAATTTTATTTTTTGAATATATTAATGTCTATAATACAGTCTAATACTTAAAGCCTTGAAATTCAAGTAAAAATTGTATAATTTTTATATAAATTATTAAAATCAGTCTATATTTCAGTCGATATTTATTTCTAATCATTTCGGTGTTATCATAGCGTCATTGGAAGATGTTCCGCGAAATCCGGGCATCCAATAGAAGGGAGAACCGATCTGATGTTCAATGCTGAAATAATAGTCTTTATACTTTACTTTGTTATACTGTTCTTTGTCGCTATTGCGTTTTTCTTCAATGGCGAGAATAAAAATGAAAAGGACTACTTCCTGGGCGGAAGAAGAATGGGACCATGGGTGGCAGCCATGTCCGCACAGGCGTCTGATATGTCCGCCTGGCTTCTGATGGGACTCCCCGGATCTGTACTGGCCTTCGGTTTCGGTCAGATGTGGATAGGCATCGGACTTGCCCTGGGCACTGCAGCAAACTGGATATTCTGCGCTAAGCGTCTCAGACAGTTCTCAAGAGCCGCAGGGGATGCTATCACCGTTCCTCAGTATCTCACCAATCGTTTTGCAACTGAAAAGAAAACGCTGCAGGTGGTTTGCGCGGTTATATTCCTGATAGCCTTCACGGTATACGTAGCATCAGCTTTCGTAGCCGGCACGTCGGTATTCACCACGTTGTTCCCCGGGATCAGCGAAAGCACAGCCAGAATAATCTTTGCTCTTATAATTGTAGGATATACATTCCTTGGCGGTTTCAAGGCTGTATGCTGGACCGACTTCTTCCAGGGGATTCTCATGCTGATCGCTCTTCTGGCCATACCCATCATAGTCACAGCTACGCAGGATCTGGACACGTCGCTTCTGAACAACGTTTATGAATATACAGACGCTTCCGGAGAAGTCGTGGTCTGCGATTTCGGAGCAGGCCTGTTCTCTGCCGGCTGGAAAGATGTGATAAGCGGACTTGGATGGGGCTTAGGTTACTTCGGCATGCCTCATATCATCATCAGATTCATGTCCATAGAAAAGCCTTCGATGGTGAAGAAGTCTTCCATCATCGCCATCGTATGGGTGGTGCTTTCTTTGGGAGCTGCTTGTCTGATGGCTTATCAGGCCAGAATGATAATAGGTGAGGAACTGCTGACTCAGGGACTGCAGAAGACGGTATTCATAGCCATGGCGAGAAAATTCTTCCCGCCTCTGGTTTCGGGTTTCCTGCTGGCAGCCATAATGGCGGCTTCGGTATCCACTGCTGATTCACAGCTTCTGGTAGCATCCAGTTCATTCACTTCCGATATGTATAAGCCAATCTTCAAAAAAGATGCAGGCGAAAAGGAAGTGCTCTGGATGGGAAGGATCGCGGTAGTGATAATAGCCGTAGTGGCATTCTTCATCGCATCCTCTAAAGGATCCGGTGCCCAGGCCATAATGAATCTGGTTGAAAACGCCTGGGGCGTATTCGGAGCGGCTTTCGGACCTACGATACTTTTGTCCCTTTTCTGGAGGAGATTCAACTACAAGGGAGCCTGCGCAGGAGTTATTGCAGGGGCACTGGTGGATATACTGTGGCTGGCATTCCTTTCCTCCACAGGTGTGTATGAGATCGTTCCGGGATTCATCGCAGGCGGCATAGCGGCAATCGTAGTAACAATTGCTACAGAAGCCCCTGAAAAGAAGGTCACCGACATCTATGATGAGGCCACAAAAGAAGGAAATGACGATTAATATGAAATATATGAACGGACTCCGCTGGCAAAAGTCAGCGGAGTTCTTGATTTAGGGGCGGAAATATTATAAAATCTACCTGTGAAAGGGAAAGGATATCTAATGAAGCTGTCAATCAAACCATTATTAATAAGTTATCTGATCATAGTGATCGCTGTCACTGCGGGGATGCTCGCTTTCGGTGACACCTATTCCTTTTATATAACCAGGGAGGATACGGCCACCGATGAGGTTACCTTCGAAACAGATCCCGAAGGAATCGTAATGCTTTACGAAATAAAGGGCACTGAGGAATATTTCCGCGTTACTGTCAAGGCGCTGGAGCCCGGCAAGACGGAGGGCACTGTCATCTATACGCTGGATAGAGATAATCCTCAAAAAATGCAGCGCTTCAACACATCGGAATACACCGTTACCAGATCCGGCATTATCATGACCGACAATTACGGCTTCGGCGGTAACTATTTCACCTTTATCGGACTGACAATGCTGTTCCTTGTGACTACGGTGTTCTTCATCTGGGCATTTATAAAGCAGTTCAGAGAAAAGTTTTTCTCATACCGGACCATATTGTTCCTGGGTCTTTCTCTGTACTTTGCCATAATGACTGCTGTTTTCGGAGGTATCTACGTTCTCACCGCTGTACGGCATGAGTACTTTGCATCGGCTCTGTTCTTTGACTATGCAGGCAATGCCCTGAGCTTTGTTGCCATACTCACCAGCCCGGCGGTACTTATCTTCGCTGTATTCATGGCCATATCGAATCTGATGCTCATAAAGAAAGAAGGCTTCAGACCTGTAAACCTTCTGGGCGTGTTCATAGGCGTGTTCATGATATGCGGAGTGGCGGCTTGTTTCGCACTTCTGTACTATGCGCCGTTCCTGATTGGATCTGCGGCTAAAGATATCGTCATCTATCTTCTCAAGACGGCCGTGGCTTCAGCTTTCCTGTACTTTGAATGCATACTGTTCTCAACTGTTGTATGCCTTCAGAGAGCGGGCGGTTATAAACCCAAGCTCGACAAGGATTTCATTATCATCCTCGGCTGCGCCATCAAAAAGGACGGCACCTTGTATCCCCTTATAAAGAACCGTGTGGACAAGGCCATCGAGCATTACAAAAAACAGCTGGAAGAGACCGGAAAGAAAGCGGTTTTCGTTCCTTCAGGCGGTCAGGGATCCGACGAGGTAATCTCTGAAGGAGAAGCCATGAAGCGCTATCTCCTGGAGCAGGGTATACCTGAGGAGCAGATAATGGCGGAGACAAAGTCCACTACGACTTTGGAAAACATGAAATTCTCCGCAGAACTGATCAAAGAGCGCGATCCGGAGGCAAAGGTGGCATTCTCCACCACGAACTATCACGTTTTCAGAGGCGGCATGTTTGCCAGAGACGCAGGCCTAAAAGCAGCCGGCATGGGTGCAAAGACCAAGTGGTATTTCTGGCCCAATGCTGAAGTCAGGGAATTTATAGGCCTTGTAGTGAATGAAAAATGGGTGCACGTGGGAGTTGTGCTGGGACTTGCGGCACTGTCCATCCTTGTGGCTAACCTCGGTACGATAATGGGCATGATAGTATAGGTAAAAGAATGAAAAAATCACTTTTAAACTTTTTGCCGGAGCATGCGGCGCTGAATCCTGTATCCTTCCACATGCCCGGTCATAAAGGCTCACAATTATATAAAAAACTGGGCTACGGAGAGATCCTGGATAAACTGATGGACTGTGATATTACGGAGATCCCGGGAGCAGACAATCTTTTCCAGACTGAGGACGTGATCCTTGAGATAATGGAAAAGTACAAAAAGCTCTACGGATCGAAGAAGTCCTATCTCCTGGTAAACGGTTCATCTGTAGGCCTCATCGCAGGGATCCTTTCCTGCACCAAAAGGGGAGACAAGGTGATCATGGCCAGGAACTCCCACAAGTCCATCTTCAATGCCATGAGGCTGGGAGGACTGGATCCTGTCTATCTCTTCCCTGAGATACTTGAAGGCCATGGCATACTTGGAGGCATATCTCCTGAGGAAGTCAAAAAACTCATGGACGAGAATCCGGACGCCGGATGCGTGGTGCTTCCGTCACCGAACTACTATGGAATATGCTCGGATATCAGAGCCATAGCAGAAGCCTGTCACGAGAGAAACAAGGTCCTCATAGTGGATCAGGCTCACGGAGCGCACCTGAGATTCATCGGAGAAGGCTATCCCATGTCCGCTGAAGAGGGCGGTGCAGACATCGTTATCAACTCCACCCATAAGACCCTGGCGTCCTGGACCCAGACTGCGGTAATGAACGTGATGAGCGACAGAGTAGATCTCAACGTGATCGAGGATAATCTTCAGATACTGGAGTCTTCCAGCCCGTCATATCCGCTAATGCTCAGCCTGGATATCAACGCGGATATTTTGCTGGATGAGGCTAAAAAAGAAAAACTATTCGGGGAATGGAAAGAGGCGGTGGACATGTTTTATTCCGCCGCAGGGCAGATCCCCGGACTTAAGATAATCGAAGACCCCATGCTGGACAGAACAAAGCTCAACATGGACATGGGTTATCTGGGACTCACCGGAAATGAGCTTGAGGGACTCTTGAACGAAAGAGGTATCTTCGTTGAACTGGTTACCGGGAACATCATCATGGGCATGACCGGAATCGGCACCACCAAAGAGCACGTTGAAAGGCTCGTTACCGCTCTTAGGGACATAGCTTCGGAAAGAAGAACTGAAGACTGCGCCGGGGCAAAGGAGCAATCCGACATACTTACATTTAAGCCGGAAAGAGCACCTGTGCCTGAAGAAAAGGAGTCCGTTCTGATAGACGACTGCGCAGGAAGAGTCTGCGCCGGGTCCATCATTCCTTACCCTCCGGGAATACCTTTGCTCTGCCCGGGAGAGGTGATCACAAAGGAGCTCATAGACTACGTTAAAAAGCTCCGCTCCATGGGCGAAAAGGTCATCGGCGTATCATCAGCAGGAGAAATATTGGTGGGAAAGTGATCCTTTCGGAGCAAGTATAACTAAATAGAAAATATTGTACGTTTAAAAAAGCACTGAAAATGTTAAATTTTTAGTGCTTTTTGTGTCGTTTTAATGTATAATGCATTATGTATGATTATGATTTTAGTATGGAGATTTGGGCCCATACCGAAATGTATTATGAATACAAAATGACAGTAAGTTTTAGAAAGGATGGTCTCACTAATTATGGGCAAAAAACACTTGAGCAGTGTCCACGTAGCGCATTATAAGAACACAGCAGGCTGTGCCACAGAAGTAATGCCTATTCCCGACATTGTTAAGATCTCAATGTCCCAGCACATCGGAGCTCCCTGTCAGCCCCTGGTAGCCAAAGGCGATTACGTCAAGGTCGGCCAGAAGATCGGCGATACGGAAGCTTTCGTAAGTGCCCCGATCCATTCCAGCGTTTCCGGTACCGTTAAGGGTATCGAGCAGGCGAGATCCGCTGCAGGCGGATACGACACACTGGTCGTGATCGAGCCGGACAAGAAACAGGAAATCTCTGAGGAAGTGGTTGTACCCGAAGAACCCAAGGACCTTGCTGAATTCGTTAAGGAAGTCAGAAAATCCGGTCTTGTAGGACTCGGCGGAGCATCTTTCCCCACGAGCATCAAATTCAATCCCAAGAATATCGACGACGTTCACTACCTCGTAGTAAACGCTGCCGAGTGTGAACCCTTCATCACATCTGACCACAGATGCATGCTGGAGGACACAGAAGACCTTATCAGAGGATGCCAGCTTATCATGAAGTATGACAACCTCGACAAGGGCTACATCTGCATTGAGGATAACAAACCCGACGCCATCGAGCACCTGAACAAGGTCCTCAAGGAAAAAGGCATCACCAACATCGAAACTTTCAGCCTTCAGGCCAGATATCCTAAGGGAGCTGAGCGTGTACTGGTATACGAAGTATTCGGTAAGGTAATGAACGCCGGCGTTCTCCCTGCAGACATGGGCTGCATCCTGGACAACGTTACCACCGTTACAAAGGTTGGTCACTACTTCAGGACTGGCGTGCCTCTTATCGCAAAGCGTATGACTGTTGACGGCGATGCAGTTGCAGAGCCTAAGAACATCATCGCTCCCATCGGTACTCTCGTACACGATGTTATCGGATTCTGCGGCGGATACAAGCAGGAACCCCGCAAGATCTTAATGGGCGGACCTATGATGGGAAGAGCTATCCCTTCAGATGAAATGCCTATCGTAAAGAACAACAATGCCATCTTGGCATTCTCCAAGGAGAAATCTTTGGTCAAGGAAGAGACCGCATGCATCAACTGCGGACGCTGCCATGAAGCTTGTCCTTTCAACCTCATTCCTACTGCTCTTGCAGACGCTTATGAGAGAAATGACGCTCAGGCGCTCTTCGATCTGGACGTTAACCAGTGCATGAACTGCGGTTCCTGCTCTTACGTATGTCCTGCTCACAGACCTCTGGGCTTCATGAATACCCTTGGAAAGACTGTAGTAAAGGAGGCTGGGATTAAATAATGGCTAAGTATAACGATAATTTAATTGTATCCTCTTCACCGCATCTTGTGACAGCCCTGGATACTCAGAAGACCATGCTCATCGTAATGGCATGCCTTCTTCCTTCCCTGGTGGTTTCCACCGTGGTATTCGGATTCAGAGTTATCCTTCTGACTGCCGTATCCATCGCGGCTTGCATGTTCTTTGAATGGGGATGGAATGCACTCCTCAAGAGAAGACAGACCGTAAGCGACTGCTCAGCAGCGCTCACAGGCATGCTCCTCGCCTTCAACGTACCCGCAGGACTTCCTATCTGGACGCTCCTGGTTGGCGACTTTGCAGCCATCATCGTAGTCAAGCAGCTCTTCGGCGGCATAGGCAAGAACCTGGTAAACCCTGCCATCACGGCTCGTATCATCCTGTTCATTTCCTTTGCAACTGAAATGACCACATGGCCTGCACCCAAGTACGTTGCAGACGCAACATCAACAGCTACTCCTCTCGGAGTTCTGGCAGAAGGTTCTATTGCAGACCTTCCTTCCAATATGCAGATGTTCCTCGGAAACATCGGAGGTTCCTTCGGTGAAGTTTCCGCAGTAGCACTTCTGGTAGGCGGACTCTTCCTTATCTGGAAGAAGATCATCAGCCCCATCATTCCTTGCTGCTTCATCGGAACAGTCTTCGCATTTGCTCTTATCTACTATGCCGTAACAGGTCAGGGAGATCCTCTGCAGATGGCTATCTTCCACGTACTTGCCGGCGGCGTAATGCTCGGTGCCTTCTTCATGGCTACTGACTACGTCACATCTCCGTTATTAGCTAAGGGAAAAGTCGTTTTCGGTATCGGATGCGGACTTATGACCATGGTCATCCGTCTCTGGGGACAGTATCCTGAAGGAGTTTCATTCTCCATCCTTCTCATGAACTGTCTGACACCGCTCATCAATGACTTCTTCCAGAAGAGAATGTATGGAGGTAAGAAGAAATGAAGAGCAACACATTTAAAGAATACATCCAGCCTACAGTAGTACTCGTGCTCATCTGCCTGGTTATGACCTTCGCACTTGCGTACGTAAACTCCATTACTGCGCCCATCATCGCAGACAACACTGTAAAGGCTGCTGACGCCGCAAGAGCAGAACTTCTTCCCGCGGCTTCATCATTTGAGCAGTATGACGGAGAACTGTTAGTTCTTGAACCGGACAAGGTCTACGTTACTGACTGCTATATCGCAAAAGGAATCGGAATGGTCGTAACAGTCAACACCTCGTCCTTCGGCGGCATCCTTACCGAAATGATCGGAATCGACGCTGACGGAGCCATCACAGGCGTTAAGGTAACAGCTCATGCTGATACCAAGGGACTTGGAACCAAGGCTCATGATTCCAGCCACACTCAGCAGTATATCGGTCTTACGGAACTGACAGAGACCAGCGCAAAGGCTGATCCCGCCATCACCCCCGTAAGCGGAGCTACCATTTCCTCCAACGGTGTACACTACGGTGTATACGCTGCTTTGGAGCAGTTCAAAGAGGTAGGAGGTGTTAATTAATGGAAAAGAAAGCTAGCAAATTAGCGATCCTTACTAAAGGCATCATTAAGGAGAACCCCAACCTGGTACTCCTTCTGGGAACCTGCCCTACACTGGCAACCACCAGTTCAGCATTCAACGGCATGGGTATGGGTATCGCTGCTACCGCAGTACTTATCTGCTCTAACATCGTAATATCCTGCCTCGCCAAGATCATTCCCGATAAAGTACGTATCCCGTGCTACATCGTAGTTATCGCAGGATTCGTAACATTAGTACAGTTCATCGTTCAGGCTTATGCTGAACCTCTGTACAATTCACTGGGCGTATTCCTTCCGCTGATCGTAGTTAACTGTATCATCCTCGGTCGTGCGGAAATGTTCGCCAACAAGAACACTCCTATCGATTCCGCTCTTGACGGTATCGGTATGGGTATCGGATTCACCCTTGCTCTTACAGTAATGGGCGCTATCCGTGAGATCATCGGAAACGGAACCATCTTCTCCGGATTCTTCCTTGGAGGAGAGGAGCTCGTTAAGAAGCTCACTATTTCCATCCCCTTCATCAGCGAGCACCCCGTGCTCATCATAGCCCTTGCACCCGGCGGATTCTTCGTATACGCTCTGGTAATCGCTCTTGTAAACTGGATCATCACCAGAAAGGGCGGCACACCCAGAGACTTCTCCTGCCAGGGATGCGCACTGGCAGCTATGTGCACACAGGAAAAGTGCATTGCTGAACTCGGAGAGATCGAACTTGCACCGGCTAAGCCCGCTGCACCTAAGGCAGCTGCACCTGCTGCAAATACTGTTACGAAAGGAGCTGAAGCATAATGGGAACATATTTTTCAATTCTGTTAGCTATGATCTTAGTTAATAACTATGTACTCGCTCAGTTCCTCGGAATCTGTCCTTTCCTCGGAGTATCAAAGAAGCTTGATTCTTCAGTAGGTATGGGAGTAGCAGTAATCTTCGTAATGGTTCTCGCTACAGCAGCTACATGGCCTATCATGAGGATCCTGAACGCATGGAACATCGCATATCTGCAGACCATCGTATTCATCCTCGTAATCGCTGCCCTCGTACAGTTCGTTGAGATGGTACTGAAGAAATTCATCCCTTCCTTACACAAGGCTCTGGGTGTATATCTTCCTCTGATCACCACCAACTGCGCTGTACTCGGCGTATGCATCAACAACATCGACCTGGGATACAATTATCCTCAGGCACTCGTTAACGCCCTTGGCGCAGGAATCGGTTTCCTGCTTGCTATGGTTATCTTCTCAGGAATGAGATCAAGACTTGAGAACAGCCCCAACGTTCCCAAGCCTTTCCAGGGCGTACCTATCACAATGACCACAGCCGCAATTCTTTCCCTTGCTTTCATGGGATTCGGCGGCTTAGTATAAGGAGGCGAGCAGTATGAATCCAATTATGACACCTGTATTACTGGTAGTGGCACTCGGATTTATCTTTGCCGTTGTCCTTACCATCGCTTCCAAGGTATTCTACGTACCTGTAGATGAGACGGTCATCAAACTCACAGAAGCTCTTCCGGGAGCTAACTGCGGCGGCTGCGGATTCGCAGGCTGCAGCGATTATGCAAATGCACTTGCGGCTGATCCTGACGGAGTAGGCCCCAACAAGTGCCCTGTAGGCGGAGCTGACGTAGCAGCTCAGCTGGCATCCATCCTCGGAGTAGAAGCCGGTTCAGCTGAACCTCAGGTTGCTGTAGTTCAGTGCAACGGCAACTGCAGCGTAGTAAAGACTCTTTCAGAGTATCAGGGACCTGAATCCTGCAAGGCTGCAGCTTCACTCTTCGGCGGAATGAACGCCTGCAAGTACGGCTGCTTAGGCCTCGGCGACTGCACAAGAGCATGTAACTTCGGAGCTATCAAGATCTGCGACGGAGTAGCAGTAGTAGCACGTGAACTCTGCACAGGATGCGGAGCTTGCGCAGCAACATGCCCTAAGCACGTTATCCGTATCGCTCCTCTTAAGAACAAGGTAGTTGTTCAGTGCCAGAATGCTGACAAGGGAGCCCAGACTCTCAAGGCATGCAAGAACGGCTGCATCGGCTGCGGCAAGTGCGCTAAGGTCTGCAAGTTCGACGCTATCACCATCGAGAACAACCATGCGTTCATCGATCCCGAGAAGTGCAAGAACTGCGGTATGTGCGCAAAGGAATGCCCGACCAAGGCTATCAACAACATGAGAGCCAAGAGACAGCAGCCTAAGCCCAAGGCAGCTCCTAAGAAGGAAGCTGCTCCCGAGGCACCTGTTGCACCTAAGGCACCTGAAGCACCTCAGGCAAACGCATAAGTGAGACAAACTTTCTGTTAAATAAAAAATCGGCATCCGGATCGTCCGGGTGCCGTTTTTTTAATATATTTTTTATGGTGCGAATATGTGGAGGCCGAATTCCGATGACAGGCGTCTCAGCATTGCGCCTCCCGCGATGCAGTTGCCTTTTTTGTCCAGGGAAGGACCGTAGATCCCTATGCCCAGGTATTTATCCACGACGGAAAGCAGGCCTCCGCCTATGCCTGACTTGGTGGGCAGGCCGACTTCCACTGCAAACTGACCTGATCCGTCGTACATGCCGCAGGTGAGCATTATGGTCTTTACGACTCTTACGGTCGATGAACTGAGAAGCCTTTCGCCTGAGATAGCATCCACTCCATCGTTTGCCAGAATAAGCCCAAGATTGGCGAGAGAACAGGCGGTGACGCTTAAGGAGCACATCGCCGTATAAAGCTTCAGTATCTCATCCACGTCGTTTTCTATGATGCCCTTTGACTTCAGGAGCCAGCATATGGCCCGGTTTCTGGAGCAGTTCTCCATCTCAGACCTGTAGACCCTTTCATCCAGCCTGATGCCATCGTCCCTGCAGAGCTTTCTGGATATCTCCAGAAGCTCCGTAAAAGTATATTTCCCCAGGAGAAGGTCAACTATGGCCAAAGCTCCGGAGTTTATCATGGGATTGTATGGCTTTCCGGATACGAGGTCAAGCTCGACTATGGAGTTGAAAGCTTCACCGGAAGGCTCCATACCGACTCTGTCAAATACCGCATCATATCCGCGGCTTTCCAGAGCAACACAAAGTGAGATCACTTTTGAGATACTCTGTATGGTAAACCTGGACTCCGCATCTCCTGCAGTGTAGACGTTCCCGCTTTTGCCGGCAAGGGCTATGCCCAAAGCATTTTTATCGGCCTTGCCCAGTTCCGGTATATAGTCCGCGACTTCACCCAGAGGGATATCCTTACGGCCCAGAGCCAGAGTCTCATTCAGTACTTTTAATATTTTTTCCTTATCCATTTTTATCACGTATGTTTCAGAGGGTTTCCAGCTTGTTTGCCAGAGCTTTGATGTAAAGAGGGCTGGATCCGCAGCATCCTCCGATATATTTCACGCCGGGTACCAGGGCTGCCTTTGATACTTCCTCACCGAAATCATTGTAGTCAACTTCACTTCCGCCTTCTACCTTGGGCATGCCGGCGTTTGGCTTGTAGATCAGTGGGATGTCAGTGGCCTCGGAGAATTCCTTAATGATTGGAAGAGTCTCTTCGGGACCTTCGGAGCAGTTAAGGCCGATGGCTTCAGGTCTGAAGGGAGCCAGTTCCTTTGCGATCTGGGCAGGGGTATTGCCGAACATGGTGCGGCCGCCTTTTTTGGGATTGTATTTAGTAAAACTCATGGAGCAGAGCAGGGGAACGTCGTATTTCACCGCTTCCTCGCATGCGATCTTCAGCATTTCCAGATCCATGAAGGTCTCAAGGATCACGCCGTCGGGGTTTTCCATCATACCGTACTTCAGCATCTCGCCGAAGAACTCTCTGGCTTCTTCCTTTGCGATCTTGCCGAAGGGTATCAGAAGTCCTGTGAGAGGACCGATGTCCAGCAGAACCTTAGCGCGGCCTTTGGCAGCCTCCTTCGCAAGGATCACTCCTTCTCTAACTATCTCTTCCACGTTGAAATCAAAGGGCTCCACCGAGGGGCGGTTGGCGCTGAAGGTATTGGACAGCACGAAATCCGATCCGGCAGTGATGAATTCGTCAGCCAGTTCCACCACCTTATCGGGAAAGAGTTTGTTGTATCTCCAGACGGGACCCTTGTCGCCTGTTTTAGCCCAGAGGCAGGTGCCGTTGGCGCCATCCAGCAAAAAGATGTCTTTCTTCATAGTTTCCTCCATTTGTCCTGTTATTCTGTAAAAGGCGGCAGACGCTTCTCTATGACGTATGCCAAGATACCGATCAGTATTCCGCTGACCAGACCTGAAAAGAGAAGCACTGAGAAGTAGCTCAGTATGCCGGTGTTTTCAAGAAGCACGCAGGCGGTGAGCAGCTGACCGAGATTGTGGCATACGCCGCCGGCCATGCTTACGCCTACCATGCTGAATTTATCTGTGCGGTAAAGCAGATACATCACTATGATGCTCAGTATACCTCCTGCAAAGGAGTAGATCATGCCGAAGACTCCGCTGAAGAGGAGACCTGCTGCTACGATCCTCACCATATTGATGGTGAAGGCATAGCGGAAGCCCATCCTGTACAGGGCGATTATGATCACCAGATTAGCCAGCCCCAGTTTGATGCCCGGAACGGGTACAGGGACGGGGATCAGAACTTCAACGTAGCTGAAGATCAGGGCGAGGGCCGCGAACATGGCGCTTATGGCAAGGAGCCTTGTGCGCCTGTCGGAGTTTCTGGGGGTCTTAGCCTGAGATGACATCGGCTTCACCTCCTTCTCCTTCGATCTCCACCACCACGCGGTTAGGCAGACAGACGATGCTGTCGCCCTTTAAGGAGATCTTTCCGTGCTTCACGCAGATCTGGTTCTTGCAGGTGGATGACTCCATGTGCACGGTACCGTCCTCTATGACGATGACGTTGGTATGACCGTCTTTTTCGATGGTGATGGTCCTGTCTTCGGCAAGGGAATATATGCCGTAGGTATCGCCGTCTAGGGTCACCCTTACATCTGTGCCTCCGGCCTTTTTGGCAAGGGGGCCGAAGGATATGATCAGGCCTGCTGCAACTATTAAAATCAGTAGGATTATATCTGCCTTTTTAATCATGGCATTATTATATCATAAAGCATGGTTCTGTCAAAGAAAGACGCGAAAAATCATGCAAGACAGAGGCACCGACCTATGGTATAATCTAGATATGTTCAAGAAAAAAATCAGGAAACTGAATATTTTGCTCCTGGCTGCGGTCATGGCTTTGGCTCTGTGCCTTTCAGGCTGCGATTCCGGGGGAGAGATGTGGAACGGATACTCCAAAGAATCATTCTACTTCGACACCATCTGCGAGATAACCATATACTCACTGGAAGAGGGGATAGTCGAGGGTGATTCCGAAGAAGCTTTTAATGATGCTGCAAACCTCGTGATCACCGACACATTCAAACTCATGAGCGAGTATGAGAATACGCTCTCCAGGACAGTGGAAGGCTCCGACGTTGACAGGATCAACAAGGCAGGAGGCAAAAGTACCGCTGCCGGTGAGGATACCCTCGAAGTCATAGAAAAAGGCGTTGAGTTCGGCGATGTTTCCGGCGGAGTCTTTGATATCACCGTAGGAAAAGCATCTGACCTCTGGGACTTCCACGAAAGCCTTGAAGAGGGCGGCACCGAAGTGCCCTCAGAAGATGCTCTTAAGGAAGCTGCGGCCCACATAGACTATACTGAGGTAACTGTGGATGAGACGGCAGGAACAGTTCGTCTCAGAGACCCTGAGATGATGCTGGATCTGGGCGGGATAGCCAAGGGATACATAGCTGACAGGACAGCAGAATACCTGAGATCCAGGGGAGTTACAAGCGGCATCGTTAACCTGGGAGGCAATATCGAAGTTATCGGCGGCAAGAGCACATCTTTTGATAACGGCGACGGAGAACAGTATAACTTCAACCTTGGCATCAGAGATCCGCTCAATGAAAGCGGCGGGCTTCTGGGGATATATCCAGGAAAAGACATCACCATCGTCACCTCCGGAACCTATGAAAGGTTCATCGAAGTTGACGGCGTGAAATACCATCACATCCTCGATCCAAAGACAGGATGGCCGGTGGATACGGACGTACTCCAGGTATCGATAATCGCAGGAGCGGGCCATTCCGTGGACTGCGACGGACTCAGTACAGCCTGTCTGGCGCTTGGCAGTGAAGAAGGGACCAAACTGATAAGGAAACTCGCTGAGGAGGGCAAATACGGCCCTGTAGAGGCTATATTTGTTACGGAGTCCGGCGAGGTCATCTATACAAACGAAGATACCGCATTTGATAAATATTAAGAGGTGAGATATGGAACAGAAAAAACTTGGCTTTGGCATGATGAGACTTCCTTTGCTGGATCAGAACGATCCGAAATCTCTGGACATTGAGCAGATACAGCAAATGGTAGACGAGTATATGGCGAGAGGATTCAACTACTTCGACACCGCCTGGATGTATCATAGCGGAGAAAGCGAATGCCTTATTAAGAAGTGCCTTCTGGATAAGTACCCGAGAGACAGCTATACCGTGACCGACAAGCTTCCTGACTATATCCTTAAGCCCGACAGGACCCCTCAGCAGGTATTTGAGACCCAGCTGGAAAGGACAGGTCTGGACTATTTCGACTATTATCTGGTCCACGATACCAATGCGGTATCCATAGTGAACTTTGAGAAATATCATTGCTTTGAATTTGTGGAGGAACTTTTAGACAAGGGTCTGGTAAAGCACATAGGCCTTTCACATCACGACGGACCGGAGCTCCTGGAAGAAATACTCATTAAGCATCCCAGAATCGAGTTCGTTCAGCTCCAGATCAATTATCTTGACTGGGACAGCCTGGGCGTAAGAGCCAGGGAATGCTACGAGGTAGCAGTCAGGTACGGCAAAAAAGTCCTGGTCATGGAGCCGGTAAAGGGCGGCACGCTGGCCCATGGTATGCCTGAAAAAGCTGCTGATATCTTCAAAGCCGCAGAACCCGACATGTCAGTTCCTTCATGGGCGATCAGATTCGCAGCCTCATGGCCTGAAGTATACATGGTCTTAAGCGGCATGTCCAACATGGAGCAGCTTCTTGACAACATGAGTTACATGGAAGACTTCAAACCTCTTGATGAAGAGGAGATGGAAGTCGTAAAGAAAGTCGTGAACGAGATCAACAGCGATATAGCAATCGCTTGTACCGGCTGCAATTACTGCGGAGACGTCTGCCCTATGAACGTGCAGATACCCAGACTCTTCAGCCTTTACAACGCAGATCTGCAGGAAGTGGAGACCAAGGACTGGAGTTCTCACGAAGAACTTTATGCAAATCTGGCGGTCGCTGAAGGGATAGGCGTGGCCTCCGACTGTATTGAGTGCGGCATGTGTGAAGACCGCTGCCCTCAGCACCTTGAGATCAGAGAATACCTGAAGGCCGTGGCAGAACACTTTGAGAAGTAGCGCTATTCAAGACACAGGGCTGCATGACCGATCCGGTCTGCGCCGGTGAACAGGAGAAAACACATGAAAATCAACAGCGTACAGCTGATATATTTCAGTCCCACAGGGGGAACGAAGAGGATGGCTGCTAAGCTTGCGGGCTTCATTGCAGGCAGACTGTCGGTGCCCATTGAAAATACCAGGCTGAACCTTATTGAGGACAGGGAAAAGGATTATTATTTCGGACCGGATGAACTGGTCATACTGACAGTTCCCACCTATGCGGACAGAGTGCCGAACAAGATAGAGCCGGACCTTCGCAGGATACTGCACTTCGACAAGTCACCGGCCGTTGCTCTGGTCTCATACGGAAACAGGAGCTATGGCACTGCACCTTTTGAACTGGCAGATATCCTTAAAAGCGACGGCGCCAGAGTCATTGCAGGCGGAGCCTTCGTCTGCAGGCATGTCTTTTCGGAATTTCTTTCAAAATCCAGACCCGACAGATACGACAGGGCTGAGATGGATGCGCTGGCAGAACAGGTGGTTTCGATAGTTGAAAAGGCGGAAACCTCTGATGATCTGCCGGAACCTGAGATGGGAAATATCGGAGAATACTATAAACCTTTGAAAGAGGACGGAACGCCGGCCAGGTTCCTTAAGGCGAAGCCCAAGACTCATCTGGATCATTGCTATTTCTGCAGGCTCTGCGTACGCTCTTGTCCCATGGGGGCCATCGATGACGACTGCGTCACCGTGAGCGGCGTATGCATCAAATGTCACGCCTGCGTCCGATCCTGTCCTGAAAAAGCGAAGTACTTCGATGATCCGGACTTCCTGTCCCACGTAAGAATGCTTGAAAGTATCTGCGTGGAGAGGGCAGAGAACAAGGTGTGGATATGATTAAAATGGGTGAGTGACTAATTCAGGAGTAAAAAGAAGAATTAGTCATTGATAAACCCATATGTAATGACTAAAATCGAATCAAAGGGGTGATTTAGTCATTATTATCTTTTGTGGTTGTTGGATTTGTGACTAAATGAATATGTTTCTTAATAATTAGTCATTGTTCCAAGTGGTAGCAGTGACTAATTTTTTGTTAAAGAATAGTTTTAGCCACATTGTATTAAATAATGAAAGGAGAATGGATTTGAGAACCAAACTGAATGCAACATTGATTGAAAGAAAAGACTACCTGAATCGAATTCAACAGGAAAAGGAAGAGGCACTGAAAAGTGCACCGGCGGGTAACCTCAGGATTTCAAATAATAAGGGGAAAATACGTCATTATCAGGTTGTTACCAAGGGGAGCCACAGCGGTAAGTATATTAGAGAAAAGGATTATCCCACAGCAATAAAACTGGCACAAAAGGCTTATGATCTTAAAGTATTAAAAGCCGCAAAAAAAGAAATCCTGCAAATTGATAATTACTGTAAATTAATGGAAACTGATTGTGTTGAAGGGATATATGATAATCTTTCCGAGGAAAGAAAAAGGATGGTTGAACCAATCTATCTCTCCGACGAAGACTTCATAAAGAATTGGCTGGACCGTAAATATGAAAAAATGGGCTTTGCTGATGGGGAGCCTGCATATGATACTGTGGTCGGGACCAGGGTGCGATCGAAGTCTGAAGCACTGATAAGCAATTATTTGGATAGATGGAAGGTGCCGCAGCTTTACGAGGTGCCGCTGATATTGAAGGGGTATGGCAAAGTACGCCCTGACTTTATGGTTTTGAACGTGCGGACCAGGCAGGAATATATCTGGGAGCACTTAGGTATGTTGGACGATCCGGTATATCTTGAAAAGGCCATGAAAAAGATCGAGGTTTACATAGCGAATGGGTATATTCCGGGGATAAATCTGATTATTACTTTTGAATCAAGCAAACACCCACTGGATCTTAAGACTGTGGATAAACTGATTGAAACATTTCTGAAATAGCAAGTGCACACGCCCCATAAGCAAAATAAAAAACGCCGTCCCATAGGACGGCGTGCTTTTTATATTTATCTGTGGGCGAAGGTCAGATATCTTTTGACCGGCGTTTTAAGAAGGGCGTGTACCAGGAATACGGCCACCACCATGGAGCAGACGAACTGTCCGATGTTTCCGGGGATCGAGAGAAGGCCTACTGTGAAGTTGCCGTAAACTGCGGCGTTCACGAAAACGTAGATAACTACTTCTGTCAGTCCTCCCAGGATCATAGCCAGGAGCTCGTAGGGGGAGTGGCTGAGGATCAGCGTGTTCTTGCCGCTTTCGGCGGTTTTCTTTGCGCCCAGTTCGATGAAGGTGCCCATCACGTAAGCCATCAGGCCTTTTGCGATGAAGGTGCCGATGGCGAAGATTGCGTAGCCTCCGATGATGTCCGCCAGAGCTGCTCCCACAGCGGATGCGATGGCGCCGTTCTTCTTGCCGAGGACGAGGACGCTGATGAATATAAAAGTGTCTCCCAGATGCACGTAGCCCTGTGTGAACGGATTCGGGACCTTCAAAGCGTAGGTCGCCAGGCACACCAGGCACAGCATCATTGCTGTCATAACTAAGTTGTCTGTCTTTTCCACTCGTTTCATTTGAGTCTTCTCCTTTTTCTATTGATATATTACCAAAAAAGTGTTATCATTAAAATATCCAATATAAAGTATTTTTTAGATTACAGATTTGTAAAATATCAGAAATGAAGCAGATAATCTTAGAAACAGATAACAGTAATAAGCAGTTTTTGTATGAACAGCTGTACGAGACCATAAAAGAGGACATATTGACGGGTTCCATAAGAGCAGGAGAGAAACTTCCTTCTCTGAGGTCTCTTTCCAGGGATCTGGGCATAAGCCTCACCACCATAGAGCAGGCTTATCAGCAGCTTCTGGTGGAGGGTTACATCCAGTCGAAGCCTCAGTCCGGGTTCTTTGCGGCGGAGGTCAATTCCGTGAGTTCCGCAGAAACTGAAGAGAGCGTGGAGGAGATCAGCGAGGAGACCCTGAAGGAGAACGAGTTCATCCACGATACTGCGTCCTTTGACTTCACCAAGTGGAAAAAATGCGCCAACGAGGTCTTTAACTACTACTCAGACCAGCTGCTGTTCGAGTCTGACCCTCAGGGGGAGAAGGCGCTGAGAAACGAAGTTGCGAAGTATATCTTCCGTTCCCGCGGAGTGAACGCCAGCCCCGAGAGGATAGTCATCGGCGCTGGTACTCAGCAGATCACTTCCCACCTTGCCAGGATACTTCTCAGGATGAACGTGAACATCGTCTCACTGGAGGAGCCGGGCTATCTGCCGGTCCAGTCCATACTGAAGGACGCGGGCCTACAGGTCTATCACATACCTGTTCAGGAGGACGGCATCGATATCGGCAAGCTCCCGGCCAACATCGGATCTGCGGTCTACGTCAGCCCTTCGAATCAGTTCCCTACAGGCGCAGTCATGCCCGTAGGCAGAAGATATGAACTGATCGACTGGGCTGTAAGGAACCACTCCTATATAATCGAAGACGATTACGACAGCGAACTCAGATATTTCGGAAAGCCGGTGCCGGCGCTGAAGAGCCTTGATGAGAACAACTGCGTGATCTACCTGGGGTCCTTCTCATCTACTCTGTTCCCGGCGGTAAAGATCTCGTACATGGTGCTTCCCAAGGACATGGCAGAGATCTTCAACGATATCAAGGGCGCTTACACTCAGACCTGTTCCAAGTCCGAGCAGCTGACCCTTGCTCTTTTCATGGAAAAGGGCTACTATTATACGGGGATCAGAAAGCTCAGATCCATGAATTCCAGGAAACTGGATCTGACGCTGGACGCCTTCGGCAAGTATTTTGGGAAAGAAGTGACGCCCATGGACACCCGCTCCGGCATCACCCTGACCATCAAGGTGCGGTCAGGGCGGTCGATAGCGGAACTGATCCTGCTGGCGAAGGCCATAGGCCTGGAAATGGTACCGATCTCGGCCATAACCGACCAAAGCACCTCGGCTCTGTCATTCTATTACAGTCAGATACCGTTGGATCTCATAGATGCAAAGATCAAAGAACTGGAGGGCATTTGGAGATGAAAAAAGCAAAAAAAGACGAAAAGATAAAGACCGCTCTGGTATTAGGCGGAGGCGGTTCCCGCGGAGCATATGAGATCGGAGTCTGGCAGGCTCTGAAAGCTCTGGGCATAAGGATAGATATGGTTTACGGCACATCCGTAGGAGCCATCAATGCCGCTATGGTGGCGCAGGGAGACATAGATCTTACGGCTGATCTCTGGAAGGAACTGGAGACCGACATGGTCTTCGACATGGCACCTGACAGCAAACCCGCGGACTACGTGAAGGAGATCGTGGTGAACCAGGGGGCAGGAACCGGACCTCTCCACGGCATGCTTGAAAAGTATGTGGACGAGGAAAAGGTCAGAGCTTCATCCATGGACTTCGGTATCACAGCAGTTTCAGTTCCGGATATGACACCTCACTACATGAGGCTGAAGGACATTCCCGAAGGAAAGCTGGTGGATTACGTAATGGCTTCCGCTTCGGCATTCCCGGCTCTCCACGCTTACGAGATCGACGGAAAGAACTATGTGGACGGAGGATATGCCGACGTTCTCCCTGTGGGCATGGCCCTGGAGGACGGTGCTAAGCGCGTGATAGCCGTTGACCTCAGCGGCTACGGCATGGTGAACAAAGAGAACCTGGAGAAAGCTGATGAACTGATATACATCAAGTCAGATGAGAATCTGGGTTTCCAGTTCATCTTCGACAAGGAGAATACCTTAAGGATAATGAAACTCGGCTA
>CACYYH010000027.1 GCA_902778565.1 uncultured Eubacteriales bacterium
ATCTGCAATACTGCAGGTCTGTTAAAGTTAGCCTTTTTTAAGTAGATGACTTTTAAATATTTCTAAAACACCTCTTGACAAACATTAGCAAGATTTGTCAGTCTGTTTCTTTCTTCACATACGTGATCTGAATATCGTAGCCCAGCTTGTCGAGCATCTCCACGAAAGTCTTGTTCACGATGCCGTCCTGCTTGTTGATTAGTTTCTCGTCATCAATGTCACGCACTCCACGTGCCCCGTGTGAGGGAACATGTCCACAGGCGTTGCTTCTTTGAACTCATAGCCCTGCCCTGTCAGATATTTGATGTCCCTTGCCAGTGTCGCCGGATCGCAGGATACGTAGACTATGCGGTCCGGCGCAGCCTGCACCACTGCGCTCAGCAGTTCTTCCTCGCAGCCGGCTCTCGGCGGATCCAGAAATACCACGTCTGCGTGGTCCACCTTTAACGGCGGTTCCTTTTCCACAAGTTCGTTGACTTCGTTATAGCCCATGAAAGGCTTCAGTCCCATAATTGCCGGCAGCACTTCTTCGGCTTTTCCGGCGAGATATCTGGTGCTCACCAGACCGTTTATAACTGAATTTCTGTTAGCGTCTATAACTGCGGGCTTCACGGATTCAATGCCGATGACGCGGCCGCTGTCCTTCATTTCCTTCGCTGCAAAAATACCTATGGTACCCACTCCGCAGTACAGGTCAAGCACGGTCTCGCCACCCTTGAGATCTGCATATTCCATGGCTTTGCCATACAGCTTCAGCATCTGCTCTGAATTAACCTGATAGAATGATTCCGGTGAGATCTCAAATTTCAGACCGTCGGTCTCTTCAAGTATGGTCTTGCGGCCTGCAATGCATCTGTCGTTTATGTAAATGCTTTCCAGCCTGTATCCTGATCCCTCGTCCAGCATCCCGGCAAGGGTCTCCAGATCGGGAAGGTCTTTTTTTGATGTGTTTATCACAGCCATCATTTCGCCGGTGCCGGGCGCGGTCCTCACCATGAGATTCTTTACCGCTCCCTTAAGCTTAAAGGCGTGTAGATACTGATAAAGAGCATCCGCCACACCCATAGCGGCCTCGGTCTGGATCCTGCAGTCCTGGCAGTCCACCACCTGGTGACTCTTCTTTCTCACAAAGCCCACGTCCCCTGTTTCGGACACCGCAAAAACAGCCTTATTTCTGTATCTCAAAGGCTCGTCCATGCCTATGATGGGCCTGATCAGAGGATCTTCAAGGCCGCCTAGCCTGGTAAGTTTCTCCCTGACCCAGCCTTCCTTCATCTCCAGCTGCTTCTCGTACCTCAGATCTCCCAAGGGGCAACCTCCGCAGTCTCCTGAGAACTGACAGAAGCCCTCGTTCCTGAAAGGTGAAGGCTCTGTTATCTCTATGCAGTCCGCAAAGGCATAGTTTTTCTTGGCTTTGGTTATCCGGGCTCTGACTGTGTCACCGATCACACATCCGTCAGCGAATACCACCTGGCCGTCAGTTCTTCCGATGCCGTTACCGTCAGAACTCATATCTTCAATATAGAGTTCAACTACCTGTCCTTTTTCCATATCAAATCAGATCTCCGGGATCACGTCCTGAAAGATCCTTATCTCCTTTTCTTTTTTGTAGCTGCCGGTATTCACGCATGCTCTTTCGCAGCCGCAGATAGCCAGCAACATTTCGTAGACTTTTGCTTCGTCTGCCATTTCGAAGGAATGCTCAGGATAAGCATCCACGATGCGTTTATACAGCTTGCCGCGGTCATACATGGGATTACACCCTCCGCAGAATTTCACTCCGATGTCCATTCTTCAAAGTCCTTCTTCTCTGACAAAAGCATAGAATTCCGCCTCTGCTTCGCGGTCCTCTTCCTTAACGGTTCCCACAGTCATGGCATAGAATACGCTTTCCTCAACTCCGTCAAGGCCGAATGCCTTATTTGACGGCGCAGGTTCCACCGCTGCTATGGCGCAGCCTCCCAGACCTATGGATTCAGAAGCCAGGTAGAGGTTCTCCGTCACGTGGCCTGCGTCGATAAGCACCGGTCCGTGAGCCCAGACTCCGTATCTCCACTCAGCCCTGTAGAATACGCAGCTGTAGTAGAATACCACGCTGGACTTCGCAGCCCAGGTCTGTTCGCAAAGGGACTCCGATATGAACGCGTCCATGTCTTCGATGCCGCCCAGCCTCTCGATCTGGTGAGTCATGGGAAGATAGTGATAGAGTCCCTCCTCAAGCCCTTCAACCTTTCTAATGGCCATGTAGCACTCGAAGGGATGACGCGCTCCGCCTGAAGGCACGGTCCTCAAAGTCGCATAGGCCTTGCCCCTTATCTCCTTCACTCCCTGGGTGCACCAGAGAAGGTATGAGAGATCAGTCAGGCTGATAGCCTCATCTGTATAGACCCTGTGGCTCTTCCTCCTGTTGATTATTCCGAGGAAATCGTTATCTATATCGAGAACGCTGAAATCCTTCGGCAAATCGGTGATTTGGCCCGTCACAGGGGCTTTCGCAAGCGGAGGCTGAGGTTTCTTCAGATACTGATCAGTTTCGTAGTCTTCAGGTATTCCCTCAACGTCATTGAACTTCATTATGAAGTCCCGCCCTGCCTTGATTCGCTCCGCTATTACGTCAGGTACTTCCTCATCCTCTTCAAGGCCCATCAGCATTACCTGAGTCACCTTTCGGAATCCGTATTTTTTATAGAATTCCGGAAGATAGCCGTCGGTTGCAGTGATCATATGTATGCCGGCATAGCCCTGTTCCTTAAGATCACTCAGGAATCTCTCCAGCAGTGTCGTACCTATGCCCTTGCCCTGATACTTCGGGTCCACCGCGAGGTCGTTTATCTCAAAGGTCCTCCCATAGCTGAAAAGCATGGAGCTTCCCAGAATAAACCCGCAGATCTCATCATCTTTGATGTATTCAAGTCCGTATGACTGCTCTGATTCCAGGATCTCCTTCACATGTATCTCCGCATTCTCAGCTTTCCAGTTATCGAACCATGGTTCTCCTGAAAAAGCCGCAGCATATATCTCGCCATAGCGTTTCACATGCTCCATTTCGCATGGACGGATCACATATTCGTTCATAGTCATTCTCCTTTGATGATCTTCTACAGTATTTTACCATAGTAAAACCATCAGCAACAAGCCTTTTAACAAAGTCCCTGTCATTTCTCACAATAAAAAACTGCACCGGATCTTTCCGGTGCAGCATTTCAGCTATTCAGTTATATCAGGCCTCTTTCCTTGAGAATGGCCTCAACGAGGCTTACGCTTTCCTGCACCAGGCCGTCGCAGAAAGGTTTCTGCTCGTTGCCTTTGGCTTCGTTGTCAGCTACCAGAGCTCCGCAGTCCAGCATACCGCCGTGGTTGTCTGCAAAAGCCTTGTAATAGGCGTCTATGGTCTCCTGGTCGTTGACTCCGTAGAGCCCCAGGACGGTGATGCCTCCTGCAAGTGCTCCGCAGGTGGACTTACGCTTCAGTCCGGAACCGAAATTAGCGCAAAGAGCCATCATGGTTTCCTCGCTTATGCCTCTTCCTTCAGCAAAGGGCATCGCAGTGCCCTGTCCGCAGTTGTGATGCGGCTCCACTATGGCGCGGAGTTCTGCCGCTCTTTCAGTATACTTGCTCATTTCTATCTCCTTAAAACATCCCGCAAAAAATTTGCTTAAGTCTATCTCCTGCCTGCCAGTATCTGTCTGGCAAAATCCAGAAGATCGTCGCTTATACTGTCATCCACCACAACGTCCTTCACCTCAGGTACGCCTGCCATGATGGAGGCTTTCACCACCTGATCGAAGGTGTCCGTCTGTGACATACAGGAAGCGCAGGCTCCGCTGAACCTGATCTTAGCCACCCCGTCTTCAAAGGAGGTGAGTTCCGCCCCACCTCCGTGAAGAACAAGTTTTAAATTGATATCGTCGTCCAATATCTTTTTTATCTTTTCTTTTACATCCATTATCCATACCAGCAGCTTCATCACGCTGCCGATGCTTTTACTAAATAACTGCCACTCTTGATCTTATGCCGGAGGCAGCTGGAAAGTTTCTTCCTCCACAGCGGTCTCCCTGCGCTCTTTGGCGGTCTCTCCGGGATTGACGCTCTCCATGAAGGCTGCCTCGTCCGCCTCTCTCTTTTCTTTGATGGCTTCTTCGAGGATCATATCTTTTACCTTCATGAGTCTGGTCTGGTTGCCCCTCTCGTTCTCATCAAGCTTCATTCTGATGTACTTGATGGTCATTTCAAGCTGAGGGATCTTGACGTATTCCAGAGCGTTTACCCTTCTTCTGGTACGCTCCAGCTCCGCCGCCAGCATCTGCGCTTCCTTCTCCTTTGCTGCCAGCTGCAGCATCAGAGGGAATGCAGAAGAAAGATCGCTTATGGCCATATCCAGCTCACCTGAAGTGTTGGCATAACCGTAGGGATAGATATCCGTAGGATCCTCAGCCGTGGTCTTGAAATCAAAGACAGGTACGTCTACGCTCATGACGTTCTGGCTGCCCACTTCAAGCTGAACTCCCTGTTTCGGATACATAAGAGCCTCTTCAAGGACTTCCGCGCTCATTACAGCGGAGGCAACAGAGAAGCTTCCGTAAACGTAGCCCAGCTGTTTCTCCACCTCATCTCTGAGTTCCTTATTGGCTCTCGCCAGTTCGAGGAATTCCTTCATCAGCTCGTCACGTTTATCCTTCAGGAGCTTATGACCTCTCATGGAAGTAGCAAGACGCTTCTTCAGAGTGGTGAGCATCATTCTGGTAGGATTAACATTTAATCTTTCCATGATTTACTCCTCATAGTATTTATCAAGATACTCGTCTTTGATACGCTTGAGCTCTGACTTTGGAAGAAGTCTCAGAAGCTTCCAGCCTGTCTCCAGGGTCTCCTCGATGGATCTGTCTGTATCATATCCCTGGGATACGTAGAGCTTTTCAAACTCTTTTGAGAAATTAGCATATTTCAGGTCAACTTCGGAAAGAGCTGATTCTCCGAGGATGGCTACCAGTTCCAGGTTTTCCTTACCCTTTGCGTAAGCCGCGAACAGCTGGTTCATGGTGTCTGCGTGATCCTCACGGGTCTTGCCCTTGCCGATACCCTTATCCTTAAGTCGTGAAAGTGAAGGCAGTACGTCGATAGGCGGCTGAATACCCTTACGGTAAAGTTCACGGCTCAGGATGATCTGACCCTCTGTGATGTATCCGGTAAGGTCGGGGATTGGATGGGTCTTGTCTTCTTCAGGCATGGTCAGGATCGGGATCATGGTGATGGATCCGGGGAAGCCTTTCTTACGGCCTGCTCTCTCATACATGGTAGCAAGGTCGGTGTAAAGATATCCGGGATAACCACGTCTTCCGGGAACCTCTTTCTTAGCTGCGGATACCTCACGGAGAGCTTCCGCATAGTTGGTGATATCTGTTATGATTACCAGCACGTGCATGTTCAGGTCGAAGGCCAGATACTCAGCTGCGGTAAGGGCCATACGCGGTGTGGCGATACGCTCTACGGCAGGGTCGTTGGCCAGGTTCATGAACATTACGGTTCTGTCGATGGCGCCGGTACGTCTGAAGTCTGATGCAAAGAATTCAGCCTCTTCATGGGTGATACCTACAGCCGCAAATACTACGGCGAAGTTTCCTGCATCTCCTCCTCTTACTTTGGCCTGTCTTGCGATCTGAGCAGCCAGGTCAGCGTGAGGAAGTCCGGATGCGGAGAAGATAGGCAGCTTCTGACCTCTTACCAGAGTGTTCAGTCCGTCGATGGCGGATACTCCGGTCTGAATGAATTCAGCAGGATAGTCACGAGCTGCGGGGTTCATGGGAAGTCCGTTGATATCCATCATCTTTTCGGGGATGATCTCGGGACCGCCGTCCTTGGGTCTGCCCATGCCGTCGAATACTCTTCCCAGCATGTCTGCGGAAACTGCAAGCTCAGTACCGTGTCCCAGGAATCTTACTGTGGATTCCTTCAGGTTGATACCTGTGGACGCTTCAAAAAGCTGTACCAGAGCGTTGTGTCCGTTTACTTCAAGTACCTTGCAGAGTCTGGTCTCTCCTGAAGGCATCAGGATCTCTCCCAGCTCATCGTAGGTAACGTCTTCAACGTCTTTTACGAGCATCAGAGGTCCTACAACTTCACTGATGGTTCTGTATTCTTTAATCATCCTGTTCTGCCTCCTTTGCTACCAGTTCATTGATATCGGTTCTCATTCTGGCCATAAGGTCATCGAATGCCAGATCAATGCTCTTTTCTTCGATGTATTTGAATCTTCCGATGTCTTCCCTCTCAGGAAGTCCTGCGATCTTCGAGAACGGAGCTCCCTTCTTGATCCCTTCAAGACCGTAGTCATAATATGACAGGATCAGTTTCAGGAGTTTGTACTGCTTGTTCATGGAAGTATAGGTGTCTACTTCATGGAAAGCGTTCTGGTGCAGATAGTCCTCACGGATGGATTTGCAGACTTCCAGCTTCATTCTGTCTTCGAATGAAAGTGAGTCAACACCTACCAGCTGAACGATCTCGTTCAGTTCAGCTTCTTCCTGAAGGAGCTGAAGGGTTCTTGCTCTCATCTTCGGGAAGTCCTTAGATACGTTCATCTCATACCATCTCTCCAGCTTATCCACGTAAAGTGAATATGACTGCAGCCAGTTGATGGCCGGGAAGTGTCTTGCATATGCAAGAGCTGAATCCAGACACCAGAATACCTTTACGATACGAAGTGTTGCCTGGGATACAGGCTCTGAAATGTCTCCGCCGGGAGGAGATACAGCTCCGATAACGCTGAGAGCTCCCATTCTGCTCTTCTGTCCCAGTGAATATGTACGTCCTGCTCTCTCATAGAACTGAGCAAGTCTTGATGCCAGATATGCGGGATAACCTTCCTCGCCGGGCATCTCTTCAAGACGTCCTGACATCTCACGGAGGGCCTCAGCCCAACGTGATGTGGAGTCAGCCATGAGAGCTACGGAATATCCCATGTCTCTGAAATACTCAGCGATGGTGATTCCGGTATATACGGAAGCTTCACGGGCAGCTACAGGCATATCGGAAGTGTTGGCGATGAGTACGGTACGCTTCATCAGAGGCTCGCCTGAACGAGGGTCTGTCAGTTCAGGGAATTCCATCAGTACGTCAGTCATCTCGTTTCCACGCTCGCCGCAGCCGATGTATACTACGATGTCAGCGTCTGCCCACTTAGCCAGCTGGTGCTGTACTACGGTCTTGCCGGAACCGAAAGGTCCGGGTACCGCAGCCACACCGCCCTTAGCGATGGGGAACATAGTATCGATTACACGCTGTCCTGTGATAAGCGGCATCTCAGGAGTTAATTTCTCCTTGTAAGGTCTGCCCTTACGTACGGGCCACTTCTGCATCAGGCTCAGTTCCTTTATGTCTCCTGCTTCAAGATTCTCAGCAGGATATGCTTCTGTGAGTTTCACTTTGCATACGATATCAGTTACGACGTATTCGCCGCCTTCTATCCACTCTACGTTGCCCTTTACTCCGTAGGGAACCATGATCTTGTGGTCTACCAGCACCGTTTCGGGAACAGAACCTATGATATCGCCTTCTTCAACATAGTCGCCTACTTTGACGCAGGGTTCGAACTCCCATTTTTTGGTACGGCTGAGAGCCGGAACCTTGATTCCTCTGGTGATATTCGGTCCTACTGTAGCAACCATTTCCTCCAGAGGTCTCTGGATGCCGTCATACATGGTCTCGATGAGGCCGGGGCCCAGTTCTACCGAAAGAGGTGCGCCGGTGGATTCTACCGGAACTCCGGGGCCGATTCCTGCGGTCTCTTCATATACCTGTACGGAAGCACGGTCGCCTCTCATTTCGATGATCTCACCGATAAGTCCCTGCTTGCCTACGTGGACCACGTCGTACATGTTCGCATCTTCCATTCCCGATGCGACTACAAGGGGGCCGGATATCTTAAATACTTTTCCTTGACTCATTAATTGTCACCTCCAAAGAGTATGTCTGCTCCAACGGCTCTTTCTACCGACTTCTTAACTGAAGTCATGCCTATTCCCAAGGTGCCGTCCTTGCCCGGGATAGGTATTATCGCCGGGAGCCTGGAGTCTGTATATTCATCTACCTCGTCCATCATATACTGATAGAGCTGTTCTGTGATGTAGATTATGGCAAAATCTTCTTTTGCGATCCTTTTCAGGGTCTTCTTGGCTTCTTCGGGATCATCGATGGGGAAAACATCCAGACCCACGGCCTTGAAGCCCAATATGGATTCTCTGTCTCCTATTACACCGATCTTATACATATGTGTCCCTCAGCCTTTCTTTTATCAGTACGTCGTCCATGCCGGATATCTTTCCGGTAAGGATCATCCTGAGGTTTCTGACCTCAGTCTCCTTTGCCTGAAGAAAACCGACTATGGGTTCAATTCCAAAAGGCACGTAAAGCGCGTCTTTTACGTATTCCATCTTCTGATTGTCCAAAGCCTTTTCAACTCCGGATACGCCCACGTCGTTTACCAGGGCTGCAGCCTTTTGCTCGATGGCGTTCTCATCCAGGTTTCCTCCTTCAAGGAAAACTCTCTTGTAGAAGGCCCTGGGCTTACCGATCTCTTTGAGTCTAACAAAGGAATCGATGTTGAGAAGGTCGATGAGCTGCATTACGTATTCCTTGAGGAAATCGTTTCCGGATTCCTCGGCATCCGTAAGCATATCCTTGTAGCAGGCTTTATCCAGCCTGATATCGATCTCCTGCGGATCCCTGGATTTAGCGAAGAGTTCGATGGCTTCATCCACCGCAGTCCTCATCTCCACAGTCATCTGTGTGAATTCGCGGCGTCTCAGCATTTCCTCCATCTGATCCGCGGGAATGGTGCCGGAATCTATCAGAAGATCTCTTGCGTCTGTCTTCAGGAACTCAGCCTTGAGGAGGACCTTAAGGTTGTGATAATCATTCGGATATTTGAAGAAATTCAGTTCCTTCTCATCCGGAATGGTGCTGTAGACATCCGCGTAGGTCTCTTCCATATTCTTTGAAAGGATCTTCTCAAAGTCTCTGGGATTGTCCAGTTCCTTACCGTCACCATAACCGTGCTCAGCGAGTACGTTCATGATTTCCTGGACTGAATCCAGCTCCAGAAGCTTCAGGGTCTCCTCTCTGTCAAGAAGATCTACTTCTCTGGAACGAACGACGACATCGGGGAAAATATAGTCGCTCATGTCACTCCTCCTCAAAAAGCATTTTTGATACTTCTGACGCCATGTTCACCCTGGCGAAATCCACCTGTGTTCCTACGGTGTTGTCAGCGTAGGTCAGACGGTATCTGATCCAGAATCCGCCGGTGATGGGCTCTGCGACCTCGTTGAGCGAGAATCTCTCGCTGTAAGGCCTGTCGCCGTATTTTTCTATACGCATTTCTTCCGTCGCTTCGTTAAGTCTCTTTATGACCTCAGGAGCGATGGTGTTTTTCTCTTTTTCGTTAAATGTGAGCAGACCTCCGTACATGTCGGAATTGACACCGACCTGTACCAGATAGTTGATGTACTCTTCTCTCGGAAGGTTCGTGATCCTGGTTATGGATTCATCAAAGCATTCCTTGATGACTTCCTGCTTCTTCTCCAGGAGGACCTTCTTGGAATCTATGGCCGCTACGGACTTACGGCGAAGGATGATCTTTTCCTTCTCCTCATGTCCCTTCTTGACCATAGCTTCCATGTGAGCCTGAGCTTTCTGATGAGCTTCCTCTATGATCTGATCACATTGTTCCTGGGCTTCTCTTAAGGCTTCCTTTTCGGCTTCCCTGGCTTCGTCCAGTATGGTTGATGTGATTTTTTCTATGCTCATAGTTTCTACCTCATAATTCTACTTGATCTATAGCAAACTTTTTTCTCTATTATATAGCGATGTTGCTCCAGATAAGGATGGAAACTACAAAGGCGAAAATAGCGTAGGTCTCAACCATTACTGTGTAAACGATTCCTTTACCCATCTGATCGGAACGCTTTGCCATAAGCTGGAGTGCGGATGCAGCAGCACGGCCTTGTCCGATACCGGAAGCAAAACCTACAACGCCGATGGGGATACCTGCTGCCAGGAAGTATAATCCCTGAGTTACAGTCAGTTCAATTGCGGCGCCTGAAAGGAAACCGGTCTTTACGAAAATAAGGAATGCGATTACTACGCCATAGATGCCCTGTGTTCCGGGAAGAGCCTGAAGTAAGAGCGTTCTTCCGAACTTCTTGGGGTCGCTTGCTACAACTCCGGCAGCAGCCTGTCCTGCTATACCTACACCCATACCGGATCCACAGCCTGCGCAAGCTGCGATCGCTGCTCCTATAAGAGCTAATCCATTACCGTCTAACATTTTTTCTCCTCCTTAAGAGTTATTTATTCTCGATTTTAATATACTTTGTATTCTTTTTGAGCGGTGCGAATGCATCTCCGCCGTCTTCATAGAACTTTCCGAAGAATTCAACGAACTGAAGACGTGCCGAGTGGATGAATGCACCGATAACGTTAATTCCGAAGTTCAGCGTATGTCCGAGAAGGAATACGATTATGAACAATATCGCTCCTTTTACTCCTCCTCCGGCCAGCGTTCCTATGGTATTGACTACCTGAGCGATGGCGCCTGTGGCAAGGCCCAGGGCCATGATCCTGGCGTAGGACATGATATCCGAAAGCCAGCTGGTAATATCATACACATTGGAGAAGCCTCCCATGATCTTGCCGAAACCTTTGCGGTCTCTTCCTCCTGTCAAGGCAAGGCCGACGATGGCTATGATGGACATGTACTTGCCGACGGTGGTCGCCGCAGGCCCGATGGAACTTCCTGCCAGCCACAGAATGAGGCCTATTATCGTCGCATACCACAGAATGATGTTGCAGATGAAATCCACCAGTTTGCCCTCTTTGAGAAGCTTATATCCTTCGATTCCCAAAGCCAGGAACAGATGGGCCACACCAAGGACTATGGATGCTACCAGAAGCGGCATGGGATTCGACAGCGGATCGAAAAGTATCGGCTTGATGGCGATCTCCTTACCGAAGAAGGTAGATGATACTACCGATATCAGATCTCCGAACCAGCTTCCGAACATCGCGCCCCAGAAGAAGGTGGATATGCCGCAGTACAGGAATCCTTTGACGAACTTGTACATGGTTCCCTCAAAGTTGTACTTCTTAAGGGCAACACCGCAGGCGATGATCATCAGAAGTCCGTAACCCGCATCGCTGAACATCAGACCGAAGAATATGATATACCATATGGAATATATGGCCGTAGGATCGATGGTTCCGTAAGCCGGCAGTGAGTACATTTCTGTAACAGCTTCTATCGGCGTTGCAAACTTGCTGTTCTTAAGCAATACCGGAACCGTTTCACCTTCTTCAGGATCTCTGAACTCGTAGTAACATTCGTTATCGTCCAGCAGCTGCTTGACCTGTTCGACCTTTCCTTCGGGCACCCAGCCCTCCATGTAGAAGGTCTTTTTGGTCTTCAGAAGTTTGGACCTGGTTTTCTTCTTATCAAGTTCAACCGTCAGGATGTCCTGATAATCTTCGATGTGTTCCTTGTTCTGAGCCAGTTCTCTGATCTCCTGAAGGATCTTATCCACGTCCTCCTGAAGAACCAACTTTTTCTGAGAGTTTTTCAGGATGTTTTCGGTCACAGTTCCCTTATAGCTCCGCATTTCCAGAGCCTGGAAGCCTTCGTCCTTAAGAGCCTGAAGGATCTCGTCCTCCATCTCCTTCGGAACGAGGAACGCCAGATACTTCATGGCCTTATCCTCGTTGACCTGTTTCATTACGTATCTTTCGGTTATAGCTCTCACTACCTCCTCCAGCCTGTCTTTTTCATAGGCTGCGGGGAGAACTCCCATTATGGTCGTAATGGTCTCCGTCTGAGACTGATCCAGAGGCACATCATAGGCTTGCCATGGTTCGAACATTATGTTGTCCGTGTCAAGTCTGTTGATCTCATCCCTCTTGTTTCTCAGTTCTTCATTGAGATGAATGAGCCGGGCTATGAGATCCTCTGTCTCGATCTCCTGGGAAGGTATGGACGCCGCTTCTTCAGTACTGACTATTCTTCTTGTCTTGAAGAGCGGTTTCTTCAGTTCGCCGTACTGATCGATGATGTCAAGAGCCTGTGCGGCTCTTCCGATCTTTCCTTCAAAGTACGTTACCTGATCCTGCGCCCCGTCCTGGACTGTATTATCTGCCCAGAACTCTTCCGAGAGTTTTTCCGTCTGATCCGTAAGTTCAACTGCTTCCAGGTCCATCATCCGGGCTATGAGCCTTCCCTTGATCTTGTCAAGGCCGATGACCGACACCTTTTGCATTTTAACTATTGACACCGGATCTCACTATCCTTTCTACAATATAATCAATTACTTTATCTTTCTTTTCCTCAGCTGCCTTCACCATATTCTCCGCATCGACGTGCGCCTTTTCTATGGCCGCTTCGTATTCGGAATCCGCCTCGTTCATTCCCTCCAGGATGAGGGTATCGTATATTTCCTTGGCTTTGTTTTCCTCATCGTCGAGAATCTTTTCGGCTTCGGCTTTGGCTGCTTCTATCATGCGTTTGACTTCAGTCTTCACGTTCTTTCTGATCGATTCAGACCGTTCTTCAGCTTCTCTGATAGCAGTTAATTCTTCCGTAAACACGCTCTTTTTCTCCTTTACTAAAAGATTGATCTAACTATATAAAGTCGAAAATAATTTTCAACTATTATAACATATTTTTTATATTTATATGGACTTGACGCCTTAAATTTTCGGAAAATTCAGCAAATATAATGTATACAATATATTTAATATTATTCTTCTATAAAAATCACTTATACAAGCCCTGCTCTGATCTTGTCCGCAAGTTCCTCTATCTTTCTCAGGCGGTTGTTGATGCCGGACTTCTTAAGAGGAGGATCACTGAGCTCTCCCAAAGCAGCTATGGTCACGTCCGGATGTTCAAGTCTCAGCATGGCGGTCTCCATAAGCTTCGGATCCAGCCAGTTCAGGCCTCTGGTCTCGGCTATGGTCCTGATGGCCTCCACCTGCTTCATGGATGCATCGATCACGCGGTCCACGTTGGCGCTGTCGCAGTTCATGGCGCGTCTTGCGGAACTCAGCATGCCCTTTCTGATCCTGATATCTTCCAGTTTCAGTACCTGCCCGGAGGCTCCCATGAGAGCCAGTGTGTCAGAAATATAGTCCGCCTTTTTCATGTAAACGATGTATTTCTTGCCGCGCTGCACAACCTTGGCCGAAAGGTCTGCAAAGGAATTGATGAGCTTTCTCAGGTCATTCGCCATGGCCTCGGAGTTCATAACGAATTCCAGATGATAGGATTTGTCCGGATTCGACATGGTGCCTGCTCCCAGGAAAGTACCTCTTAGGTATGCCCTCCTGTCGCACTTTGCCTTTACAAGTCCGCTGTATATTCCATCCGAGAAGAAGTTGTGGCCTTCCCTTATCATCAGGATGCCACACTCTCTCAGTATGGCTTCCGAGTTGTTTTCAGGATCGATGGTTATGCTGTAGTTATATTTCTTTTCCTTGCGGTTGCGCCCTACAGCTCCGCCTTCGGTTATGTCCAGATTGGTCTCTATGTCAAAATAGGTTTTTATCAGTTTCTTATAATGTCTGGCCACCGCAGCATTGTCTGTGGTTATGGTGATCCTGAGCTTGCCGAAACCGACTATGCCTATAGATCCTGCAGTCCTGATGTATGCGGCGATCTCCGAAAGCATACAGCACTTCTTTTCCGGCTCTATCCTCGCTAATTCATTTTTTGTATCTGATGCAAAAGACATGGTTCCGACATTTTGTTAAATAATCTACAAAAAGGAACAGGCGGGAATGTATAACACATTCCCGCCTCCGTGTAATTACATTTTACTCTTCTAAAATGCAAAAGTCAAGGGCTTTGTACTAAATTTTGTACAAGATTGGCTTTTATTCAGTTTTCTATTAAGCCTTGGTGGTTACAGTCATGGTCTTCGACCAGGTCGAATAGAAGGTCTTATCGTTTGTGGTCTTATAGGTTCTGATACGTACATAGTACTTGGTATTAGCTTTAAGACCTGCCACCTTGTGTGATACGTTGGAGTACTTGACGACTTTGATCGAAGATGTACTTCCTGTCGTGAATTCAGATGATGTGCTGTACTGGATCTCATATCCTGTTACGTATACAACAGACATCTTCTCGGACTGTTTCTTCCAGTTTGCGGTGAATCCCTTTGATTCTGCCGTTAAGCTGGTAAGACTTGTTCCCTTAGGAACGATCTTGAAGGTCAAGTTCTTGGTTCCTGCATAGTTGCCCTTTCCTGTGATGGTGACCTTGGCAGTTCCAACGTTCAGGTTTGAAGCATAGGTAACGGTATAGTCAGTGCCCGCTTTAAGAGTTACTACCTTTCCAGCAGTTCCCATAGCCTTTACCGTAACAGCAGGCTTGATCTCAGAACCGGTATATGTCTTGTCTGTGATCTTGGCAACAGTTACCTGAGTTGCTGCTCTTCCAAGGCTTCCCTTGATCTTGTATGTCAGAGTCTTGGTTCCGCTGTAGTAGTTCTTCATCTCTACAGTAGCTTTGTGAGTACCGATGTTCTTGGTGTCTTCAGGATATGTGACCGTATAATTGGATGCATCGATCACATTGCCGTCTGCGTCTGTAACAGTTACAGCAGGCTTGATATCCTTGCCGCTGTACATATTGGTCACAGGGCTTAACTTGATAGAAGCGATCTGAGGGATCTCTTCCTCGTATTCAACCTCACCGCAGTTTGCACATCTGCTTACCACAAGTCCACTCTCCTCCAGTGTGGCAGGAGTCACTTCTTCAACAAAGTTGTGACCCTTTCCCGTGAAGCTGTAATTATCATTTTCTTCAGCGATGCCTACCCAGTAGTTTCTCTCAAGGGTATAAGCCGTTGCCGATGTATCTTCACAAGGTGCCTTGAATGAAAGTGTGGCAAGTACTGAAGTTGCCTTTACTGCCGTTTCATTTGCATAAGCGAAATATACGATTCCGGCCTGATCATCATCGTATACAGAAGTGCAGCCCAGTTCAGGCGTTGCTCCCACAAATGTGAGTGCCTCAGGATCATATTCCACAGCCATCAAGCCATTAGTGGACTTAACGCTTTCTGTGAGTTCCAGAGCAACTGTTTCCACAGGTTCTTCTGCTTCTTCAGTTTCTTCTTCCAATACGTCTGTCGATACTTCCTTCAGTCCGGTATTATTAACACCTGCGCTGCTTACAGAATTCAAGGTACCGTCAGCTGCTTCTTCCTGATCTGCTTCTTCAGCCTGAACTTCATCGGGAACTTCTTCAGTCAGAGGTTCTTCTGAAGTTTCTTCCGGAACTGCTTCTTCCTGAGGTTCTGCTGTCTCTTCAGGAACTGCTTCTTCAGACTCTTCTGCAGGTTCCTCAACTGTCTCCTCTATCTGAGGTTCATCGATGACTTCTGCTGTTTCGTCGGTTGCTTCTGCATCAACAGGTGCAGGCTCTTCCTCGGGAACAACTTCCTCAGTTTCTTCGGCCTCTGCTCTTGCTTTCAGTTCATACTTGCTGAGTTCTTCAGCCAGCATGTTCTTTCTTGCTTCTCTCTCTTCCTCTGTCACCTTCAGCTCAGATTTTCCAACGTTTGCAAAGTCTAACTTCTTGATAGAATCTGTACCGCTAGCATCTTCGCCTTCTTCATCCAGTTCATACAGACCGCTTACAGGCCATACCTTAGCAGGGAAGCTTCCGGCTTCAAACATATCGCCGTTTTCAGGATCTATGAGATACAGCGTTACGAAGTCGCCGCCATCCCAGTGTGACCAGTATACGAATTCGCCGTCAAAGTAAAGTGACTGGAACAGGAAGCTTGTGGATATCTCGGTTTCCTTTACAAGTACAGGATCCTTGAATCCTACGCTGAGTCCGTACTCTTCGTCCATGTAATAGATCGTATCTGCGCTCCAGATCCTTCCCTCTGTATCCAGGAAGAAGTATGAAGGCATGTAGTACGTGTCATCGGCATAGAAGGTTTCGTAGTCGTAACCGTATCCTTCGAGCAGCTCAGCAATGTATGCCTTTGAATCTTCATCAAGCACCTGCTCCTTGTAAGGATCGTCCAGTGCCAGACCAGCAAGATTTACTCCGGCTCCTATGGATTCGGTGAATCTCCAGCCCTGATAAGGAAGTCCTGTGTATACGTCTCCTCCAATGTCTTCAGGTATAACATTTCCGAAGTATATATCAGGTCCGTTTACGTATGCCATAGGAAGATAGGTCAGTATTTCGTCTACACCATAGGCTGTATCGAATGCTCCCATATATCCAGGAGCCAGTTCCTCTGTGCTGTAGTTGTCTTCCGGATCGAAGGAATAGAAGTCAGATGTATATTCACCGGTATCCAGTGTGCCTCCGACCATTAAGCCATCACCGTAGTCATCGTAAGCTGTGGTAAGATCGGGAACATCAGACTCTACCTTAGGATCGTATACAGGAAGAGATCCGGTGTTGAAATCGCTGAACCAGATCTTGCCGTCTTCATCCCAGATGATGCTTTCAAGATCCTTTTCTACGAGTATAACTCTTACTTCGCACTCTCCGAATACTTCTTCATCGTTCTTTGAAACTGCCTTTACTACAGTTTCACCGGGAGCGAGTCCGTGTACAGTTCCGCTCTCGCTGACTGCTGCGATAGTAGGATCCTCGGATACCCAGTTGACAGACTTATCCTCTACTGTGATCGGCAATACTGTGTAGTTGAGGTCTGCGGTCTCTCCTACAAACAGAGAGGCTCTTTCAGGATCAATGACTATCTTGGAGATAACGTAAGGATCCGGTCCCTCATTATCGTTTACCTTTACTGCAACAGCAGCTTCATTTCCGGCATAGTCTCCGGCAAATACAGCTACGTTCTTCTCAGCGTCAGCAAATGCTTCAGGTATTTCGAATGTGAATTCACCGCCGGGCGCTGCAGGTACTTCTTCTGCATATATCTCGCTTCCGTCGATGTTCATTACTGCCATGTAAGCAAGGTTCAGATTGTCGCTTGCTTTGACTTTCAGTGTTCCTGCTTCTGCATCGACTTCGATGCTTTCCTTATCGATCACAGGCTTTTCATCATCAATGGCGAAGTCATATCCTATATATGATCCTTCTCCCAGCAGACCGCTTTCAACTATGTATGCGAAAGTTCCCGGGTTATAAAGGACTCCGGCATATCCGTCTGTCATGTCGCCTGCATCAAGAGCTCCGTTGAGAAGCATCGCATAGTATTCAGGAACGGCATAGAATCCTACTCTGAACAGATCTCCGTCAGCGAGACCGTCCTCACCGGCAAAATCTTTCACTGCAATATTCATTACAGATGACTTTGTTCCTGAATTCTGTACGTTTCCTTCGTTGTCTACATAGATTGAAGGATCGAGATATACCGTAGTATCTGCAGCCAGAGTTCCGGTTATGAAGTGATCTTCATCCAGAGTATTGACAGAATAACCCAGAGTTGCAGCAGGTCTGATCAGGTTGTAGTAAACTTTCTTGATCTCGGCATTGCTGCTGATGGCAAGTCTCTCATAAGGGAAGCCTTCATCTTCAATAGCATAAGGATTGCCCATGAAAGGAAGTGTCTTGCCATTTGTCTTTATCGTCATGTAGTTTGTATTGACAGCTCCTGAGTATGAGTACAGATCCGCATATGAATAATCGTAGTAATCAGGATCCGGTTCTGTTATGTCATAATCATATTTCTCTTTATAATATGTATAATCAAATCTGGAAATCTTATCGAACATGGAAGCGTCCGTCCAGTTTCCATAGTAGCCCAGAATAGGAATGGAGTGTGTATGGCTGAGATCCAGACCCTCTTCTGTGCTGGTGACGCACTTAGCATAGGTATAACCCTCAATGTATGCGCCGTTATAGTAATCGGAAAGATCTTCAGTAACAGTAATGGTAGCCGTTACGTCAGCTTTTCCTTTGGCGGGAACGATAAAGGTCGATCCCATTTCATTTCCATCCTCGTCGGTAGGTGTGGCCAGCCAGGTAAGAAGAAGCTGTGCATCTATGGAAGTGACATCACCGTCACCATCCATATCGGCCTTCTTTACGTTGATCTCATCTTTTGTCTTCTCACCGGTCACAAATGCAAGGATAGCCTGTGCATCGTCTTTGTCGGTATCTCCGTCCTTATCGACGTCATATACGTCAAAGCCTGACTGTGCGCTCCAGGTGTATGAGTCTTCAGATGCGATGACTCTGGTGGTATCAGCGAGGAAACCTTCGTCAAGTTCCTGTGTGAACAGTTCTGTGCTGAGTTCGAAGGCTTCGTCCACGTCTTTTGTATTGTATATGGTGAATGAGAATGTGTATACTCCATCCTTTGCAGGATCTTCACCGAGCTCTACCTTGACTTTGCCGTCCTCAGCCGCGCCTGTGGTGGAGGTAAGTCCTGCATCGTTCATCATTACAACGGATCCGGCTCTGATGGCTTTGGATACGTTGGCAAGACCTGCACCCTGCTGGATGACCGGCAGATATCCGTCAGGCTTCATGGGGTCTGCAGTGGACATGAGCAAGCTCTGTGCTACAGCTCTTCCGGTGTAATTCTTTGCCAGTTCGCTGTTCATATTGGAAAGACCGGTTTCTTCAATGTACTGCAGGAGCACTGCACTGAGACCTGCGATATGAGGAGCAGCCATTGAAGTACCGCTCATGGATTCATACTCTCCGGGTCCTCCGGAAATGGTTCCGGATGTGGTCTGGTTAGTACCGTTTACGGAATAGATATTTCCTCCGGGCGCTGTGATCTCAGGCTTCAGAAGAAGAGATCCGGGAACGCCCCAGGAGCTGAAGTCCGAAATGCTCGCTTCTTCAGCAGTCTGTCCTGTCATCTCTACCACAGCATCGTCAGCGATAACGACTTTACCTGTGTAATACGTAACCTTGTATGTTTCCGGTTCCCCTTCAGGATCCTCTGATTCCATAGGATATTCTATAGCCTGAGGTTCTCCTGCTCCGGCCTTGATGGCATCCGCATCTTCCTTGGAAATGGACACCATGGGGAAGCTTCCGGTATAACCGCTCAGTGCCATTCCCATAGCGCCTTCTCCTGCTTTGTTATTAGCTACAATAACAGCTGCAGGGTTGAATTCTATGGCATAGTTACCTTTTTCAAAGAAAGACAGTTCACCACGGTTAACGATCACGATCTTGCCTGCGAGAGATACCTGAGAATCTACTAATGCATAATCGATATAATCTCCGATGGAATCGATGTATACATAGTCATTGCCGCCTTCAGCAGCTATGTCAGTCATCTTACCAAAACCATCAGTGAAATATATCTTCTGTTCAGATCCATCGAAATTCATGGGCACACCGGTAATTCCGATGTTTTCAGCAGAAGCTACGGTGAAGCTGTTGATGCAGCTGCCCGGCGTTCCAACCGTGTCGTAGTTAACGTCATCTTCGAAAAGATCTCCCCAAAGGCTGATCTGGTCAGCCCAGCTGTAGGAGTTTCCGGCGGAAACGGAAACTACCATTCCGTCGTTCTTCTGAGCAAGTGTGTTAAGGATCTTCTGATATGTGGTATCGAAGGTGAATCCTGCTGTGCTGCTTCCCAGTGACAGGTTGCAGGAATCGCATCCCAGCATAACTGCGTCCTGGATTGCAGCCATATAGTCGGAATCATAAGCTCCTCCGCCCTGACCGAAAACCTTCATTACAACTAACTGTGCATCGGGAGCCATACCTACCGCATGAACGTTATCAGCGGCATCAACGAATTCTCCGTCCAGTTTCACATATCTGTTGGCCGCAGCGATACCTGCTACGTGAGAACCGTGTTCTCCCTGCTTGTCATTGACGTGTTCTACGTCCATGTTTTCGTCAACATAATTGTAAACGTAAGGAAGCTTGGAGCTGTAGTACTCGCCTGCGCCGTAGAGATAATCACTTACTTCAGCAACATCTTCTGCAGTCATCAGGTCAACTTCCTTACCGCCTTCCTGTACTTCAGCGATGGCATGATCAAAAGCCTCTGCATCGAAGGACTGGTGGGTGACATCGATACCGGTATCGATGATGGCGATCTTTCTGCCGGCTCCGGTGTAACCCTCGTTCCATGCTTGCTTTGCTCCGGTCATAAGATCGGAAGTAACTGAAGTGTTGGGTCCTGCAACCGTTTCGTCCTCGAGAGCAACGTATTTCTTTTCTCTCTCAACGAATTTGACGCCCTTCACTTCCAGTATCTTAGCTATATCGGCATAGGATACTTCTGCAGAAATGGCGTTAACAGCAAAAGTGAAACGCCACTTGACGTCAAGCTGCTTGCCTATAGCTGCATTGATGCTCTGCTCAACTCCGGCCTGCTTCTTTTCAAGGCTGGACCGATAATTCTTAGCGAAAAATCCCGTGGATTTCTCGGGAGCATATCTGTCGAGCACTGCATCATCAGTAAGGAAAATAGATACACGAACTTTTTCAAGGCGTTCTTTCCTGCTCATGTTCGCGATATCTTCCGCTGTAATGACTCCGCTGAGGGTATTGGCTTTCGCAGCTGCATCAGCAGCTTCCTCATCGAAATCATCACCAAGTTTTTTAACGTTCAATGTCGTCGGATCGATCTCCGTGACATCCTCTTCCCCTTCTGTCTGGGGAGTCTCAGAAACGACCTCGTCCCCCGGCGAAGTGTTTCCGTCGTCTGTCGCTGCATATGCCAGTCCTGCCGGTATGACCATGGTCAGTACCACCAGGAAGATAAGCAGTCTTCTTAGTGCTAGTTTCATAACAATTCCTCTTTTTCCTAAAGAATAAAAAACCACTGTGTTGCGACACAGATTTATTGCCATTATTTTACCATTTTCTAATCCTATTGTAAATAAAAGAGTTTATCACTTTACCTTAATAGCGTGTATTTTTTTCTGTGCATGTCTGTATTTTGCATTAATAGGCACACAAAAAGACCGCCTCCGAAGAAGCGGTCTTTTAATGATTTAAGCTTTAATTATGCTCTGGGCTTGAGGCCGAGGATCTCTCTTGCTTCGTCAGGTGTAGCGATCTCTCTGTTCATGAGCTTAGCCATCTGAACAACTCTCTCAACCATTTCGCCGTTGGACTTGGCAAGTACGCCCTTGGACATGTATACGTTGTCCTCGAAGCCTACACGAACGTGTCCGCCGAGTGCGATGGTAGCAGCTACGATATCCCAGCAGGTCTTGCCGATACCGGTTGCAGTCCATGTTGATCCCGGAGGAACTGATCCGGCCATGAATACCAGGTCTCTTACGGTAGCAGTCATCTGAACTCCGAGTACGAAGTCAAAGTGCATAGGATAGTCGATGTGACCCTTCTTAGCAGCCTTGAGAGCAAGGTCGATCATACCCTTGTCGAATACTTCGCATTCAGGCTTGATTCCTCTTTCCTTCATGATGTCGCCGAAGTTGTTGATAGTGTTGTCTGTATTGATGAAGATCTCATCTCCGCCGAAGTTGCAGGTACCGCAGTCAAGAGTAGCCATTTCAGGGGTAGGAGTGATCTCTGTGGACTGTAATCTCTCGAGGTCAGTCATACCTACTGCTCCGCCTGTGGAAGGCTGAATGATTACGTCAGGGCATACCTTTCTGATAGCATCTACGCATTCCTGGAATCTTCCCTTGTCCTGTGTAGGTGTTCCATCGTCCCATCTTACGTGAAGGTGGATAAGAGCTGCGCCTGCATCATAAGCTGACTTAGCTTCTCTTACGATCTCTTCTACTGTGTAAGGAACTGCAGGGTTGTTTTCCTTGGTTACTTCCGCTCCGCAAATGCAGCAGCTGATAATAAGTTTCTCCATGTTTCTCTCCTTTAAAAGTTGATGTTAAGTAAATATATTGTTAGTATTTGTAATACTATAATTACCAAATTATATTATATCACTTTAGTTCTCTATGTTCAAGAGTAACTCTTCTTCCTTCTTCCCTGAAAATCCTTGCGATCTCGTTGGCAAGGACCACGGATCTGTGCTGTCCTCCGGTGCAACCCACGGCTATGGTCAGGCTGTATTTTCCCTCTTTGATATAATTGGGTATAGCCTTCCTTATGAGCTCGGTGTATCTGTTAAGGAATTCCTTGGTCACGTCCTTGCCCAGCACGAAGTTCTTTACTTTTTTGTTGTTGCCGGTGAGTTTTTTGAGGGAAGGAACGTAGTAAGGATTTGGGATGAACCTTGCGTCCACCACCCAGTCGGTTTCCTGGGGAAGCCCCTTCTTGAACCCAAAGGACATGACGTTCAGGACGAAGGTCTTGCCCTCGCTTCCGGCTTCGAATATCCTGGACATTTCAGCGTTGAATTCCGCGACCTTCATTCTGGAGGTATCGATGATATAATTGGCTTCAGCCCTGAGATCGCTTAAGATCCCCTTCTCTTCCTCGATAATGGCGTTGGTGATAGGCATGTTGGAGAGAGGATGCATTCTTCTGGTCTCCTTGTAACGCCTGATCAGCGCTTCGTTGGAAGCTTCGATAAAGAGCATCTTGAAATTGATGCTGCTGTCCTTTTTGAGATTCTCGATCACCGCTTTTGAATCCGCCAGAAAATCCCCGCCCCTTATGTCCGTTACAAAGGCGGCCTTTTTTATCTTTCTGGCTCCGGTGGTGAGCTCTATAAAATTATTGATGAGCGCAGGCGGAATATTATCCACGCAATAATATCCCCTGTCCTCGAACCATTCGATTGCTTTTGTCTTTCCGGCGCCTGAAAGGCCCGTTACGATCACTACATCCATAAACTTACCTTGCCCTGATATTAACTATCCTCTCCGGATCCAGCCCGGCATCCAGAGCCCTCAGAAGCTGAGGTTCATACAGTCCCACGTTATCCGGAACGTGAGCATCTGAACTGATGACGAATTTTACGTCGTATTTGGCTGCGATCCTGATCTCCTCAACGCTTAAATGAGGATGCTTTGCATTGATCTCCATGAAGGTCCCTGTGTCCTCGCATGCCCTGGCAATGTTGTCTATGTCAAAGGGTCCTTTGTCCCCGGGATGGGTCAGTATATCGATGTGATTGCCGCAATCCTCACTGTAATACAGCGCGTTCAGTATCATATCGGTGTTCTGCACCAGCAGACTCTGACTTTTAAGGCCGATGCGGTTCGGCAGCATTCCGGCTCCTCTTACCGCAAAATGAAAGCCCGCCAGCACTATGTCCAGTTTGTCCCAGTCGGCAGGTTTAACATCCAGATAAGGAACCTTCAGGATGGTATTCGCCTCTACCCCCAGGAATATCTTGACGTCGGGATACTGAGCTTTTGCCGCCCTTATGTCTTCCCTCATCTGCGGTATCAGTTTCATCTTCATACCGTAAAGGAAGTTCCCCGGGCCGTGGTCCGTTATGGCAATGGACTTCAGACCTTTTTCATGCGCCACCCTGGCGTTATCCAGAATGCTTCCCTTCCCGTGGGAATAAGTGGTATGAGTATGATGATCGTATACCATCATATATTTACTCAAAAGACTTTTGTTATCCATAATATCCTACTCTTCGATGATCCTGACTTCAGGCTCCAGCTTTACTCCGAATCTGCCGTACACGGTATCCTGTACCTGATGGATCAGTTCAAGGATATCCGTTGCCGTGGCGCCTCCTTTGTTGATCACGAAGCCGGCATGGAGTTCAGATACCTGAGCGCCTCCGACAGTAAAGCCCTTAAGGCCGCAGTCCTCGATCAGTTTCCCTGCAAAATATATGCTTACCTCGTTTGCCTTTCCCTGGGCTGCTATCATAAGGGAGTTTATGATGTTGTCCCTTCCGTCGGATCTCACCTCGCACATGGGTATCTGGGAACCGGTCATGACGACGGGCTTTCCGAGGCCTTCCAGCATGAAGGAAAGGGCGGAAGCTGTGTAAGCCATGGTGTCGGTGCCGTGCAGGATCACGAAGCCGTCGTAGTCATCGTATCTTGACGATATGGCGTATCCGATAGCATTCCACTCCCTGACTGAAATGTCAGAGGAGTCCAGCAAAGGATCGAACTCCACCAGATCCCACTGAGGCATATCGCTGTG
>CACYYH010000028.1 GCA_902778565.1 uncultured Eubacteriales bacterium
TGCCTTCAGTATACCGTCCTGATCAGGGTCTGTTACTGTTACAGTTACGCCATACTCATTGGTATCGTAGGTGTATCCAGCGTCGCTTCCTGCAACTTCACGGATGGTGTAGTTGTATTCGCCGACCTTGCTGTAAGTGAGTTCGCTGAAGGTTACTGTGCCGCCGCCCTGTCTGGTCACGGTCTCAATAACATTTCCATCTGCATCGAGAAGCTCGAATGTGAAGGTCTTCGGATTTCCTTTAGCACCGCCGGTCTTGTCGTCTACCTTCTTTTCTGCTTTAAGAGTGATCTTAGCATCTTCAGGATCATAGGTGTTGGTGATAGTCAGATTTGTCTGGCTCTCGCCTGCCTTGTCTTTGTATGCTGCAGTTGCAACGAGCTGTCCGTTCTGATCTTCTACAGTAACGTTTACTTTGTACTCTGTTGTATCATACTGGTATCCGGCTGCATCTCCTGCCACCTCTTTGATGGTGTATTCAAAGGTTCCGGCCTTCTCGTAAGCGATTGAACCGAATTCGCCTTCCTGAGCGCCTGTTACAGTGACTGTGTCGCCGCCCTCTTCTTCAGGCATCGGGGATCCTTCTGCACCGGTAAGTGTGAATGTGAAGGTTGTCTCATAAGCACTTCCGGATGTATCTTCGATCTCCTTCTTTACCTTGAGTACATTGCTGGTTGCCGTTGCCTTGTATACGTTGGTGATCGTAACATCTAATGTAGAGCCTTCTTCGTCTACCTCAAGTATTGCTGCATCGAAGTTGTCATCGATTATGATCTTGTAGGTGTGCTCGGTGATGTCATAGGTCATGCCGTTAACATCGCCTGCTTCCTCTACAACAACGTATGTGTACTCGCCGGACTTGTCGAATGTCAGCGGTTTGAAGTCAACGCTTCCGGTAAGTCCTTCTGTTGTGATGGATGTCTCCTCAACAAGGTTCTCTTCGCTTACGGAATCTTTGTAAAGTGTGAAGTTGAATTTTCCGTCTTTAGCACTGTTGGACTGATCTTCGATGATCTTGGTCAGTGTAAGTGTTACATCAACGTCCTCCATCTTGAACTCGTTGATTACGTCTAACAGAGTATCTTCATCGGTCGTTTTCGTATAATCTCCGTAGGATACGTCTGCCACAAGTTTGCCGTTTTCAGGATCGTCAGTTACAGTTACGACTACAGGATATTCGATAGTGCTGTATGTGTATCCGGGTACAACCTCGACGGTCTCCTTAACGATGTAATTGTACTCGCCTACTGCTGTGTACTGTATAGCTGCAAATGAACTGCTTCCTGTACCGCCCTCAGTGGTGATCTCAATTGACTCACCTACCTGAGTCTCGCCGTCTTCTTCATAGAGCGTGAACTCGAAGGTCTTATCCGGCTGTCCTTCCAGGAATCCTTCAATGGTCTTGTTTACATTGATCTGTGCTGTTACAGGTGTAGGTTCGTATGTGTTGATGATAGTTGCATCTTCAGGGCTGTATGTAACATCTGTTGCAAGAGATCCATCGCCATTATCGGTGATCGTAACTGTAGCTTCCACAGGACCGGAAGGAGTTACGTTTGCGGAAGTGTTTCCTGTCTCTGTGATGGTGTAGGTGTAGGACTTGCCTGCATCTGATTCATCATAGCTGATTGCTGCAAATGATACTTCTCCATCAGCAGTTACAGTCTTCTCTTCCAATACTGTGCCGTTAGGATCCTTAAGTGTGAATGTGAAGGATTCGCTTTCCATCCAGTCACGTCCTGTAAGGAGCTTGCTAGCACTCAGTGTAGCAGAACCTGTTGCTTCATATGTATTTGTGATAGTCGCATCTTCAGGTGAATATGTTACTTCTGCAGTAACATGTCCTTCTCCATCATCTGTTACGACTACTGTTGCAGTAACATCTCCGGATCCTGTCCAGCCTGTTCCGAAACCTGTTCCCTCACTTACTGTGTAGGTGTAGGTCTTGCCTGCATCTCCTTCATCGAGTTCGATAGGTCCGAATGTGACATCTCCTGCTGCTGTAAGAGTTGCAGTAGTTGTCTCCGGCATAGGTGCTTCGCCTGTACCTGTCAGGGTGAAGGTCAGAGTCTTGCCTGCAGGCCATGCTGCTCCTGCAAGTGCCTTGGTCACTGTGATCTCGGTCTCACCCTCTGCTTCATATGTATTGGTGATGGTCGCATCTTCAGGTGAGTATGTTACTTCTGCAGTTACATGTCCTTCTCCGTCGTCTGTTACTACTACGGTAGCTGTGACATCTCCGGATCCTGTCCATGCTCCTCCGAAGCCGTCTCCCTCGCTTACTGTGTAGGTGTAGGTCTTGCCTGCATCTCCTTCATCGAGTTCGATAGGTCCGAATGTGACATCTCCTGCAGATGTAAGAGTTGCAGTAGTTGTCTCCGGCATAGGCGCTTCGCCTGTACCTGTCAGGGTGAAGGTCAGAGTCTTGCCTTCAGGCCATGCCGCACCGACAAGAGCCTTGCTAACTGTGATCTCAGTTTCACCCTCTGCTTCATATGTGTTGGTGATGGTCTTATCTTCAGGTGAATATGTTACATCTGTCTTCAGAGTTCCGTCGCCATTGTCGGTTACCTCTACGGTAGCTGTAACATCTCCGGATCCTGTCCATGCTCCTCCGAAGCCGTCTCCCTCGCTTACTGTATAGGTGTAGGTCTTACCTGCATCAGATAATGCATATTCTATAGGACCAAATGTAACACTTTCAGCAGATGTAAGAGTTGCAGTAGTTGTCTCCGGCATAGGAGCTCCGTCCGAACCCGTCAGGGTGAAGGTCAGAGTCTTGCCTTCAGGCCATGCCGCACCGACAAGTGCCTTTGTTACTGTAATAGAAGCTTCTCCCTCTGCATCATATGTGTTGGTGAAGGTCCACTGAGCCTGATCTGTACCAGGTGTAACTGTAAGATTTCCAGTTCCGTCATCTGTTACAGTAAATGTAAGTTCCTTACCGGTTGCAGCATCCGGATCATTAGTAACACCATCAACATCGCCGGATTCTGTTACTTTATAAGTATAGGTTCCGGGCTGAGTGAATGTGATCACACCGAATTCATAGAAGCCGGTCTTTCCTTCGAGTTCATACTCGGCGCTATTGGTGATCTCATCGTTAGCAGGCATCGGTGCGCCTTCTGTAACAGCTTCGATATTGAATGTGAAATCGCCTCCGTTATAAAGCTCTGAGTTGTTCTCAATGACCTTCTGTACCGGAGGATCAACAGATACCGGTGTAGGGTTATATGTGTTGGTTACAGTGAATGTAATCGTTCCATCGTCAGCAGTTGATTTTTCAACTTCCTTGTCATAGCCTGATGGAACTGCTGTTTCATCAGCGGTGTAAACGATCTCTGTACCGCCGTTCTTATATTTTGGAAGATCCTCCCAGGTATATGTCCACTGTTTTCCTGCGTTAAGTGTTACGGGGTCGCCAGAGGCAGTACCGTCTGCTTTCAGCTGTGCCTGAATGGATGTGGGTCTGATCTCTCCAATATCATCGGAGTCTTCCCAAACCTTAACTACTGTGACTTCTGTAGTCTCAGGTGTGTGGGTATTGGTGATGGTACCATGGTCCTTAGCAGGGCTTCCGGTAGTGCTATATCCGTCAATTGCAGACTCAGCTACAGTGTACTCTACTTCCTGGCCATTGTTGAATCTGGGAAGTCCGGTGTAGGTAATGGTGTATGTACCATCCTCATTATCTACAACCGTAGGTTCCTTGCCCTCAACGGCAGGTGAAAGAGTAAGCTTAGCCTTCAGTTCATCCGCTGTAAGGCGCATGCCGTCCTGATCGTCGTTATCTACCCACTCCTTGGTGATCTCAAGATCAGTGAGGGCATAGTCATTGGTATATGCTACCTGATATGCTGTCTGGGTCTTCTCAATCGTACCGGTTGAAGTCTTACCGCCTGAGAATGACTCGTCATCTCCATTGGTAAGCTCTGCACTCTTGAATACAAAACCATCAGCCAGATCACCTTCAGCAAAGGTATATGTTGAACCAGACGGAAGGTTGGTGAAACGCAGGTTCCAGCCATCTTTCATCTCAACGGTAATAGGTGAACCGCTGGGTGCATAGTAGTAGCCATCAGCATTCGGTCCTGTTGCTCCTGTAATAGTAGCATCAGTTACAGTTACACCGGCTTTTGTATCATAAATGGAGAACCATACCCAATAGTCAGAGCCGTGTTCAGGGTCGTCTGTCGGTTCTTCTTCAGGTGCAAGTGAGTTGTTTACCGTCAGAGTGAAGGGGAATGTTGCATCCTTAGGTGCATCTTCACCGGTAACAGTCTTGCTGAGGTTCAGGTTTGAACGACGATGGTTCGTGGCTGTAAGTCCAACTGCTGATGAATCAACATAATATGTTGAACCTTCGATTGTGTATGTCTGTGCGCCGCCAGGAGCAGGATGATCTGCATCGACCTTGATCAGCATAGTAGGTGTATGATCTTCACCGCCTCCATTAATCAGCATAGGACGTACGACAGGGGCATCGATTTCCCAGTGATACTGTGTATCATCGAGCTCTGCAAATGAGAAGTCATGACCCATGGCTCCTGGTAAAGGCTCTCCATCCTTAATAATACCTACTGAAATAAATGCGCTTGTTGACCAGTTATTATCTTTGGTTAAAGTAGCAGTATGGAACTCTTCCTCATTAGCTGTTCCTTCATCCATAATGACTGTGATTTCAACTTCATCGACATCCGGGTCTGCTCCTACCCATTCTTTATTAATAGGAAGAGAATTTGCAGATGTTGCCACAGGATCAGGATTGGTATATGCACTTTCCTGTCTGCCTGCATCATCACGGGTATCATCCCACTTGATTCCAGCATTTGTATTGGTGCGGAGTGAGTATGCTCCTTCTCCGGTTTTGACAATATACTGATCAAGACCCTCTGCCGCAAGTTGGGCATCTGTCATGTCGCCGTTCTTTAACTGAGCAATGGTATCATAGGTGTACTGGCTCGGATAGCAGTCAAAAGTTACGGTGTAACGCACACCATTTTCAAGGACTCCTTCATCTGAAAGATTCCAAACAACTTCGCCATTTACTATCTCTGCTTCAGGCGCATCAGTCCATGGCTGCATAGTTCCGTAAGAACCACCCGAACGATAATACTTGAAGTTCGGTACGAGCTCAAGCAGTTCAGCAACCTTTCCGGATGTTGTTGTTACCTGATTGGTGGTACCGTCATCTATCTCTGCATCAGCAAAGCCCATCATTTCGATCTTAGCCAAGATGTCAGACAGTGCCTGATTGAGGGCAGCGGTATCGTTAGCGTTATAGAAGTTGGCTGCAGGTGCACCCGCGGCAGTTGTCAGTGTCTGCATACGGCTGACATCGCCATAAGCACCGATTGTGAAGAAATGATCTCCGCCAACATCTGCAACAATTGCCTGAGCATTAGGCAGTGCAGCCTCGTAGCAACGATTCATAGATGTCGGTGAATAATTATCCTGATTGGGATTATCCGAACCAAGACCATAAACACCATCCGAATTATAAAAATAGTTGTCGTTGCGATAGGTGTTCCAATCTGTGTTGCTCCAGTTCGGATTGTCATTTCTCGGTAAATAATCAGTCGTTATACGAGTATCTCTGAACGTGGGATTACCATCGGAAACAAAGATAACAAACGTCTGATCATCATCTCCGAAGTTGACATCCCCAGCCTCGTCCAATGCTGCTTCCCAGTTCGTGCCGCCGTTGGCGGTAAGACCGTTCACCGACTGGCTGAACTGACTATAGCTAGTGGTCGGCTGACGAGTGATCGTTGCATTCGTTGAAAAGCTAACCAAAGCCATCTGCACTGTGTTTGGCGCGCTCTGCGTATTGTATGCGAACAGCGAATTTGCAAGATTGTTTACTGCTGTTTTTGCCGCATTCATACGCTGCGTTGTCATCGAACCAGAACGGTCAAAGACCACGGTAACATTGACGTTATTCGGTTGCTTCTCAGCTTCACCGACGATGTCAAGCGATATCGTGTAGGTACCGTCCTGATTGTCAGTAATGTTTTTTGTGTGGGGCGGTGTATCGCCGGCTGCAGCGAACGCCATACCCGTGGGCAGACTTGGAATCATTGTCATGACCATCATCAAAGAGACGACCAGGCATAACATAATTCTGCCAATTCTTTTTCCTTTGTTCATCCCCAATTCCTCCAATGGAATAATTAAAATTTTTATAATAACGTTCTGTCTGAGATGCGTTTTCTCAGCCAGAGACAAACAATAATAAGTACATCTGGGCATACAAAAACCCAAATTATAACTACATATATTATAGCCTCTAAACCCCCTTTCCTTCCAATATCATAGGGATATACTTCTCGGATTTCACATAACTAAAAGTTATACTAAATCGTTACCTTCTATTATTTAACACTCATAGTTGAAAGCTTTGAAAACACTAAAAAACGGCATCTTTTGATGCCGTTTCTGCATTGATCATATGTGTTTTCAGTCTGCGAAAAGTTCGTCTATGTCCGCTGCCATGAACTCCAGGTCCCCCATTCCGGTCTTTGCAGCTTCCATTTCGGCTTTCAGTTCTTCAGCCTTCGCTTTAAGTTCTGCCGCTCTGGTTTTGTCAGTTTCGGTCTCTGCCATGCGGGCATATCCTTTGTACACGGACTCCGCTTCATAATACTCAAGAAGTGCATATGGAATAGCGTAGTCCTGATTCTTTTCCACGGTCTCTCCAAGGGCGATATTATCATGCATTTCATGCACTGCCTCTGAATAATAGCCGTTTCTGATGGTCATGAGCAGATCATTGGGTCTGGTTGTATAATCCGTATATGTCTGGTTTATCTTTGCCGCTGTTATTATCACCATAAGGACCAGGATCAGTGCCAGGAGGATTATGACGACCTTGAACAGCTTATCGCTGCCGCTTGCAGCAGCTGCTGACGCGCCGCGGACTTTTCTGTTTCTATTGTTCTTCTTCATAGCTGTCCTCCAACAAAACGTTTATCCTGGATGTGGACATGCTGCGCATGCCTTCCGCCTCTTCAGCGCTCAGCCCGAAGTATCCTGCGGTCATGATCTCCATCTGATCTCTGAGGTCTTCCATGTACTCCATTTTATCGCCCTGATATGCCTCAGGGTTATAGTCGTTGGGTTCCATCTCCTCATAGATCCCATGGATATTATTGGCGATATCTTCTATCACTTCACCTTCGGTGTAATACCTGTAGTTATCCGCGTTTTTCTTCTTTGCCTGAAGAGTCATGAGGTTATCGTAGAACATCCTGTAGTGCATGGTTGTGCTGTACACGGCGTCAAATTCCTTCAGGGAACTGGTGTATGTGATCCTGTTCCTGTTGAAGTAGGAATAAAGGGCCAGATAGTCCCTGTCCTCCATCAGCTGCTGTATAGCCTCCCTGTGAGCCGGAGCTTCAGCTTCGATAGCTTTCTCCATCTGCCACCATCTGATGTCGTCTGCCTTGGCAAGCAAAAAACACGTTAGTGCTATCAGCGCCACCATTACTGCGATTATGGTTATCCTTACGGTGTGGCGGTTGAACCTGGAGGACTGCTCAAGCACGTCTTCCTTCGTTTCCTGATAATCCTTCTCAAACCGCTCCATCTCCTCCTGATGCTTCACCGCAAAAGGATTGGGCTGGCCGCAGTAGGGACAGAATTTATCCTCAATATTCAAATTATTTCCGCAATGCTGACATTTCATATATATGTCTCCCTGTCGATCCTGTGTTTATTCAGATTCATCTTCCGCGTCTTTCACCGGGTCTCCCCAGAGTTCATCCGCTATCTCCATAAACTCATCGTAGCGCTCCCAGCTCCAGACGTCGTGCTTCTCGCCGTCAGTGGCGATGGCTTCCATCAGCTTCTCATATTCGCCTCCGTCCAGCATGATGTCGTATTCGATGAAACGCTCATGCTGCCAGGCCAGCTCGTCCGCATAGTTGCCCTTATAATCATAGTTGAAAACAGTCTTTTCCAGTAGGATGAAGCCTCCGATGATAAGCAAAACTATCAGTCCCACGATGAGCACTGTCTTCGCAGTGGACTTGGCGCCTTTTTTTATCTCTGTTCCATAGGCCTTCCTGGCCTCGTCGTCCACCTGATCCATGTCCTTTCTGGTCTTTTCCAGATCTCTCAGGAACTTGGCTTCGGCTCCCATGGGATTGATGTGGCCACAGTACGGGCACTCCGGCTCTTTTGCCTCAAACACCGCACCGCAGTTGGGACACTCTATTTCCTTCATTTATTTTTCCTCCGGCGGGCCACCACCTTGCGGGCAGCGTACATAACAGGTTTTAAGTACGCCGGCCTCAAAGCGCGGTCTGCTTTCTTTAATTCTTCTATTATATTTATATGCTGCGGACAGTGGGCCTCGCATTTGCCGCAGGCGACGCACTGGGTGGCCAGGCCCGGGTTCTCTCTCAGGCACATGCTCTGAAAGTAGTTTCTCCAGCCTTCGAACCTGCCATCTGTGGACATAAGGTTATAGCAGTGGAAATTGCCGGGTATGTCCACTCCTTTCGGACAGGGCATACAGTAGCGGCAGCCTGTGCATGGAACCTTCTCCTTAGCTTTGATGATCCTTTTGATCTTTTCCACCAGTTCCTTCTCTGTCTCTCCGAAGCTGCCTGCTTCTGCTTCAGATGCGATCCTGCAGTTTTCTTCTACCATTTCCAAAGAATTCATTCCGGAAAGGATGCAGGTCACCCCGGGCTGATCCCAAAGCCATCTCAGCCCCAGTTCAGCAGCAGTGTATCCGTGGCCGTCCTCCTTAAGGATCTTCATGGCGTCCTTCGGAAGGTTTACCAGCTTGCCGCCTCTCAAGGGTTCCATGATGATCACAGGAATGCCTCTCCGCGCGGCTTCCTCCAGGCCCTTTCTTCCTGCCTGGGAAGTTTCATCCATATAGTTATACTGTATCTGCACAAAATCCCAGTCATATACATCCAGAAGCTTAATGAAGATATCCGAGTTTCCATGGAAGGAAAAGCCTATGTTCCGGATGCTGCCATCCGCTTTCCTGTCGCGGATCCAGTCCTCGATCCCCAGAGCCTTCAGATTCTCCCACTCGCTCACGTCAGTGAACATGTGCATAAGGTAATAGTCGACGTAGTCCGTACGAAGGCGCTTAAGTTCCTCATCAAAGATCTTTTGCACCGCCTTGATGGATCTTATGAGATACTGCGGCAGCTTGGTGGCTATCAGGACCTTGTCCCTCAGGCCGTTTTTCTCGAAGATCCGTCCTACGATCTCTTCAGAGCCAACATAAACGTAAGCAGTGTCGAAGTAATTCACTCCCAGTTCAAATGCCTTCAGGACTTCTGCTTCCGCTTTCTCATAATCTATGGAAGCACCCTTCCTGGTGAAGCGCATGCATCCGTATCCAAGGGCCGATATAGGCTGTCCTTTTTTGTCGTTTCTGTAGTTCATGTCGTCTCTGCAGCTGTCTTTCCTTTATTTATCCGGGTCTTCTCCAAAACACGTTTCAGCATACGCTTTTTTCGCAAAAGATTCCGATTTCAAACATAATAGAATTATACACTTTTGCAAATTCTTTTACAACATTATATAATATGTTATAATTATGATGATTCAGAAAGCTAAAACAGGAAAGGCGGAATATCATGGATAAAAACAAACCACCTGCCAAAAGCCACAAGACGGGTATTTCCCTTTTGACTATAGTATCTGTAGCCTTCACCGTCATAGGTTACTTCAATACGGCTGCGGATTTCTGGGACAGACTGGACTCCATGGGTATCAAGGACGCCCTGACCGGCTCTTCTCTGGTGCTCATTCTGGCTGCCGTAGCGGTGATCTTTTCCTTTATATATCTCATCTCCTCCGGCCGGGCTAAAAGAAACGCCAAAAAAGCGCTTGTTGCCTTGGCAAAACAAGCCGAGGAAGCCAAAGCGAGAGGTGAAGAATTCACCATGCCGGAGCGCACCGTCGGCGACAAAGTGGGCTCTGCCATGTCCACCGTTTTGGACGCCATCACCAAGACCATCATCCTGGTGTTCATACTTTGTCTGATCGGAGCAGGAGTCTTCGTGGGGATCAAGGTCAACGAGATCAACAACCGTCCCACCTTTGATGCTCTGGCTGCGGTGGAGATCGACGGCTGCGTTGAAGGCTACGACGGATTGGGTTACGTAGTTCAGGATAAGATCGTCTACAACATACCCGACGACATCACCGAGATCTACAAAGACAGCAAGAACTACAAGAAGACACTGGATTACAGCGAACAAAATTCTCTTTGGTACCAGGTAAGACAGGATCTGACCTACACCATCACGCCGGACACCTCTGAAGGCGGCACACTTTCAAACGGTGACGTTGTGACCGTCAAGGTCACCCTTCCCGGCTACAGCATCCCGAAGCTTCAGAGCGACCTGAACATCAAGATCACCGGCATAGATGAATCCAAAGAATATGTGGTGGAAGGACTTCCTCACAAGTTCAACTCTGCAGACCAGGCAGTATCCGAGCAGTCAGGCTTCATCTCAGCAGCCTGCGACAAAGTCCGGATGAAGGCTTATGAGAACTGCGACAACTTCATGGGCACCTACTACAGCGATTACGAACTGGTTGGCGCATACCTTTGCAAGCCAAAGGTAAATCCTGACACGAACCCGGACGCTCTTTTGGTTCTCGCCCAGTATAAGCGTCAGGCAGGCACCGAATACGCATCCCAGGACACCGTGATGCTGTACGCTTATCCTTTTGACAGCAACACAACTGAAGCGGATCTTGAAAACGAATTCGTAAGCATCGGAGAGGACAAAGTCCGCGTGGTGACCGAGATCCACACCTACGCGAAACCGGAGCAGATCGTAGACACCTTCTCAACAGGCATTTACCTGTCAGGAAGCTCAGCCTACGAGCTCTACGAGCTGCCCTTCAGCGGCTGATAAAAATATTCAAAAAACAACAAAACCCCGCGCTATGACGCGGGGTTTTTATTTCCATTTTATTTCTTTACCAAACTCACCACCGCCACTCCGATAACCAGGATCAGGATGATGTTCAGGGCCATGGCGTTTATTGAGATGGCCAGGGCCGTTCCGATGAAGGCGGTTACACATCCTGCGGTTATGGCTGAGATGGCCATTTTTTTGTTATAGCGTCTGCGGCGTACAACGTTGATGCCGCCGGTAACCACAGAGATGGGCACGCTTCCCAGAAGAAGGGTCAGGGTCGTGATGGGCGACAGTCCCAGAAGCATCATCGCCACTGTCGTAAAGGGTTTGGCCGGGATCCCCATCATATTCGTAAATCCGAAGATCGTGGTAAGGCATCCAAGCAGCGCCAGCTTGCCTCCTGTGAGGGCCGTTGCGGTCCCCGGCTCGCCTGCGCTTAAGATCATTCTGACGATCATCGCCGCCATGGCAGCGATCAGAAGCGCCACCAGCACTTTTCTGATAGCTTCGCCCTTCATCCTGCCTACGGTTCTGGAACCGAAAAAGCTTCCCAGCGCCAGTCCTCCCATGAAGACCAGCATGGTGGTGACGTCCACAGAGGGAGCGTTTCTGAGATAAAGGAAAGCTATGAAGCACCCCGGTACGATCCCCTGAGTTATCAGGCAGTCCGGGAGAGTCTCGGGCTCAGCCAGCTTAAGCCGTCTGAGAGCAATGGTGTTCATAACAAAATCAGAGATGCCTATGGTACAGAAAAAATACACGATAGCTTCAGCTATCATGGTATTCCTAAGGGTACCCGGCTGACTGCGGAATGCTTCGCGGTCAGCCATGACATCTCTTATTATATATATCGCGTATATTATTCCGGCTGCCAGAAAGACAACCCCGATTATATGCTGAACTGACATGTGTCTCCTTAAGTAACTGCCTGCATGCCCAAGGTCCTGCTGCACTTACAGCAAGTGTGGGCTTGTTTTGATGATCTTCTTTACCTTGTATTTTCTGTATTTCAGCATTCTGGATCTTCTGTTCATGACGTAAGCCACGATGAGCATCATTATGCCCAGCAGCACTCCTGAAAGGATCCTCTCCGGCATGGGTTTGGATCCGGTGAACAGGAAGCCCAGGATCAGACCTATGACAGGAAGCACATAGGCTATCTTGGACTCGTTCATTATGCGGTTATCGGTAGGAACTACCTCCACTATGTCATCACGTCTTACGTTCAGTTCCTTTCCTTTGAATTCTGCAATATATGTGGTATTATCTATAGCTTCCCCATCGATTCCGTCCAGTATGGAGATCTCGGCGAAATCAGTTGTCATTATTCTTGTGACCTTTGCATATATAGCCATCTGGCTTCCTCCTTGATTATGATAATACAATTATGCCATCGCCTCAGGTTCAAGTCAATGTTTTTGAATCCTCAGAAGCGCAGTCGAAACAAAAAGGGAAAAGAGAGAGGCCGGATAAGCCTCTCTCTTTTGCGGGATGTTTGATATGTATTTTGATGTTTTTTATTATCCCATTATCATCGGAACGAAATACAGTCCGAGACAAGCAACAACTACCCAGAATACGCAGATGAATGCCATGAATCCCCAAACGTCTCTGAGCTTCATTCCTACTACAGCAAGAGCAGGGATCATGTACAGAGGCTGGATAAGGTTGGTGCACTCGTCGCCATATACGAAAGCGTTGAGGCAGTTGAAGAGGTTAGCTCCTTCGATTCCATTTACAGCGCCAACGATGAGCGGTCCCTGTACTGTGAACTGTCCACCCTGTGAAGGGATGAAGATGTTAACGATACAAGCTGAAAGGAATACGAATACAGGAAGGGACTGAGCGGAAGCTACGGAAACGATAGCGCTTACGATAACTGAGCCAAGTCCGCCTTCTACGTACATCATGCCCATGATACCGCCATAGAACGGGAACTGGAGCATAACGTCTGTTGCCAGGTGAGCGGAAGCCATGTGAGCGTTCATCCACTGACGAGGCTGAGGGAACAGTATGGAGTTGATTCCTACGAACATGAAGATTACGAAGTTCATGTTAAGGGAACCAAGGAATCCCTTTGTTGCGAAGCTGTAAACCATGTAGCAAGCGATGAAGAGAGCAACGATCTACATAACGGGCTTGCAGGTGTTCATCTTGTCAGCAGCGGTAACAGCCTTCTCAGTGATTGCGAAGCTATTGGGAACTTCGTCAGCCTGAGTTGCGATATCACCAAGCTCTACGAGTTCATCCTTGCCGGGACGTGTGAAGAGTACCAGCAGAACGAAGAGGATAGCGAGTACGGTGAAGATTACAATGTTTGTAGGGTTGTAGCAGGTCTCTGCAACGCTGTAGGACTGACCAACGATCTGTGCATAGTTGGAGTCTTCAAGAGCAAGTGTGGAATACAGAGTTGCGGAGGGTCCAAGGCACTGGCCGAGGATCATGCAGGAGTATCCGCCTGCAACCATCATCGGGAAGTGGAGTCCTTTGATTCTCTTTGCTAAGTGCATAGCAAGGATAGGAGTTACTACTGTACAGAATGCCCAATTGATCATGGATGATACATAACCGAAGATCATCAGAACGATCAGAGCGCCTGTTCTGGAGCTGATTTTGTTAGCAAGCCATCCAAGGAACTTAGCAGCCTGAGGTGAACGAGCACAAGTAGCAGTAACGATTACCATTAAGCCCATCTGGAATGCGAGTGTGAACTGGCTGGAAAGTCCGTTCCACCATGCGTTGAGGAGCTCGATGGGGCCCTTACCAATGATAAGGGAAAGTACGAATACGAGGATCATCAGGATTACACAGAATACGAATGAGTCCGGGATGATCTTTTCAGCTGCGAAGTTGAACTTCTTGCTGAACTTCCAAAGGAAGGTACCCTTCTCGGGAACTTTTGCTTCAGACATGTTAATGTCTCCTTTCTATAAAACCAAATACTTAATTAAATATTTATTCAGACGCTTGAAAGTCGTATGAATCGTTTTAAGAGGCTGCCCGCGTCAAAGAGGGATGGTTTATGGAACCGTGCAAAACGCGGCGCAGCCATAAGTCTCCTTTGTGAGGTGTTTTTTATTACTCTACCTCGAAGTAATCACTATCGTCCGGTGTTCTGGCACCGTCGTGCTCAAAGACACCCATCTCACCGCAATCCGGGCAACGGCCGAAGTCGTCTCCCAGTTCCGGGATCATGTCCTGCTGGAATTTGAACTTCTTTCCGCAGGAAGGACAATGGTAATACATGAAATTAGGTCCCCAGCTCATGATTATTTGAGGTTAAGGATCTGACGAGCTTCATCAGGAGTAGCTACTTCACAGCCATATTCTCTGATAACTCTTGCAGCTCTTTCTACGAACTGAGCATTGGATTCAGCAAGTACGCCCTTGGAATACATTACGTTGTCTTCCATACCTACACGGATGCTTCCACCGAGAGCGATAGCTGCATACATAACTTCCATTGCGCTGTGACCAACACCGAATGCGGACCATGTGTAGTTGCCCTTTCCAATGAGCTGATCTGCAGTTTCCTTCATGAACAGGAGGTTCTTAAGGGAACCGGGGATACCGTTAGCGCATCCCATGCAGAACTGGAAGTGAAGAGGTCCTTCAAGAACGCCCTTCTTAAGGTAATATGCTGCGTTTCCGATCATACCGGGGTCGAAGCACTCGATCTCAGGCTTAACGTTGTTTTCTTTGAAGATGCGTCCGCACTCTTCAAGGAACTTAGGGCTGTTGAGGAACAGACCGAAGTTGAGCCAGTTCATGGAACCGCAGTCATAGGAAGCCATCTCAGGCTTTAATTCCTTTACGTGGAGAACACGGGTCTCATCTGTAGCATAGATGTCGCCGGATGTTGTAAGGTTAAGGATGATGTCACATTCAGGATATCTTTCCTTGATCAGCTTAACTGTTTCTGCGAACTTAAGGTGATCCATGGTGCCGTTTCCTTCGTCATCTCTCATATGAAGATGTGCGATAGCAGCGCCTGCTTTCCATACTGCATAAACATCGTCAGCAATCTCAGAAGGTGTCATAGGCACGTTGGGATTGTTTTCTTTCTTGGGCCATGCTCCTGTTACGGCCGCTGTGATAATTCTCTTGTTTTTAAGATCGCTCATTTTTTTCTCCTTTTATCTAAACGTGATCATTAAATTACTTGTTGTAAAGCATCTTGATGAGATATTCATTAAGACCTGCGTTGATCTTTTCGATATCTTCATCTGTGTATTCCATGAAACCTACGCGCTTGCCTTCAGCGTTCTTCTCTGCACGGAATCCAAGCTTTCCTTCGTCCATCATTTCCTTAAGGAGAGGTGAAGGTTCGTGTGTATCTTCGATTGCCTTAAGAACTGTGCTGTGGATCTGATATGTAAGGGTGGTTCCTACGAGGTCAGAGTTTACAAGAGGAGGAAGATAAGGAAGTCTCAGACCGAAGCTGGTCTTAACTGCTGTATCAACGTCCTCAGCGCTTGCGATACCGTTCTCAACGATGGAGATTGCTTCTCTCCAGAGAGCGTGCTGCATACGGTTGGCGATGAATCCGGGTACGTCCTTCTTGCAAAGGCAAGGTGACTTGCCGATCTTTCTCATGAAGTCCATAACTGTTTCGGCTGTCTCATCATCTGTAGCGTCTGTCTTAACTACTTCTACCAGAGGAATGAGGTGGCCGGGATTCCAGAAGTGAGTTCCTACGAATCTTTCTCTGTGAGTAAGCTTCTCGCTGATCCAGCTGGGGCTCATTACAGAGGAGTTGGTGCAGAAGATGCAGTCCGGACGGCAACGCTCTTCCAGAAGTGCAAATGTTTCCTGCTTAACATTGATATCTTCGAATACAGCTTCGATTACGAGATCAGCATTCTTAACGCCTTCTGAATCGATGTCCTGTGTGAAGTGAATACGTGAAAGTCTTTCTTCAAGTTCTTCGGGAGCTACGATCTCTTTTTCTACGAGCTGCTTTGTGCTCATGCGGATCTTGGCTTCAACGTCAACGGGGAACTTGTCATAAACGGTGATTTCATACTCTTTTACTGAGGATACTACGAAAGCGATGTTGCTTCCCATGAGTCCGCCGCCGCAAATGAGTACGTTTTTAATGGTGTCTATTTTGCTCATAATTTTGTCCTTTCTGAGAAAAAATTCTTTAAAAAGCATATAACCATAGAGCAAAGAGCGTGCCAATTGTCAAAAAAAAATAAAATGACGGGAATCCTTGAAAAACAAGGCTCCCGCCAAATGGATCTTTTTTGACCGTTGTCGCAATCCTGCGACATGTCGCAAAAAAGCGACACAAACATGTCGCAAATTTGCGACAGTGCTTATGATTCCCTCTCTATTTCTGTTCCCGTTTTATTCAGCTTCCTGTATATTACGCTTCTGTGAACTCCCAGACGCTTAGCCGCTTCGGTGACCACTCCGCCGCATTCGTCCAGAACTTTTTTGATGTACTGAGACTCTACGCTGTCCATAAATTCCCTGAGAGTCATATCGTCGTTGACCAGCAGCGGGTTGGGTCTCTCAGAGAAATAATCACCGTATGATGCCGTGGGCACCGGCGTGAAGACCAGCTCATCGCCCCTGCTTACAACAAAGATACGCTCTACTACGTTCCTGAGTTCACGTATGTTTCCGGGCCAGCTGTAATTCTTCATGGTCTCTTTGGTGATATCAGAAAACCGCTTGCGTGTGTTATACTTCTCATTAAGTTCTCTCAGAAACAGTTCAGCTATGGGGATTATGTCATCCTGACGATCCGCCAGTCTCGGCAGTTTCAGAGTGAATACCGCCAGCCTGTAGTACAGATCCTCACGGAAAGTCTTAGCCTGGATCATCTCCTCCAGATTGCTGTTGGTGGCGCATATGATCCTCACGTCCACCGGGATATTATTAACTCCGCCCACACGTCTTATCTCATGGTTCTCAATGACTCTCAGAAGCCTGGACTGAAGCGCAGGGGACATTTCTCCGATCTCATCCAGGAAAAGAGTTCCTCCGGATGCTGCCTCGAAGAGACCTATCTTACCCTTGCTCAAAGCTCCTGTGAACGCTCCGCCTTCGTAACCGAAAAGTTCTGATTCCAGCAGATTCTCGGGCATGGCGGCGCAGTTTACGCTGATGAAACTTTTTTCGGACCTCCAGGATTGCTCGTGAATGATCTGCGCGATCATGTCTTTTCCGGTACCGCTCTCTCCGAGAATTACTATATTCGCGTCAGAGGAAGCGATGGAGTTCACGGAGTTCAGGATATCCTTCATCTCCTTGCTGTTGGCAATAATAACCCGCTTGTCTCTGAGACGCAGATAGTCCAGCTCACGCCTGAGCATATCCGCTTTCTGTTTCTCACGGCCAATGATCTCCTCCCATTCCTTGCTTCGCTCGATACTCATATTATTGGTGACCACCATACGCACCTCGCCTTTCTCATTGAAGACAGGCACGCTGTTGGAAAAGGTGTGAAGGTCATCCGTTGAGTTTATTTCAGCCGCCACCTCACGCTTGGTCCTGATCGCCTCCATTACGGTGGAATAACTGTAAACGCCTTCCTCAACCATGTCATGCACGTTCCTTCCCCGGAGTTCGTCAATCGGAAGGCCCACACGCTGCGAGGCCACATCATTCGCGAAGATCACATTTCCGTTGCCGTCGGTGACGAAGATGGAATCACGGTAGTAGTCTCTGAGCGCTTCTATGAGATCGTCTTTCTCTTTTTCAGTCATATCGCACCTCTCTCAAGATAAGGATCATGTCGCAATATTGCGACACATCTTGATTATATCCTATGAGGCTCGTTCAGGCAAGTCCAAAAGGCTGCGTAGCGATGTTTTTTATTATAAAAACAGAACCGTTCTTATAAAACATAAGACCCGCTGCACGAACAGCGGGTCTTATCTTATAGTCATTTTAACCGCCTAAGTAGGCTTTCTGTACAGTATCGTCTTTTCTCATGTTTTCAGCTGTGTCTGAAAGCACGATGTTTCCGGTCTCCAGGACATAGCCTCTGTCAGCTATCTTCAGAGCCTTGTTGGCGTTCTGCTCAACTACCAGAACGGTGATGCCCTCATCGTTCAGCTTCTTGATTACCTCGAAGCAGGTGTTTACCATGATGGGCATCAAGCCCATGGACACTTCGTCGATGAGAAGCATCTGAGGGTTCAGCATCAGAGCCCTGCCTATGGCGAGCATCTGCTGTTCTCCGCCGGACATGGTGGATGCCAGCTGTTTTGCACGCTCACCCAGTCTCGGGAAGATGCCGTAAACCATTTCGATGTTCTTTGCGATCTGCGCCTTGTCCTTCAGCTCATAGGCTCCCATCTGGAGGTTCTCCTCTACTGTGAGCTTGCCGAATACGCGGCGGCCTTCAGGAACGTAGCCTATGCCCATGCCTGCCCTCTTGTACGCAGGGATGTTTGTAATATCCTCGCCGTTATAGAGGATCTGGCCTGATGTGGGTTTTACCAGACCCATGACCGTTTTGATAAGAGTGGTCTTGCCCGCTCCGTTGGGCCCGATGATGGAGACCAGCTCCTTATCCTGTACGTCTACGCTTATGCCGTGGAGGACTTCCATCATGCCGTAGGATACATAAAGATCTTTAATTTCAAGCATCAGTCTTCATCCTCCTTTCCCAAATAAGCCTCGATGACCTGTTCGTCGTTCTTGACGTATTCAGGTGTACCTTCGCAGATCTTTTTGCCGTAGGAAAGAACCGTGATCCTGTCGCAGACTCTCATGGTAAGAGGCAGGTTGTGTTCGATAAGAACTATGGATCTCTTCTGTTCCTTCAGTTTGAAGATCAGTTCAGTGATCTCATTGATGGCGAAGTTGGAAAGTCCTGCGCAGGGTTCGTCCAGCATGATGAGCTTGGGCTCAGTAACAAGAACTCTGGCAATCTCCAGTCTTCTCAGGTATCCGAGGGATACGTCAGAAGCTTTTTTGTTGGCCACTTCTGCAAGTCCGGTCTCCTTGATGATAGCTTCGGCCTTGTCTTCCACTTCCTTGGTGTGGGACTTGTGGAAATATGAGCCTATTCCGGTATACTCCTGCACGCCTGCAGCAGCTACCACGTTGTCAAAGATCGTAAGTCCTCTTAAGGGCTTGGAGATCTGGAAAGTTCTGGCGATGCCCATCTTTGCCATTTCGTGGGCAGGTGTGCCCTGAACTTCTTTTCCTTCCAGGAATACCTTTCCATCCGTGGGTTTGTACACGCCGCAGATGGCATTGAAGAGAGTGGTCTTACCGGCGCCGTTGGGACCGATGATGCCAAGAGTCTCTCCTTTGTTGATGGTGAGGTCAAAACCGTCGATTGCTTTAAGGCCTCCGAAGTACATCTTCAGGCCTTCAACTCTCATTAATTCTTCCATTATGCCTGACCTCCTTCCGCAATAGCTTGTTCGGCTATCAGGTCTGCTCTGGTCTTCTTTCTGGGAACGAACTTTCTCCAAATCTTGACCAGAAACTTCCAAACGGGGCTGTCATCTCCCAGAAGTCCGCCGGGCATGAATCTTACCATGATTACCAGAAGCACTGCATATACGAGTTCACGGTAATTGTCCGCAAATCTCAGCACTTCAGGAAGGGCTGAAAGAAGAACTGCTCCGAAGATGGGTCCTCTTAAGGTTCCAAGACCTCCGATAACGCACATGGAAACGATCTGTATGGATACTACGAAAGCAAAGTCAGATGCGGAAATGAATCCCATACGGTGTGCATACAGACCTCCTGTGAGCCCTGCAAGAGCAGTACCGATGGTGAATGCCAGGATCTGATATTTGCTTACGTTTATACCAAAGGATCTTGCTGCGCCGGGATCATTTTCTATGGATGCCAGCGCCATACCAAACCAGGAATGTCTCATCTTGGTTATCAGGAGACATACGATCACGATCAGTATGGTCGTGAATATGAAGAAATGCATGTTGGTCATCCTGATGCCGAAGACCACGGGTTTGGATGTGGTCAGTCCCAGTGTTCCTCCGGTGATCTTAAGGGAGTTGAACAGGGCTGCCATTACAAAGTTTATACCGATGGTGGTTATTGCCAGGAAGTCAGCCTGCAGTCTCAGGGAGATAACCCCCAGGACAGCTCCGAAGATTCCTGATACCACCATGCCTGCCAGAAGCGCCAGGAAGAAGTTTCCTCCGTGGGTGGTTATGATGGCGGCTGTATATGCGCCTGTTCCGAAGAAGGCAGCTATACCCATCATAGCCTGTCCGGCATAACCGGTTATGATATTCAGCGAAAGAGCCAAAAGTGTAAAGATGGCTGCAGTCGCGAGTATTGAAAATACATATGCACTACTCATAGCGCTGCCTCCTTATACTTTATTCTTTTGACCCAGAAGTCCTTCAGGCTTAACAAGGAGCATAATGATGAGAACCACGAATGCGATGGCATCCTTGGGGATCGGAATGCTGGTGTAAGCAGAAAGGAATACTTCCGTGAATCCTATGATCAGACCTGCCAGAACAGTTCCGAGAGGATTACCCAGTCCTCCCAGTACGATGATGGCAAGCATCTTGTATGACGGTACTTCTCCCAAAGCAGGCGTGATGGAATTGTAAAGGATTCCTACCATGATACCTGCTGCTGCTGCGAAGCCGTAACCAAGAATATATGAAAGGGCCATGGCGTTAGAGGTATTGACGCCGCAGACCTTGGCGATCTCAGTGTCATTTGCCGTGGCGCGCCATGCCAGGCCCAGTTTTGTCTTGTTTAATATGAACCACAATATCAAAAGCAATACTGCGGTAAGGGCAAAGATCAATATCCACGCAGGTACCAGAACTACGGAACCGATCCTGATGGATGTTACTCCGAAGTCAAAATTGTAGGACAGGGAGTAAGGTCCGCAGATAAGTCTTACCAGGTCAGAGGACATGGTGAACAGACCTACCGCCGCTACCAGGGGAATGATCGATAAAGTGTTGGGTTTTGCTAAAATAGGCGAGTAAATAAATTTCTGGATCAATATGCCCAGCACACCTACCGCTACCATTGAAAGCACAAATGCCAGAACTATGCTTCCGGTCGCGTAGTAAATGTACCAGCCCAGATATGCGCCTATCAAATAAGCACCGGCGTTTGCGATATCGAGAATGCCCAGGATACCGTAGATCAGGGTAGCACCCATGGCGGTAAGGGCATAAACGCTTCCGATAGCCAGTGCGTTCATCAGTTGCTGTGTAAACATTTGAACACCACTACTTCCTATAACAGTTGATTATAGGGGAGACGAATTATCGTCTCCCCTTTGTTTGTGACTGCACTCTTAAATCAAATATTGATTACTGATAGTTTGCAGGGTCGATAACTTCCATGTCATCGATGGTACCTGCAGAGTGATATTCACCATTGGTAACCAGCTGGATCTGTACCGGCTTAACAGCGGAACCGTCTTCGTTGTAACGGATAAGAGTTCCGGTTACGGTATCAAAGTTCTCCATGCCTGCGATGTAAGCTCTCATAGCTTCTGTGTCTGTTCCAACTTCCTTCATTGCTGCGAAGAGTACCTGGAATGCGTCGTATACGGATGCGCCTACCATGTCGGGCTGGATGCCGTACTCGTTTACATAGTTTTTGATGTAAGCCTGAGTTTCAGCATTCTGGTCATCACGGTTCATGTTGGTTGTGATGTAAAGTCCGTTAGCATATTCGCCTGCGATGTTGAGAAGTTCGAAGGAGTCAGCGCCCTCTGTTCCAAGTACAGGAATGTCGAGTCCCTTCTGTCCTACTTCACGAAGAACCTGAGCTGCCTGCTCATAGTAGTTTACGGAGTAGATCAGGTCTGCGCCTGCAGCTGCAGCTGCAGTTACAGCGGAAGACATATCGGAATCGGAGATAGCGATTGCCTGCTCATAAACGATTTCTGCATCGGATCCCATCTTTTCGAGCTGCTTCTTGAAAGCTTCGATCTGAGTTGCACCGAAGTCAAGGTCTACGCTGATGATGGCGATCTTCTTAGCCTTTAAGGTCTCTGTTGCATAGATAGCAGCAGCTGTTCCCTGGAGCTTGCCGGGGAAGGACTGTGAGAAGATGAGGTTACCTGCGTTAACTACGTCAGGGTGAACTGCGTAAGCGGAAACCATCAGCTTGCCAGCTTCCTGGAAGATAGGAGCTGCAACCTTGGTAGGACCGGAATAGGATCCGGAAACTACTGCGGCAATGCTGTCGTCATATGCGAGCTTTTCAGCGATGTTAGCTGCTTCAGTTGTGTCAAGTCCGTCGTCGAAATCAACGAGTTCAACCTGTGCTCCGTTGATGCCGCCGTTCTCATTGATGAGCTTAACAGCCAGCTTAGCGGAGTTAAGTGATGACTTTCCGTCAGCTGCAGCGGATGCTGCGGATACGGGAGCAAAGAATCCGATCTTGATAACGTCGGGAGTCTCAGCATCTCCGCCATCGTTTGCGGGCTCGGAGCTTCCTCCGCATGCTGCAAACATGAATACCATAGCGAGAATAAGCAGTACTGATAATACTTTCTTCATTTCTAGAATTCCTCCTTGTTTCAAATTCTCCTATAACTGAATTTTAACACTTTGGTACTTTTTGTCAACAATATGGCATATTTTCGTTTGGCTTTTTGGTATTATCAGCACGAAAACACGAACGATTATTTTAGGATAGTAAATATTCGTTTATAAAACTATGAACAACCCTGACATCAAGAGGGCGGTCACTGGTCTCAAATGACAGAATCAGATTTACGCCGGGATAATACCCACTCCGGATAAGCTCATTCAGTCTTCCAACATTATATTTCAT